>DIDQ01000143.1:0-15666 GCA_002418215.1 Anaerolineales bacterium UBA5796
TTCAAGGTAGCAACTTAGGTTAAATTATTACAGAGTATCTTCTCGAAATGGAAAGGGAAGTGGGATGAAGCGGACAGGGCAGACCGTCCGCAACGCCCCAGACCCCAATTTATAATTGGATGCTGGACGGCCCAAAAGGTGGCTTCCCGGATTCGACCTATTCGATGAGCAGGGATACCGGGCAATGGTCTGAACCCATAACATCTTCATGGATGATGACATCCTGCGCTCGCGGCGCAAGCGCCTCCGAAACGAGGAAATAATCCAATCGCCAGCCGATATTGCGCTGCCGGGCGTTGACACGGTACGTCCACCAGGTGTATTGCACCCGCTCAGGGTACAGGCGGCGGTAGATGTCAACAAACCCGTGCGACAGGAAATTATCCACCCAGGCGCGTTCCTCGGGCATAAACCCGGAGGTGTTTTCGTTCTCTTTCGGGTTGCGCAGGTCTATGGGCATGTGGGAGGTATTGAAATCGCCGGTTATGATGACGTTTTCCCCGGCGGCGCGCAAACCGTCGCAAATTTCGAGCAAACGGGCGTAGAAATCGAGCTTGTATTCGACCCGCTCCCTGCCGCGCTGCCCATTGGGGAAATAGATGTTGTAGAGGTAAAAGTCCTCGTGGCGGGTGCGGATAACGCGTCCCTCGGGATCGAAGCGCGGGTCGGCCAGACCAAATTCCACGTCCCGCGCCGCTCGCCGCAGCCAGGTGGACACCCCGCTGTAACCGGGCCGTTCCGCCGGATTCCACAGGGAGTCGTAACCGTCCACATTCCGCTCTTCATCGGCGATCTGGTCAGGACGGGCCTTTATTTCTTGCAGGCAGAGCACGTCCGGCTGTTCGGCCTGGAGCCAATCCAAAAAGCCTTTCTTGAGAATGGCCCGCAAGCCATTGACGTTCCAGGTGGTAATTTTCATAGGCAATTTATGGTAAACTTGATTCACCTTGATTATAAGGCTTCATAAATGAGCAGCAAAGTCAAAAGGATTATTTGCATCGAAGACGAGCCAGAAATGGTGGATTTGATTCGCCTGATCCTTGGCCGACGCGGTTTCGAAGTTTCCGGGTCGGACGGCGGGCAAGATGGGCTGAACATCGTCCGTAAAGAATTGCCAGACCTGGTACTGCTCGACCTGATGATGCCCGATTTGGACGGGTGGGAAGTATACCAGCAACTCAAGGCCGATGATATGACCAAAAACATCCCGGTCATCGTGGTTACTGCCAAAGCGCAGAGCATAGACAAGGTGCTGGGCTTGCACATTGCGAAAGTGGAAGACTACATCGCCAAACCCTTCAGCCCTCAGGAACTGATCGAGAGTGTCGAGAAAGTTTTGGCGGAAACACCTTGATGCCTTGAACTGGAGAGCAGCAGCGGGGCGGTCGGCCGTCCCGCTTTGTGATTTGCCATGCCCCATAAAGTAAAAATAGCCAATCTCAACAGGAAAATTGACGCGCTCCACGCCCGTTATTGCGCCTCGTTCATCTGCCAACTGCGCGGCCTGACCTTTCGCCGCCAGATCGCGCGGGACGAGGGCCTGCTCCTGGTCCAACTGCGTGACAGCCGCCTGGAAGCCTCGATCCACATGCTTTTCTGTTTCACCGACCTGGCCGTTATCTGGCTTGATTCTTCATTAAGAGTGGTGGACAAGGTACTGGCGCGGGTCTGGCGGCCGGCCTACGTCCCCGCCCGCCCGGCAAAATACATCCTCGAAATACAACCCGAACGCCTGGGCGATTTCGAAGTTGGCGATCAAATCGAGTTCGAAAATGCGTAAACTCCTGTTGGTCTTCATTGTTTTGGCGCTCATCATTGCTGCGCAGCCCGCCGCCGCCCAAACCGAAACGCCCCCGGCCGGGCCGGTCTATATTATCCAGACGGGGGATACACTCTGGGATATTGCCAACCGCTTCAATATCACCTTCGACGATCTGCTCGCCGCCAACCCGGATATTGACCCGGACTTCATCTCGGTCGGCCAGGAACTGATCATCCCGGGGCTGGAGGGGATTACCGGCGTGTTGACGACGGAGGTCGTCGCGCTTGGAGACACCTTCCGCAGTTTGGGCCGCCACTACCAGGTCTCGACGGATATTTTGCAGCGCCTCAATCGGATCGTCAGCCCGACCGAGCTGTATGCCGGGGTCAGCCTGGTCGTCCCGGTCACAGATGAGAGCGCCGCGCTGAAAGGGCGCGTCAGCCTGGGGGCCGGGGAGACGATGCTGGAACTGGCCGCCCGCCAGAATGCCAATCCGTGGACTTTGGCGGAGGTCAACGAAACCGGCGCGCCGGGCCGCGCCCTCCCGAAAGATATCCTTTACACCCGGAACGAAACTCCCGAGACCCAGGCCAGCGGGCTGCCACCGGCGTTCCAAAGCGTTGAAGTGTCACCCCTCCCGCTGGTGCAGGGAATGACCACCGAGATCACTGTCACCACCCCTGCCCATACACTGACCGGGATGGTGGTGGATACCCCCCTGCATTTCTTCGCCACAGGCGATGGGAAACAAACGGCCCTGCAAGGGGTCCATGCCATGCTGGAACCCGGTCTGTATCCGCTTACGCTCACAGCCACCCTGCCTGACGGCAGCCAGCAGTCCTTCGAGCAGATGGTCCTGGTTGCCAGCGGTTTCTACCCGGACGATCCCGATCTCTACATCCTGGATGCTTCGACCATTGATACGGAGGTATCCGATGCCGAGTTCGCCCAGGTGCTGGAGATAACCTCGCAAACATCACCAACCCGTTACTGGCAGGGCTTGTTCACGAGTCCGGCCAGCCTTTTCCCGGAGCCTGAGTGTTACACCTCCCGCTTTGGGAACCGGCGCACGTACAAAACAGTGGAGGGAGAGACCAAACTGCTATCCTTCCATTCCGGGCAGGATTTCTGCGGCGGGACCGGGCTGCCGATCACCGCCACGGCTCCGGGTGTGGTCGTTTTTGCCGGGCCATTGACGGTGCGCGGCAATGCGACGATCATTGACCACGGCTGGGGTATTTTTACCGGGTATTACCACCAATCCGAAATCCTCGTATCGGTTGGGGACCAGGTCGAACCGGGACAGTTGATCGGTTACGTCGGCGCGACCGGGCGCGTGACCGGCGGTCACCTGCATTGGGAAGTTTGGGCAAACGGCATCCAGGTCAATCCACTCACCTGGTTGGAAAAGGAATTTCCGTAAAATCACAGTTGATTTGCATTCGTGAATATGCTACACTTTTTCAAGTGAAATCATTTGGGAGCGCTCGATGAACAATCTGGTCAATTTTTTGAAACAAGGCGACATCTTTTACCAGCTTACCCCCACCCAACTGGAAATGATCGCCAACCTATGCAAGGAAGCTGCATTCAAACCCGGAGAGACGATTTTCAAAGAGAACAGCGACAGTAAAGAACTGTATGTCATCATGGACGGTGAAGTCGAAATTTCGATAGACCCATCCCTGGTTGGCGGACCGGATGTAGCCAACGAACCTCACCGCGTCATCGCAACCATGCGCCGCGGACAATCCTTTGGAGAGATCGCCCTGGTGGACGAAGGATTGCGTTCTGCCAGCGCCCAGGCCGGGAAATCCCCGACCCGTTTGCTGGTCATCCCGCGTGACAAACTGATCATGCTTTGCGAAACGTATCCCCAGTTGGGCTACCGCCTGATGAACAACCTTGCGGCAGACCTCGCCATGAAAATACGCAACACCGATTTACGGGTCCGGGAACAGCTTCTTTATGGGCTTAAATCGAAGTAAAAAAAACATAAATAATCGAAGAAACCCACTTGACCCTTGCCCTAATTCCCATTAGGATGATAATAATTCGCAACCGAACGGTCTTATCTCGGTATTATTGTGATAATCGGCTGAGAAACACATGGGATCTCTGCGGGTTATTGTTTTGTATCAGTCTCCAATTCTAAAATGCAAGGAGGTGGTGCGCGACCCCGGTTCCAAGCATGGTCAGCTAGAATAATACAACCCGACAAATCGGGTACCTATCTATCTCTCAGGAGGAGGAAGATTTCCATGAAGAAAATGCTCTTTATCTTGTCGGTGCTGGTCGTTGCCAGCATGGTGCTCGCAGCTTGCGGTCCTTCAGGCCCTGCCGAATGCGCCGATGAACTCGGTTGCGCAGAATACGGCCCGGATGACCCGATTCGCATCGCATCTGCCCTGGTCATCACTGGCCCCGATGCTCAACTCGGTCTGGACTCCCAGCACGGCGTTGAAATTGCCATCGCCATGCGCGGTGACGTCGCCGGTCACTCGGTCGAACTCCAGGCTGAAGACGACGGCTGTAACGCTGAAGGCGGCCAGGCTGCCGGCCAGAAAATCGTGTCCGATCCCTCGATCGTGGCCGTGGTCGGCACCAGCTGCTCCGGCGCTGGCGTTCCGATGTCCAAGGTCATCTCCGAGGCCGGTTACGTGATGGTATCCCCGTCCAACACCGCCCCGTCCCTGACCGATCCCGCCCAGGCTTTCAATCCGGGTTATCTGCGCACCGCCCACAACGACAAAGTCCAGGGCGCGGCCATGGCCAAGTTCGCCTATGAAGTCCTCGGACTCAAGACCGCGGCAGCGATCCACGACGGCGACCCCTACACCGAAGGTCTTGCCAATGCGTTCCGCGAATCCTTCGAGGGCATGGGCGGCAAGGTGGTGGCTTTCACCGCCGTGAGCAAGGGTGACACCGATATGAAACCCGTGCTGACCGCTGTGGCGGCCTCTGAAGGCGGCGCGCCTGAATTCCTGTTCTTCCCGGTCTTCACCGCCGAATGCGCCTTCCTGGCCAAACAGACTAAAGAAGTGTCTGGCCTCGAGAACACCATAGCCGCAGCTGCAGACGGCTGCTTCTCGGCTGCCGCGGCTGAAGCCATCGGCGAAGCTGGCAACGGTATGTACTTCTCCGGCCCCGACCTGTCCTTCTCGGGCGACACCTACGTCACCTTCAAGCAACAGTACAACACTCTGTTCGGCTCCGACCCGATCTCGGTCTTCCACGCCCACGCCTTCGACGCCACCAACATGATCTTCGACTGCATCGAGAGTGTTGGCGTCACCGGCGCTGACGGGTCGTTGTCCGTAGGCCGCGCGGCCATGCGTACCTGCCTGTATGCCACATCCGGCTTCCAGGGCATCACCGGCACCCTGACCTGCAACCAGTACGGTGACTGCGCCGATCCGAAGATCTCGGTTTCCATCCTCGAGAACAGCGAATACAAGCGCATCTGGCCGTAACCATTCAACAGCCGACACTGCGTCTATCTTGCACGTCACGATGGGCCCGGGCCCAAAAACCCGGGCCCATTATCCAAATTTTTGGAGATAATCCATGCAAAGACGTTTGCAAAATATCAATTACCTTGATTTTGTTTTATGGTTTATCCGTGTTTCGATCATCGTATTCGTTGCCTGGGGGACAATAGCAACCTTACTCGATAATCCTTATTCTGCTGATGTTTGGGTGAATTTTACGGTTCTAGGTCTTGCGCAAGGCAGCATGTACGCCTTGATCGCCATCGGCTACACCCTGGTTTACGGTGTGCTCTTCATGATCAATTTTGCGCATGGTGAGTTCTTCATGTCCGGCATTATGACGGCCACTGTTTTCATTGCAGGGCCGCTCAGCGCTTCCGGGTATCTGAATAACCACCCGGTTATCAGCCTTTTGTTGATCCTGGTCGTTTCCATGATCACATCTGTCGGCGTGGCTATCCTTACCGAGAGAGTAGCCTATCGTCCCCTGCGCAAGGCGCCTCGTCTTGTGCCTCTCATCACCGCCCTTGGGGCGTCCACCTTTCTCCAGTACACCTTCCGCGGTCTCTTCGGCTCTGAAGTGAAGCCTTTTCCCCAGGTAGAAGCGCTCTCAGGAAAAATCTCCTTCTTGGGCACAGAAATCCTTCAAACCCAAATGGTTGTTATTATCGCCACCGTTATCATGCTGGTTGGCCTGTATCTTTTTGTAATGCGTACCAAAACAGGTAAAGCCATCCGTGCAGTTGCGGAGGATAAAGATGTTGCCGCCCTGATGGGCATTGACGTTGACCGCACTATTGCGATCACCTTTGCCCTCGGCGCATCCATGGCAGGAGCAGCTGGCGTTTTATATGCGCTGGTATTCCGCCAGGTGCATTTCTACATGGGCTTCCTCCCAGGCTTGAAGGCCTTTACCGCAGCCGTTCTGGGCGGCATCGGCTCCATACCGGGCGCAGCCGTCGGCGGTCTCTTCCTGGGCATTTTCGAATCAGTTGGTCCGCCGTTGTTCCTGGACGGGTTAAACGTTCCCGCTTATCACCAACTCAAAGACGTGATTACCTTCACTTTGCTGGTTCTGGTACTTATCTTCCGCCCGCAAGGTATCGTTGGCGAACGTCTGGCTGAGAAGAAAGCGTAAGGAGGAGCAAATGTCAAACGAAAAGAAATTCACCTTACGCAATGCCATTAACCAGGGCCTGTTAGCCGGCCTTATTACAACCCTGATCAGCACGGTTGGCATGGTGGAGTTGTTCAGCCAGCGGCAACTCATCGCTGGCGTAATGACCATGGCCCAGTTGTTCATCTTTTTGATCCCGGCTCTGATCAGTTTCCAGACTGCCAGGAAAGCGCCCAAAAACAGCATCCTGCTCTTTAGCGCAGTAACAAGCTTTTTCGCCTCTTTGCCGGTGCTTGTCCTGATCCTTCTGGCGTCAACCTTCGGCTTGCGCCGATTTCTCATCAACGTTTCGCCATCTCTTATCGAAACCCTGACCTTTGGGCAGGGTCCCCTTGTCGGAAGCCTGATCCTCGTTTTAGCCACTACCGCTGTCGGTGTTGCCGCGGCGTTCGTTGACCAAATGGACGAAAAAATCCGCAAACCGATCCTGGCCGGGTTGATGTGGACGATCCTTGTTGGCACATTCTCTGAAATCCTTCAAGAACGACTGCGCGCCTTCTTCGGGATCGGTTTCACCAACTTGATCATCAAATCAAAAGCCCTTCAACCTGTCGCTGCGCTCATATTTCTGGTTGTGGTTACGGCCATCTCGTATTTCTGGCAGCAACGCGGTGACAGCATCAAAAAGGGGTTAGCCAGCCAGTCTGCAACCCAGCGCCGCAACATGACTTATGCCCAGCGGATCGCATTCTTCGTGTTGTTGCTGATCCTGCCGCTGCTTCTTGGCTCCTACCTGTCAGAAGTGACCAATAACGTGGGCATTTACGTGCTCATGGGTCTCGGGCTGAATATTGTGGTAGGGTTCGCCGGTCTGCTCGACCTGGGATACGTGGCCTTCTTTGCCATCGGCGCTTACGTCATGGCCATTCTGACATCAGAAGGGTTCCTCGGGGTCGCCCAGACATCCTTCTGGTTGGCTTTACCTGTGAGCGTTATAACCGCTGTGATCGCTGGCATTTTGCTTGGTACGCCCGTACTGCGTATGCGCGGTGACTATCTTGCCATCGTCACACTCGGCTTCGGTGAGATCATCCGCATCATGGCCAACTCAGACCTGCTCAAGCCCTACATCGGCGGCGCCCAGGGCGTGCTGCAAATCCCCAAGCCATCATTCTTCGGCACAAGCCTGATCCAGCCGGGACAATTGTATTACGTGGTCCTGGCGGGTGTGCTGCTGGCCTGGTTCGTCTCCACCCGCCTGAGCAATTCCCGCCTGGGACGCCAATGGATGGCCATGCGAGAAGACGAGGATGTGGCCGAAGCCATGGGGATTAATCTGGTCAACACCAAGCTGCTGGCATTCGCAATTGGCGCAGGCTTTTCCGGTTTATCCGGTGCGATCTTCGCCAGCAAACTGACTTCGATCTTCCCGCACAGTTTCAACTTGCTCATCTCGATCAACGTGCTCAGCTTGATCATCGTCGGCGGGATGGGCAGCCTGCCCGGCGTCGTGGTCGGGTCGCTCATCCTG
Organism: Anaerolineales bacterium UBA5796; assembly: GCA_002418215.1. Taxonomy (GTDB): domain Bacteria; phylum Chloroflexota; class Anaerolineae; order Anaerolineales; family Villigracilaceae; genus UBA5796. The sequence continues at coordinate 7,902 of DIDQ01000143.1, forward strand.
GTCGGCTTGCCCGAACTGCTGCGTGAGTTCGCCGAATTCCGCCCGTGGATGTACGGCGCTTTGCTCATCGTCATGATGCTGGCCAAACCCGAAGGCTTCTGGCCCTCTGCCATCCAAAAGCGGGAGCTTCACGCTGACGAAGAATCTCCACCCGTTGAAGAAGTTGCAGCCGCGGACTAGGAAACGGAGACACAACAATGAGCATTTTATCTGCAAAAAACGTGACGAAACGCTTCGGCGGTCTGGTGGCTGTCGGCAACCTGAATATAGACCTGGAAGAAGGCTCGATCGTCAGCATCATTGGCCCAAACGGTGCTGGAAAAACAACTTTCTTCAACTGCGTAACCGGTTTCTATCAGGTGACTGAAGGCGAAATCCTTTTCGATGGGCAATCGCTCAACCACCGTTCCACCGACCTGATTACCCGACTGGGAATCTCGCGCACTTACCAGAACATCCGCCTGTTTGCCAATATGACGACCATCGAAAACATCCTGGTAGGTGAACATCCCCACCTGAAGACCTTCTGGGCTGAGGCCATCTTCCGCACACCCCGCTTCCTGAAAGAAGAAAAAGATGCGGAGGCCGAGGCCCGGCGCTTGCTGCGCTATGTCGGGTTGGCCGGGCTGGGCGATTCGCTGGCCCGCAACCTGCCTTACGGCGCCCAACGCCGCCTGGAGATCGCCCGCGCCCTGGCCAGCAAACCCAAGCTCCTGCTGCTGGACGAACCCACCGCGGGCATGAACCCCAACGAATCCGCTGAGATGATGCGCTTCATCAAAAACCTGCGCGACGACCTCGGCATCACCATCCTGCTCATCGAGCATGATATGCGCGTCGTGATGGGGATCAGCGAACACATCCACGTGCTGGACTTCGGCCAGAAGATCGCCGAGGGGTCGCCGAAAGAGATCCAGCGCAACCCGCGCGTAATCGAAGCCTATCTCGGACGCGGCGCAGCCTCCGGTCTCGAGAAACAGACCGACGGCATTTCAGCAACCGTCTAACCTGGAGCGTGTACCCATGCCAATGCTAGAAGTCAACAACATCCACACCTACTACGGGAATATCCATGCGCTCAAGGGCATCACCCTGACGGTTGAAGAAGGCGAGATCGTCACCCTGATTGGGGCCAACGGCGCTGGCAAGACCACCACCCTGCGGACCATCAGCGCCCTGTTGCGCCCCCGCCAGGGAAATGTGCTCTTCGAAGGCGAAGATATTTCCAAAATCCCGGCCCACCAGATGATTTACCAGGGCGTCGCCATGGTACCGGAAGGGCGCGGCATATTCGCCCGTCTGTCGGTTTCTGAGAACCTGGACATGGGGGCTTACAGCCGCAAGGATACCCAAAACCTGGGCAAAGACCTCGACCGGGTCTTCACCCTCTTCCCCCGCTTGAAGGAGCGCCGCAGCCAGGTCGCCGGGACCCTCTCCGGCGGCGAACAGCAGATGCTCGCCATCGGGCGGGCCATGATGTCGCACCCGCGCCTGCTCCTGCTCGACGAGCCTTCGATGGGCCTCGCCCCGGTGCTGGTGGAAGCCATCTTCGACACCGTGGCCGCCATCAACAAGGAAGGCACGACCGTCCTGCTGGTGGAACAGAACGCCACCATGGCCCTATCCGTAGCCAATCGCGGTTACGTGCTGCAAACCGGTGAGATCGTCCTCAGCGACAGCGCCCAGAACCTCTCGAAAAACGAAATGGTACAAAAAGCTTACCTGGGTATGGAATAACCCTCCCCAAACCTGCAAAGCGCAAGGTATACAGCCTGCTGTATACCTTGTTTGTTAAATCCACCCTTGCGAAAGTTTTGACCTTCGCAAGGGTTGTAGTATCATCACACCGGAGGAACCATGCTGATCCTGACTGCCGACGAAGTTCGAAAAGCGCTGCCCATGCGCGAAACGATTGAAGCGATGAAACGGGCTTACGCCGCCCTGTCCGATGGGCGCGCCGAAGTCCCCCTGCGGACGCACCTGCCCGTTGCGCCGCACAACGCCGCCAGCCTGTTCATGCCCGCCTTCGTCCAGATGGATGACGGTGAAGCGCTGGCCGTCAAAGTAGTGTCGCTCTTCCCCGATAATCCCAAACGCGGATTGGCTTTCATCCAGGCGGCGGTGCTGGCGCTCGAAGCGGACACCGGGCGAGCGGTTGCCCTGCTCGAAGGCAGTTCCCTGACCGCGATCCGCACGGGAGCCGGGAGCGGCGCGGCCATAGACGCGTTATCCCGCCCCGAGAGCAAGACCGTGGCCGTCTTCGGCGCCGGCGCGCAGGGACGCACCCAGCTCGAAGCCGCCTGCGCCGTCCGGGAGATCGAAACCGCCTGGGTCTACGACCCAAATATTGAGCAGGCCCAAAAATTTGCGGCGGAAATGGCCGGGAAAAACGGTGTCCCGCAGGATTTGCGGATCGCCGGGTCGCCGGGCGAAGCCGTCAGCCGGGCGGACGTGGTTTGTACGGCGACCACGGCCACTCGTCCGGTTTTCGCTGCGGGAGACGTAAAGCCGGGGACGCACATCAGCGCGGTCGGGTCGTATACGCCCGGGATGCAGGAAATCCCATCCGAAACCGTCCAACGGGCTTACGTGGTGGTCGATTCCCGCTCCGCCGCCCTGGCCGAGACCGGCGACCTGATCCAGCCGATGCAGGCCGGGCTGTTCGGCGAGGACCACATCCGGGCTGAGTTGGGCGAAATCCTGCTTGGCCGCAAGCCGGGACGCGCCTCGCCTGACCAGATCACCTTCTTCAAGTCGGTCGGCGTGGCCGTGCAGGACGCGGTCGCCGCCCAACTGGCCTTGCAGAACGCAAAAAAGATGAAACTCGGCACCGAAGTGCCGTTTTGACCAACAGAGTGCGTCGCACCTTTCTAAACGGGAGTTTCGAGACACGAGAATTCCCCGTTTAACGGATTTTTTCACTCTGGCAGGTGCGACGCACCCTCTCAACCCAACCACAAGGAAAAAACATGACCCTCCCCAACACCGCAGACATTGTCATCATCGGCGGCGGGGTGATGGGCGCAAGCACGCTCTATCACCTGGCCGCCCGCGGGCAGAACGCCGTCCTGCTCGAACGCAACGAATTCTTCGGCCAGGAAGCCACCGGGCGCTGCGCCGGGGGCGTGCGCTACCAGTTCTCGACCGAGATCAACGTGCGCCTGTCGCTCGAAAGCCTGCCCATGCTCGAACGCTTCAAGGACGAGACCGGCCAGGACGTGGACTACCGCCAGTGCGGCTACCTGCTGGTGGCGACGGACGAGAAGGACGCGGCCGCCTTCAAGCGCAACGTCGAAATGCAAAACCGCCTGGGCGTGGATACCCAATGGCTGACCGGCGACGAAGTCCGCCGCCGCCTGCCGCAGATGCGCTTCGCCGACGCCCTGGCCGGGACTTTCGGCCCTAAAGACGGGCTGGTGGACCCCAACGGGGTGGTGATGGGCTACATCAGCGCCGCCGCCAAACTGGGCGGAAAATCGTTCAGCAAGGTGGAGGTGACAGGAATTGAAGTAAAAAGCGGAAAGGTAAAAAGCGTCAAAACAAACCAGGGCGTTATCGAGACGCCTCTCGTGGTCAACGCCGCCGGACCCTGGGCCGGGGTGGTCGGGGAGATGGCCGGGGTGAGAATCCCGATCACCCCCGTCCGCCGGCAGATGTTCACCACCACCGCCCTGCCCGAAGTCCCGGCGGATTTCCCCTTTGTGATAGACTTTGCCCAATCGCTTTACTTCCACCGCGAGGGCAGCGGACTGTTGATCGGCATGTCGAACCCGAATGAAAAGCCCGGCTTCGACGAGAACGTGGACGCCGACTTCGAGCTGGTCAACCTGGAAGCCGCCATCGCCCGGATGCCGCTGGTCGAAAAAGCCGGGATGGTCTCGCACTGGGCCGGGCTGTACGAGGTCACACCCGACGCCCACCCGGTCTTCGGCAAGACTCCGGTGGACGGCTTCCTGGTCGTCGGCGGGTTTTCCGGGCACGGCTTCATGCACGGGCCGGTCTCCGGCAAGCTGATGACCGAACTCATCCTCGACGGCGGATTCCGCACCCTGGACGTCTCCATGCTCGACCTGGCCCGCTTCGACGAAGGCCGCGAGATCCGTGAGTACAATGTGGTGTAATGTTCAACCACCAAGCCGCGAAGAACGACAAGAGCATCCCTTCTTCAGGACAAATGTCACTGCGAGGGGCGGTTTCCCCCGAAGCAGTCTCTTTGAATTACGCGGATTTCCGCTAACTTTTCCCAATAATTCGTGGCTGATGTTTTGGGAACTCTAAACACAAGTAAAAAACAGTCCTATCCTTGGCTGAGAAAGTTTTTCGGAGTTGAATGAGCCTCGAAAGCAAAGAAGAGATCATCGCCAACTGGCTGCCGCGCTACACCGGCACGCCCCTGGAGGGCTTCGCCCCCTACATCCTGCTGACCAACTTCGACCAGTACGTCGAATTGTTCGCCGAGTGGAACGAGGCCGAAATCCAGGGCCGGGACAAGCCCATGCCCAACGCCACCGCCGACGGCGTCACCATCATCAACTTCGGCATCGGCTCGCCCAACGCCGCCCTCATCATGGACCTGCTGGCCGCAGTCCATCCCAAAGCGGCCCTGTTCCTGGGCAAGTGCGGCGGGCTGAAAAAGAAAACCATCGTCGGCGACCTGATCCTGCCGATTGCCGCCATCCGCGGTGAAGGCACCTCCAACGACTATTTCCCGCCCGAAGTCCCGGCCCTGCCGGCCTTCAACCTCCAGCGGGCCGTCTCGCACGTCATCCGCGAGTTCGAGCACGACTACTGGACCGGGACGGTCTACACCACCAACCGCCGCGTCTGGGAGCACGACGACGACTTCAAGGCTTACCTGTCCCGGCTGCGGGCGATGGCGATAGACATGGAAACCGCCACCCTGTTCACCACCGGCTTCGCCAACCGCATCCCCACCGGCGCGCTGCTGCTTGTTTCAGACCAGCCGATGATCTCCTCCGGCGTCAAGACCGCCGAAAGCGATAAAAAGGTCTCGGCAAATTTCGTCGAAGACCACCTGCGCATCGGCATCGCCTCCCTGCACGAACTCCGTGACCAGGGCATATCCGTCAGGCATTTGAGATTTTAAGGTCTTAAACACAAAGGACACTACGGACACTAAGGAGTCGTGCAAAAATAACTTCCGTTTTTCGCTCGGGGTGAGCGGGCGGCTTTAGTCCGGCGAATACAGGCGAGAAGAAATCCAGAATCGGGAAGTTGTTCTTACACAAGCCCTAAGTAAAAGAACAAAAGCTTTTCCTTTGTGTACTTTGTGCCCTTCGTGTTTTGTTTTTTTTAGGAGCAACCATGCCATCAGCAGAAATCATCACCATCGGCACCGAAATCCTTCTCGGCGAGATCGTGGACACCAACACCCGTTACATCGCCCGCCACCTGCGCAACCTGGGCGTTGACCTGTACCGCACCATCACCATCGGCGATAACGTGGAGCGGATCGCGGCGGCCATCAAAGCCTCGATGGAACGGGCCGACATCGTCATCACCACCGGCGGCCTCGGCCCCACCGTGGACGACCCCACCCGCGAGGCGGTCGCCCGCGCCGCCGGGGTGCCGCTCGAATACCGCGAAGAACTCTGGCAGCAGATCGTCGAAGTGGTGGGCCGCTACGGGCGCGCCCCCTCCGAAAACAACAAACGCCAGGCCTACGTGCCGCAGGGTTCGATTGCCATCCCCAACCCGGTCGGCACCGCCCCGTCTTTCATCGTCGAAACCGGGCGCAACGCGGTCATCTCCTTCCCCGGCGTGCCCAAAGAAATGGAAGTCCTCTTCCACGCCTCGGCGGTCCCCTACCTGCAAAGGCGGTTCGACCTGCACCACGTCATCAAGGTCCGCCTGGTGCATACCGCCGGGATCGGCGAGAGCCGGATTGACGAGATCATCGGCGACCTCGAAACCCTGTCGAACCCCACCGTCGGGCTGGCGGCCCATTCCGGGGTGGTGGACGTGCGCATCGCGGCCAAGGCCGACTCCGATGCCGAGGCCGACCGGCTGATCGCCGAAGTCGAGGCCGACATCCGCCAGCGGTTGGGGAAGGCCATCTTTGGGACCGACGAGGACACCCTCGAAGGCGTGACCCTGCGCAACTGCGGGAAACGCGGCTGGAACCTGGTCGCGGTCGAAGCGGGGCTGGACGGGATGCTGGTCCGCCGTTTAAACGGCGTTTCCCAGCCCGAATTCAAGGGCGGCGAGACGCTGTCCATAACGGAGGCAGGCCGCTTATCCAGCGCGCTGCGGGACAGGATGCAGGCCGAGGCCGCCTGCGCCGGCCTGGGCGTCGCAGGCGATTCGGAGCGGCGCGCCGTCCACATCCTCCTGATCACCCCCGAGGGCGAACAGGCCCGCGACCTGACCTATGGCGGCCCGCACGCCAACGTCCCCCGCTGGGCTTCCAACCTGGCTCTGGACTGGCTGCGCCTGGCGGCAGGTGAAGCCGCGTGAAAAAGAAATCGCCCTGGTGGCTGGCCTGGCTCTGGGGACTCAACCTGACCGTAGCCGGCGGGCTGCTGGTGGCCCTCCTGCTCTTCGATAAGCTGCCCCAAGACCTGGCCGGGGCGGTCACGAGCGCCCCCAAAACCCCGGTTACGCAGACCCCGGCGAACCCGAACACCACCGCCACCCCGTTTTCGGCCCCGACCGCCACCCGCCCACCCATCTCAACTGCCGCCCCGCCCACCGTCACGCCCACGCCCACCCGCCTGCCCTACGGTGAGGGGCCGATCACCATCGGTTTTTCGGTCGGCGGGCGGCCTTTGCAGGTCTTCAAGTTCGGCAACGGGCCGAAGGTGCGGATGGTCGTGGCGGGCATCCACGGCGGCTACGAGTGGAACACGATCGCCCTGGCCGACGAGATGATCGCCTACCTGGCCGGGCAGCCGCACCTGATCCCCGACGACGTGACCCTCTACATCCTGCGCAGCCTCAACCCCGACGGCGAAGCCCGCTCGCAGGACGAGAACGGGCGGGTCAACAACAACGGCGTGGACCTGAACCGCAACTGGCCCGCCAGCACCTGGGTCTCCGACTGGGACCGGGCCAACTGCTGGAACCAGACCGAGACCACCTCCGGGACGCACCCCGGCTCCGAGCCGGAGACGGTGGCCCTGATGCTGTTCCTGTCCATCCACAAACCGCAGGCGCTGATCTCGTACCACAGCGCCGCCCTGGGCATCTTCCCCGGCGGCACCCCGCCCGACCCGGCTTCGGTGCGCCTGGCAGAACTGTTGTCGGGGGCCGTACCCTACCCCTACCCGCCGCTGGACATCGGCTGCGAGTACACCGGCACCCTGGCCGACTGGGCCGCCGAGCACGGCATCGCCGCCGTAGACATGGAACTCAACAACCACCAGGACACCGACTTCGACATCAACCTGCGAGCCTTGCAGGTGTTGATTGATTGGGAAGAGTAGGGACTGTCATTGCGAGAGCGGCGGTCTTCTGTCGCCTGCCCTGAGCTTGTCGAAGGGAAGCAATCACCGAAGGGTGCGTCGCACCGATCTCAACGAGATTACTCCAAACGAAAAAAGCCCCCGTTTGACGGGATTTTGTCCCAGGGTCAGGTGCGACGCACTCGCGCCAACCGGAGCGCAGTTGTTGGGTAACGAGGCTTCGGGCGGGAAAGGTAGCTGTCATCCGCGAGATGACAGCCATGTCGCTTGCGGGGAGGGCGGGCGCGCCAAACTTCGGAAGTCGGCTCCTTCGAAAAACTGGCTCTCCCGTAACGAACGGG
>DIDQ01000143.1:15731-30559 GCA_002418215.1 Anaerolineales bacterium UBA5796
TTCGTGTTCCTTTGTGTTTCAAAAGATTATTCCCGTCAAAAACGGGAGAGCCGCTAAACTCAGGGCAAGCTTCCGAAGTTTTTACAACCCCAACAAAACCTTGGCAATCCCGAAATACAGGAACAGGCCGGTGGCGTCCACCAGGGTGCTCATCACCGGGCCGGAGACGATCGGCGGGTCAATCCCGAGCCTGGCGGCCAGCATCGGCAGGACCGCCCCCAGCCCGTTGGCCCAGATGACGATCAGGAAGATGGAAACCGAAACCGTGAGCGCCAACTGCGGCGAGGACCCCCAGGTCAGGGCGCGGACGTAGCCGATGGCGGCCATGCCCAGCCCCAGCAGGAAGCCGGCGCGCAGCTCGTGCCACAGGGCGCGGAAGGCGTCCCGCAGTTTGATGTCGCCTACCGCCAGGGCGCGGATGATGGTGCTGGTGGTCTGCGACCCGGCGTTGCCGCCCGTGCCGATCAGCAGCGGGACGAAGAACGAGAGGGCCACCACGGCCTGTAGCTCGCCTTCGAAATGGCGCATGACCGTCCCGGTCAGCATCTCGGTCACGAAGAGCAGCATCAGCCAGCCGATGCGCTTTTTGGCGACGGTCAGGACGCCGGTTTCGAGGTAGGCCTGTTCCAAAGGCTGCGCCCCGCCCATGCGCTGGAAGTCTTCGGTGGCTTCGGCTTCGAGCACGTCCACCACGTCGTCCACGGTGATGACGCCCAGCAGGCGCTGGTCGTCGTCCACTACGGGCAGGGCCAGCAGGTCGTAGTGCGAGATCAGGCGGGCGCACTCCTCCTGGTCGGCGCCCTGGCGGACGAAGATCACTTCCCGGTCCATGATCGCCTCGACCCGGGTCTCCGCCTCGGCCAGGATCAGGCCGCGCAGGTTGGCCACGCCGCACAGTTTCCTGTCCCGGTCTACCACGAAGAGATAGTAGATCGTCTCGGCCTCCGGTTTCCAGTCCCGCAGGGCCTGGATGGCCTCGGCCGCGGTCATGCGCGGGCGCAGGGCCAGGAACTCGGAGGTCATCAGGCCGCCGGCGGAGTCGTCCGGGTGGATCAGCAAGGGCAGGACGTCGTCCGGCTGTTGGAGTTGGGAGATGACCGCCTCCGCCTGGGATGGGGACAGGTCGCCGAGCAGGTCGGCCGCCTCATCCGGGTCCATCTCGTCCACGATGCGGGCGGCGGCCTCCGGCGGCAGGGCCGCGACCAGGCGGGCCGCCTCCCGCTCGTCCAGTTCTTCGAGGATGTCGGCCGAATCGGCCAGCGGCAGGCGCGGCAACAGTTCGGCCTGCTCCCGCTCGTCCAGTTCGGAGAAGACTTGCGCCTGGTCCGGGCCGCGCAGCCCCTCGATCAGGGCAATGGCGGCGTCCAGGTCGTTGCGGGTGAGCGCCTCTTCGAGGATAGGTAAAAATTTATCAAAATCGAGCGCCATTCTAGCGCCTCCTGTTATGGTTTCCCCCGGAGGCAGCTCTTAAAGCGAAACTGTCCCGCAGGGTCAACCGGGATGGGGGATGGTTGGGCTCCTTAGCCCTCTATCCGAAGGAACAGAATCGTCTTTGGGTCTCATCTTTTCTCTCTTGGGTCTGCTGACAAACTTTGGCGATTTTAGACCCGCAACGGGGTTATCGTCAAGAGGCGGATCGGGCCAACAGGCTATACCCAGGGCGGTCACACACCTGCCCTCCTGCTCCGTTCCACTTCGAGGACTTCGTGGCGGGCGGTGCCAGGGAATTGCGCTTTTTATCGAGCAGGGAAGCGCTATTTGTGACCGTGGGTATTGTATAATACGCCTGTATGGAAGCTTCAGCCCTGCGTACCCACCTCCTGCCGATATTTCAGCGGCATAAAATTCTCAAAGCCATCCTGTTTGGCTCACTGGCACGCGGGGAGGCTTCGAAACGCAGCGATATCGACCTGATCCTGATAAAACAAACCCGCCAGCGTTTTTTCGACCGATACGACACCATTCTTTATGAATTGAATAATGCCATCCCCGACCGTCAAATCGATGTTCTGATTTACACTCCCAAAGAATTGGAACAAATTTCAGACCGAGCCTTCATTGCCCGAGCCTTGCGCGAAGGGAAAGTTCTATATGAGTCAAAGTAAAACCCTGCATGAGGCCAGGCGTTGGCTGCAAACCGCTGTTGAAGATTTATCGGCTGCCAAAGCCCTCACAGAAGCTCAAATGTATTCACATGCCTGCTTTATGGCGCAACAAAGCGGCGAAAAAGCGATGAAAGCTTTGTGGTTTTTCATCGAGGATGATCCTTGGGGTCATTCTATCCAGAAACTGGTGATGCAATTCCCAAAACCGGAATTTATCGAAGCAAAGGATCTTTGGCTTACCAATGGAGCGGCTCTGGATAAATTTTATATCCCCACCCGTTATCCCAATGGCCTGCCAGACCTGACGCCCGGACAAAGCTATACGGAAGAAGATGCGAAAGTAGCAATCGAAAAAGCAACCTTTTTTGTCGAAGCGATCACCAAAGAAATTGCTAACGCTTGACAGACATTCCAAGACTCGAAAGGCCCGAAAGGTTGCTTCGGGCCTTTTCGATTTCCGGAGACCCTTATGGTAGAATGCGTTAATTTTCCCACTTCCCCCAAGGAGAAAAAATGACCCGAGTAGACCTGCTTCTCACCAACGCCACTCTCCTCACCATGGACGAGCAATTGAACCAGTATGCGCCGGGCGCTCTCGCCGTTCAGGGCGACAGGATCGTGGCGGTTGGCCGGGAGGACGAACTCAAGCAAGCCTACGAAGCCGCCCAAACGATGGATTGCGGCGGGAAGGTGCTCATGCCGGGGCTGGTCAACGCCCACACCCACGTCCCGATGACCCTGCTGCGCGGCCTGGCCGACGACCTGCGCCTGGACGTCTGGCTGCTCGGCTACATGATGCCGGTCGAGCGCGAATTCGTCTCGCCGGACTTCGTCCAACTGGGGACGCTGATCGCCTGCGCCGAATTGATCAAGACCGGCGTGACCTCGTTCGCGGATATGTATTATTTCGAAGAGGACGTAGCCATTGCCACCGCCCAGGCCGGACTCCGGGCCGTATGCGCCCAGACCGTGCTCAAGTACCCGTCCCCAGACGCCCCTTCCTGGGAAGACGGCCTGGCTCGCGCTCGCGACTTCATCCAACGCTGGAAGGATCACCCGCTGATCGTCCCCGGCGTCGCGCCGCACGCCCCCTACACCTGCACCGACGAGATCCTGCGGGCCGCGGCCGCCCTGGCGGTCGAGTTCGACGTGCCGCTGCATACCCACCTGTCGGAGACCGCCCGCGAAGTGGACGAGATGCGCCAGGGGACCGGGATGCCGGTCATCCCTTACGTCAAAAAACAGAATTTATTCGACGCCAAAGTGCTGGCCGCCCACTGCGTCCACATTGATGCGGGCGAAATGCGCACCCTGCTGCACGCCGGGGCGGGCGTGGCCCATAACCCGACCTCGAACCTGAAACTGGCCTCGGGCTTCGCTCCGGTGGTCAAGATGCTCGAAACCGGACTCAACGTGGGGATCGGCACCGACGGCCCGGCCAGCAACAACGACCTGGATATGTTCGAGGAAGTGCGCCTGGCTTCGTTCATTGCCAAAGCCACCAGCAACGACCCGACCGCCGTCCCGGCCCAGACCGCGCTGACGATGGCGACCCGCCTGGGGGCCAAAGCCCTCCACATCGGCCACCTGACCGGGACGCTGGAACCCGGCAAACGGGCCGACTTCATCCTGCTCGACCTGTCGCCGCTGCACAATTCGCCCAACTTCAGGCGCGATCCCAACGGCCTCTATGCCCAGATCGTCTTTGCCGCCAAATCCACCGATGTGACCGATGTGATGGTCAACGGAGCCTGGCTGATGCGCGACCGTCAACTGCTGACCCTGCGGGAAGCCGAACTGCTCGAACGGGCGCGGGAGTACGCCAAACGCATAGATGCTTTCCTGGTTAAACGGGAGCAGTCCATTCTGTCCAAATTGATCGCCCTGGGCGGCTCGATGGAGCAGGAATCCTTCGAGGTCCAGGTAAAGGTCAAGGTGGCCGACCCCTCCCCAATCCTGGAAGGGCTGGAGCACCCCGACATCACCGTTCAGCGCAAACGGCATTACCGCCAGCATGATGTCTACTTCAGTTTCGACGACCCATCCCAGGGACGGCTGCGCTACCGTGAGGATGATTTCATTGACGAAAAGGGCCAGATCACCAACGTGCGCGGCCGCCTGACCCTGCTCGGCCAGAAGCGCGAGGGCCAGTTCGACCATGACGTGATGCTCTCTCGCAGCCGCTTCTACGCCCCGGCGGCCAACCCCCTGCGCTTCTACCGGGAATACTTCAACCCCAGCAAGGAAATCCTGCTCGAAAAAGACCGCCTGCGCTGGCTGGTCTGGTACCAGAACGAGGAATTTTTCGTCAACCTCGACCACCTGGAAAATCCGAACCTGGGCTATTTCCTGGAGATCAAGAGCCGCACCTGGAGCCGCCGGGACGCCGATAACAAAGCCCAACTGCTCGCCCGGTTATTGGCCCTGCTCGGCGCCGACGACGGCGAGCCGGTGGCCAAGGATTACATCGAAATCCTGGCATAAGCCGGCCAGTGGACGGAGAAGCCTCCGTCCGCTTTTTGTCTGGCAGTACGGAGTCCAACGGCTCCCGGCGTTGGATGCCAAAAGCCGGATGCTTTCCCTTTTGTCTATTGAAAAATCCGGCAGGCCGTTGTAGCATAATTTCAGGAATTAGTTCGTTCTTCGCCCCAGGAGCCAAACCATGAAAACTTTCTTCCGAATTCTGGCGCGCAGCGTGGCGGCCATTTTTGCCCTCCTGTTCGTCCTGACCCTGCCGGTTGTCCTGTTGGTCGTGAACATCGAAAGGCAATTCCTGGATTCGGGAATCTACAAACAGGCCCTCAACCGGGAGGAAATTTACAAGGACCTGCCGGCCCTGCTCTCCCAAACCCTGGCCTCCAGCGTTTCGATCAATCCCTGCGAAAACAACCCGGTGGCATGTGGGGCAGAAGACCCGGACCCTGAACTGCACGCCTGTCTCGAAGGCGTCCTCGACCCCAGCGCCTACCAGGAACTCGCCCAAAACCAGCGCGTCCCGACCGAAACCGAGATTGCCCTGATCACTCCCTGCTTCGACCAGTTCGGCTGGCCCGAACCGTCAGCAGAGGGCGGGCCGCCGGAATTCATGAAAAACCTGGACGCCAGCGACTGGGAGGCCATCTTACGCAACCTGCTTCCCCCGGAAGACATGCAGCAAATGGCAGAACAGACCCTCGACAGCCTGTTCGCCTACCTGAACCAGGAGGCCGAATCGGCTGCCATCCCGTTGACGGCCCTGAAAACACGCCTGGCCGGGCCGGAGGGAGTGGAGATCGTCGGGACGCTGATCAAGGCCCAACCCCCCTGCACCCTCGAACAGATCGCCGGCATGGCAGCAACCATCCTGACGAGCGGGGAACTCATTTTCTGCAACCCCGGCGAAGAAATGCTGGTCACGCTCCAGCCCGTGTTCCAGGAGCAATTGATCGAGGTCAGCAACGGCATTCCCGATGAAGCCGTTTTGTTCGAACCTTCACCGGTCACAGAGGGAGACCCGCGCCAGGGAATACAAATCGCTCGCACGGTCATGCGTCTCAGCCTGCTACTCCCGCTGGCGCTGCTGCTCGGCGTCACCGTCTTTGCGGTGCGAGACCTCCGCTCCTGGCTGCGCTGGTGGGGTATCCCGCTCCTGGCAGCGGCAGCGATCAGCCTGGTCATCAGCCTGGCCTTGACCGGTCTGTATGGGATTTTCATCGCCCGCTACGCCCTCCCGGAGGTCCCGGCGCACATCCCGCTCGATCTTGCCCAAATGGGATTCGACCTGGGCCGCGCCGTGCTGCGCCTCTTGAGTCAGCGGCTGGCCCTGCTCTCCGCGCTGATCGGCCTGGTCGGTGGCGGGATGTGGGCCGGCTCGCTCTTCGGCAGGGATAAAGCGCCGGCAAAGAGATGAGGAGATGGCTTTGTCAAATGAATAAAATATCCCTGTGCTTTCCAATCGTCCTGATCTGGATCGGCGCCTGCAGCCCCCAAACAGCGACTCCCGCTCCGCCGCCCGACCGGGAAAGCCTGATCCCTTCTGATCAAACCAAGATCACCCCGGATATTGATATTTACCCGCCACGATCAATGTCGGATGAATTTGCCGACCCCGTCCCGCTGCCTTATCCGGTCAACACAGCGGGGGCCGAAGATTCAGCGTTCATTTTGCCGGACGGGAAGACCCTCTACGTCTGGTTCACCCCAAACCCCAACCAACCCCCGGAAAAGCAGGTTGTGGATGGCGTCACCGGCATTTACGTCTTTTACAAAAACAACGAGACCTGGAGCGGGGCAGAGAGAGTCCTGCTGCAAGACCCCGGCAAGCTCTCGTTGGATGGTTGTGAATTCGTCCTCGATAACAGGATGTGGTTCTGCGCCGCCCGCGAAGGATATTCCGGTATGCACTGGTTCACAGCAGATTTCGTCAACGGGAGCTGGCAAAACTGGACGTTGGCCGATTTCAAACCCGAATATGAAGTTGGTGAACTCCACATCACCGCGGACGGGGAGGAGCTTTATTTCCACTCCCCGCGGCCGGGCGGGAAGGGAGAATACGACATCTGGGTCTCGAACAACCTCAACGGGGAGTGGCAGGAGCCGGTGAATCTTTCGGTTGTCAATTCGAGCTATTCGGATGGCTGGCCGTTCATCACCCAGGATGGTTCCGAACTGTGGTTCACCCGCATTATCGGCGCACCCGAGTTATGGCGCTCCAGGCGCGTCAACGGCCAGTGGACCGAGCCTGAGCAAATGTTCGTCCATTTCGCGGGAGAAGCCTCGTTGGACAACGATGGGAACGTCTATTTCACCCACCATTTTTACAAAGACAACCGGATGCTCGAAGCCGACATCTACGTGGCTTATCGGAAATAGGCTCGTTCATAGCTGGTCATGGATCATCGGGGACTTTACGGGCAGGCGTTGTCCAGGTGTTCGTCGAACGTCTCGGCGAAAATGTGCCTGCCCGAACCGTCGCAGGCGGCCCGGAAGAAATAATACGGCGTCTGGGCCGGGTAAGCCACCGCCTGCAAGGCCCCCAGGCTGGGGTTGGCAATCGGGCTGGGAGGCAGCCCGGCGTACACGTAAGTGTTGAACGGGGAATCGAACTGCAAATCCGCCAGGCTGAGCGGGTTGGTCCACCAGGAATTTTGGACGGCGTTGTAACCCAGAGCGTACTGCACGGTGGGGTCGGATTCGAGGCGCATCCCGGCTGCCAGGCGGTTCAGGAAGACGGAAGCGATCTGCGGCTGTTCACCGGCCACCACCGCCTCGCGCTGGACGATGGAAGCCAGGGTGACCGCTTCGTAAACGCTCAAACCCTGACGGTTGAAGCCGTCGCGCAGGTCGAAGGTCAGGTGCAGGGCAAAGTTGCGGGTCAGGGTGGCGACCAGGTCTTTGGCGCTGACCTCACGGGGCAGGATGTACGCGTCCGGGAACAGGAATCCCTCGGTCGAAACGGCAGCAGGCAGAAAGTCCAGGCCGCCCGGGGGGCTGGATGCCGCAGCCAGGAAATCGCCCGGGGTCACGGATAACCCCGAGGTGGGCAGCGCGGCCGCGATCTCCTCCATCCGCCAGCCAGGGAGCACATAAAAAGTGACCTGGGCCGGCGTGGCGTCTTGCAGGCGGGCGGCGGTCTGCGCCGGCGACATGGACGGGCTGAGCACGTACCTCCCGGCCTGGATCGAAACGTCCAGGCCGCGATAGACGAGGTAATCGCGGAATGCGCCGGCGTCTGCCACCAGGCCGGCCTGTTCCAACCGGGAGGCGATGGAGGCCACCGGCTCGCCGACCTCGACCACAAAAGTCTGTTCGCCGCCAAAAGGATCCATTGGTTCGGTCAGCAAGCCGTCGTACCAGAGCAGCCGCAGGGAATAATCGAAGCGCTGCCACCCGCCCAGGGCCTCAGCCGGTGGACCAAAGAAGGCGCTGGCCTGATAGGGGATGAACCAGAGAATGAAAACACCGGCCAACAGAGAGGCCAGCAAGATAAATGGCAGGCAGCCGCGAGATTTCATAGAATTCATTGACCGTGATGAGGGTGGGCATCCAGGTAGGATTGGAGGATGACCGTTGCAGCCAGTTCGTCCAGGTGGCCGGCGCGTTTTTTGCGGGAGACACCCAGGGCGAGGCGGGCCGATCGGGCAGCCTGGGTGCTCAAGTCTTCGTCCCAAAGTTCAACCGGGAGGCCGGTCTGCTGGCGCAGGGAGGCGGCAAAGCGCCCGGCGCGGCGGCCTTCGAAGGTGGGTTTGTTGTCATCGTCGAGGGATTGGCCGACGACGATGAGGTCTGCCCCCTGCCCGGCAGCGATTTCTGCCACCTGGGCCGCGTCGATAGGCCGGGACACGTGTTCGATGACCGCTAGCGGGTTGGCGATGGTTCCGGTCGGGTCGCTGATGGCGAGGCCGATCCGTTTTTCGCCGTGATCTACTGCCAGGATACGCATGATGCTCACCAAATTGTATTCTTTTTAGTAAATCGGGGGCGGGGTGTTACAGACGGGCGCAGCCCGTCCGCAACACCCCATTTCCCTGTCTTTTGGGGCAGATACACCAAACTCAATAGTTAATGACTATCCGAAACGGGATGAGCGGCAAAAAGGGCCACCAGCCCGGTTCAAGCCTGATGTCGGGCGGAGACGCGAGGGCCAGGGCTTGCTCCAGCCGCCGGGCGGCCTTTTGCGGACTCCGGCCTTGGGCGAGGCGCAGCAGGGTCGGCGGGTCGAAATCCGGGCGGGTCTGGCGGCTGGCGTGGATGCGCCAGCGATAGATGTTTCCTTCGTCCAGAGTGGCTGCGCCCACCCCCTCGAAAGTCAACGAGCCTTCGACCGGAATATAACCCTCCTCCATCGTGGAATCCAGGACCGCGCTTGCCAGTTTGGCAAGATCGCCGCCCGACAAATATATTGCGGAATATTCCACGGTCAGGCGCAGGCGCAAAACTTCCCCGGACGCGCCCTCGGCAGGGTCAAAAGTTTCGTCCAACGGGTCCCCGGCTGTGATCGTCCCGGCCAGAATCAGGTCCCCTTCTGACAGCGCGGCTTG
Source organism: Anaerolineales bacterium UBA5796 (assembly GCA_002418215.1). Taxonomy (GTDB): domain Bacteria; phylum Chloroflexota; class Anaerolineae; order Anaerolineales; family Villigracilaceae; genus UBA5796. The sequence continues at coordinate 24,856 of DIDQ01000143.1, forward strand.
CAGTTCGGATTTGGCCTGTCCCGACAGGGCGGCCAGCACCTTTTTACGCAACGCGGCGCGGTCGGCCTGTGAGGGGGCGACCGCGCGCCGGTCGGCGCCGCCTCGCAGGGGAGCAGGGTTGACGGCAGTCACGGACGGGCCGAGAGTCCCTTCCAAAACCAGGGCAGTCCCGGCGTCCAGGTTGCTTTCGGAACCGGGCCGGAGGGCCTCGACCGGCAAATCGAGGGTCGAACCCACCCCGGGAGATAACGTCCCGGCTGCGGTGATCACGTAACGGGTCACCGGGGCAGCCATCGTGGACACAATCGTCCCGGCGGGGATGGACAGGGAATTGGCGGTCAGGTTGGCGAGCATCACCCGCCCCCCGGCCTTCTGGACGGGGAGAGCCAGGCTGCCCGAAGCCGGGGCTTCGCCTTCGGCGGTTATCGCCAGGTTTATCGTCCGCGCCGGCAGGCTGCCGGAGAGACTGACGTCCATCACCTCCACCCCGGCGCTGACCGGGATGGTCACCTCCTGGGCGGTCGTCGCCGGGTCGAGGGCGATCTCCGCCGACGGGATGAACAGGGTTACGACGGCCAGCGCCGCCAGCACGCCCAGCGAGAAGACGGCCAGGCGGAGGTTGGGATGGAGCGCGCCGATCTCGCGGAACCCGGCAATCCGGGCGCGCAGCTCGCCCGGGTCGGGACGTTCGGCCTGCCGCCGGAGCGGAGGCCTCCGGCCCGCCCCAGACCAATCGCCGCGCTGGGCTTCAGGCATGGAGGGGAAGACCGGGATGTCCAAATCCCGGGCCGCCTCCCGAATGCCGGGATTCCGGCTGACCAGCCCCAACTGGCTGCCGAGGCCAAAGGCGTGGCGCTGGAGCAGTTTCAAGTCCAGCGGGCGCAGGTCCACCCCACCGCGCCGCGGCCAGACCAGCAGGATGCGCGGCGACTTGGCCCACGCCATCCGGTCGCGGATCGAGATCAGGTCATCGTGGAGTTCGAGGTGGAGGATGCGGGTTTTCATGCCGGGACAATTATATAATACCCTTGGTCGAGTCAGGCTTGCAGGTTTTTCGCCTGACTCGGCGGGCTGCCCTTACAGGGGGCTTCGCACAAGCCCTGCCTCAGTACGAAAAAGCCCTTCGGGCTGCTGAAAAGTCGGCCTTTGGCCGACTTCCATGAACTGAGGCAGGGATTTATCCCGCCGGAACATGCCGGGAGGCCAGACGGCTCAGCAGTTATCCCCTGGTCACAAATGCGGACTAAAGTCCGCACTCCTGGGCAAAATTTGGAGCCGCCGAAATCGTTACTGCTCCGGGATAACGGCTTGACCCTGAAAGCATATTAACATCATAAAATTAACCCCAAATAGTACCCTTGACCGGAGAGGAACTTGTTAAGATTAGGGTATAATGCTTTAACATTTCAGCCGGAGAGTGGCCCAAATCTTTTAACAAATCCGGCTAACCACCTTGCCCGTAATATTATCGCTTATGACTAACGCAACCATCTTGATTATAGAAGGCAGGCATGCAGATGTACCCGCCTTTGCTGCCGCGCTCGAAAAAAAGGGCTACACTGTGGAAACCGCCCAGAGCGGCAGCGACGGTTTGAAACAATTGGAAAACGTTGATCCAGACATCGTCGTGCTCAATGCAGCCTCCCTGCGCAGCAGCGGCGTGCGTACCTGCCAGACCATCAAAACCCAGTTTGAAAAACTTCCTTTGATCTTGATCCTCGACCACTCGGCCAAAAAGGTCGAAAAAGAAACCGCCGATGTGATCCTGCGCCTCCCCTTTACCGTCCAAAAACTGGCCAACCGGATCAAGCCGCTGCTCCCCGGCGACGGCAACAACCTGCTCCACGCCGGGCCGATCCGGCTCGACACCGAACACCGCCGGGTGCGCAGCCTGGGCAAAAATGCCCGGCTCACGCCGAGGCTGGTGCTGCTCTTGCAAGTGTTGATCGAACACCGCGGTGAAGTCGTCGAGCGCGAAGACCTGTTCAAACGGGTCTGGGATACCGATTACACAGGCGACACCCGCACGCTGGATGTCCACGTCTCCTGGCTGAGAAAGGCCATCGAGCTGGACCCCGATCACCCGCGATTGCTCAAAACTATCCGTGGGGTTGGCTATCGGCTGGACGTTTGATCCAAGACCACCTGGAATTGTTCCCCCTGGACTGTGACCAGCCGGACGCACACCGGCTGGTTTTCGCGTTTAAGGGTCTACAGGAAGAAGAATCTTTCTGTGGTTTGTTCTAACAAGGAAATCTCAAAGCGAGTGATAAATTATTATTTCTTTTGAGTGTGACTAAACCTGGTTGATGTCATTCTGAGCGAAGCGAAGAATCTCGTTCTTAAGCGCTGAGACCCTTCGCTCCGCTCAGGGTGACAAAACGGCCAACAGGTTTTATCACATTCATTTCTTTTTTATGCTTTTTAACACATTATAAGCATCGGTTAATGTCCCGCCGCAGACACTCAACCATTCATAAGGATTGACAGGATCAACCGTTAACCAAGCTGTTTCTGTACTTAATAAACCTGTATGCTGTCCCATGTGACCTATTACATAGTTTTGGAGCAATGATTTGCTTATAACCCAGCAATGTGCTTCAAATGGTGAAATGCCTAAACAAATAGCATATTCATAGTTTTGATCTCGGATTTGTTGAAATTTATAAATGCCAGATTTCCACAAAGTCGAAAATTTAATTTCAATTCTATGGCCGTTGATTAACATATCAGCTTGCGAATCTGGGCTACTATCAACAGATAACCCCTTTAAAGCGCTCCATTGATAAACTAAATGCTTTCCCAACTTTCCCTTTGATCCCGCTGGTAACTTCAAAACCCACTCAAATGGGCTATCCTTCCATGCTAAATAATCTTTTTCCAAATCAGCTTTAATATAATTCGCAGAGACTGCCAACAGATTGAAGTCAGAGGATGTTTGAGGAATTTTCATAATGGCTTTGTAGTCTCCTATTTTCGTTTAGGCAATAACTTTTTCATCACAACAGAAACTTGATCTAAAGTCCCACCATAACTCAACACCCACGACGGCAATGCAGCAGGCTTGATAGTAATCCAATATTCTGTGCCTTTTTTACCTCCGTGTTGTATTGTCGCATTCTTTAAGGCAAATTCTCTAGGGAAAATCCAAGCATGAGCTTGATCAGGTGAAATTCCTAGACAAAACACAAAATCATAACCAGTATCCCTAACTTGTTGAAATTTATACAATCCACCAGACCAAAGAGTAGAGAACTTGGTAGCTATACGGTATCCATTAATTAGCAAACTAGCGTCAGGATCTCCCAACTTCTCAACCGAGAATCCTTTCATGGCACACCAAGTTGCGATCATATTTCTTCCTAATTTCCCTTTTTTCGCAGGCGGAAGAACTAATGTCCATTGAAAAGGACTATCTTCCCAAACACCAAATTCACCTTCAAGTTCATTACGGAGATAAGAAGCAGCGGAAACCAATAAGTCATAATTTGCTGGCGGTTGGGTAACAATAGGATGTGCATTGCCTACACTACTAAATGGAACCGGGTCGAATCCTATCCATTCAATATTTGCTACGCCCGAAAATCTCTTTGCCATAACCTCTAGCGCTGCTGGGTTATTGTCTATGAGAATAAACTCCCTATCAAACTTAATACAACTCTCCCCTACCGTTCCACTTCCAGCAAAAAAATCCAGAACGGTATCTCCTAGGTTTGATGAGGCTTGAATAATTCTGTTAATTACACCTAATGGCTTTTGAGTAGGGTATCCAGTTCTTTCTCTGCTGTTAGTACCAACGATTGTATGCCACCATGTATCCGTAGGTAATTTTCCCCTTTGAGCCTTTTCTGGTCCAACCAAGCCAGGAGCCATATAAGGCTCTCTGTCAATTGAATGAGTATTGAAAACGTAGTTTTTAGGATCTTTGACATAAACAAAAATATTGTCGTGTTTGGTTGGCCATTTAGATTTTGCCTTGCCGCCAAAATCATATGCCCAAATAATTTCGTTAATAAAACTTGAACGCCCAAAGATATTGTCCAAAACTATTTTACAATAATGTGCTTCCCGATAATCAATATGGAAATATAAGGTTCCACGTGGTGATAACAGCCTAAAAGCTTCTTCAAGCCTCGGTCTTAAAAAGCCATCAATATATTCGTCCCCAAACGAATCCATATATTGTTTGGTTTCAACAGCAATTGTCTTATACGAGTTTCCCTGAAACCCTATTCGATCACCGTCATTCGATTTTTGTACTTTAATTCTTGTATTCGATTGTGTTTTCCCAGTATTGAAGGGCGGATCAATATAAATCAAATCGATTGATTCGCTCTCCATATTTTTGAGTATAGGAAGGTTATCGCCAAAAATAATTTTATTCATAATTAATCGATTACCTTAACAGAACTAACGTTCTGCATATTTTAATCAAAGAAAGAGACTTTTGCAATTTGGATTGGCATTTCGCTGGCAAACAAATAGCCTTTAACAGAGTAAAGGCTGGAAACCATATAAACAAAAGCTCGAAACTACGAGTAGAAGATTTCCACCTGGGTGCCGTAGCCGGTCTTTTCCACGTGGCTTGGAACGGACATTTCGGCAGGTTCGAATATCGGCAGCAGCCAGCGGAAGAGCCACTTGGCCTCGGCGTTGCGCATGTTGACGCAGCCGTGGCTCATCGGCACGCCGAAGTTATCGTGCCAGTAAGTGCCGTGAAAGGCGTGACCTTTCCCGGTGAAGAAACAGGTCCAGGGGACGCCGGGTAGTTCGTAATCGCCCACGTCGGCGAACAGGCTGCCGTCGCCCATGTGTTTGGAAGGCAGCTTGCTGTGGATGTTGAACTTGCCGTAAGGGGTGATGGTCGCGATGCCGTTCGGTCCCGGCTGGCTGTTGGGGATGCCGGATGAGATGGTGGTCTTCAGCTTGACCGCGTCATATTCCAGCGCAGTCAGGGTCTGGGTGGAGAGGTCGAGTTCGAGGCGTTTGTTTTGCCAGGGGACCTCCGGCGAAATAGGTGCAATCTCTTCGTCCGGGATGAGGCGCATGTGAATAGCCGGGATGATGTATTCGATCTCGTGCAGTTCATCGTGCAGGCGGTACCAGGGTTCGCCATCCGGGCCTTCTTCCAGCCCGACGACCCAATGGACGGTTTCGTAATACAGGCGGTAGACATTGGTCCACTGGTCGCGCACCAGGCGGATGGCCTGGCTATACGGGACGGTGATCTCGCCCAACTGTCCTTCCTTGCGGATGGGGGCAGCCGGGGAATTATAGAGCACACTCACTTTTTGCAGCCGCGCCCGGTGCATGTACCCGCCCCATACCCGATACCAGACCGGGTTGAAAGAAGGCGTGCCCGAATCGACCACGTCGTAATAGTGGACCAGGTCATCCTGGAACCACTGGCCGACAATGGCGCTCTCGTCGTCCGGGCGGCTGTAAACGCTGACAGAGGTGGTCCCGACGCGGACCAGGCGGCTGTCATCGAACTCTCTCAAGGGCGGGACATAAGGCGTAAAGGCCAATCCGCCCAGGGCGGCGGCGCTGACTTTCAGGAAGTCCCTGCGGGATAAAGGTCTCATAGTCTCTGCATTGTACCCGAAATTCGACCTCTTGCAAAAGTCCGATTTTTGCCAGGGAGTCACAGAGTTTTTTTCTTCTTTTTCTCCGCGTCTCCGTGTCTCAGTGGCTAAAAAGGTTT
>DIDQ01000121.1 GCA_002418215.1 Anaerolineales bacterium UBA5796
GAACGCTTTCATCTTATCAAGTGAGCAATCCCCTCGCAACAGTGGAGATTGCTTCGCCCTTCGGGCAATGATAGTTCAACTTTGCGGTGGACGGAGTTGCGCGATCAACGAGCGCAGTTGGGCGAGCGCGTCCCCGGTCATCGTTTGCAGGCGATCCAATTGTTCGGGGACGCGCGCAGGCTCACGGTCGAGCAGGAGGCGGGCGGATTGCGAAGTCAGCGTGATGCTGAAGATCGCCTGGCTGACCGAATCATGCAGTTCGCGCGCCAGTCGGTTGCGTTCGCGCGCCGCCGCCAGTTCCTCCGCTTGCGCGGCGTACTCCTGCAACTTCGCGTGCGCGGATTGCAAATCCGCGAGCAGGCGCTGGCTTTCCGCTTCGTCGGCTTGCGTGCGCGCATAAACGAAATCGTACGAAATCAGAAACGCGCCGACAGCCAGGTAAAGCAGGATGAACGCCAGGCCTTCCAGAAAAGTCATTCCGAGCATCAGGGTCACGCTGAGCAATGCCGCATACAGGATCACCCAGATCGCCGCGGCTCGGCGCGATAACAAATGAAATGCCTGCATGGAAAGCGGGATGTACAAAAGGGTTTGAAAATCCAGGAATGGGCGCAGGTTGGAGAGCGTCGCCGCAAGCGCGGTTTGCAATGGAAAGTAGAAAAATTTATGCCAGGAAAAACGGCTCGAGAGCGCAGGCTCCAAAGCATACAACAACGCATAGATCGCGAGGAGAAAAACGACAGGGACGAGATTCGATTGATCCTGATAAAAAAGGATCGCGCGCAGCGCCACCGCGCCGATGACGATGAAACCGATCAGATAACTGCCCTGATAACCCTGGACTGAGACCATCCGCTTCATTCCGACGCCTCTGCCTGATTCCGCCTAACAAGAATCCGCGTCCCCCGACCCATTTCCGACTCCACCGACAGACTCCACCCGATCTCACGCGCCCGCTCGGACATGCCCGCCAGTCCCAAATGTCCGCGTTGATTTAGTGCCGCCTGCGGATCGAAACCGCATCCACGATCCTCGATTTCAAGACAGGAAACATCCTCGCTCAAATTCAAACGCACAGTTGCCTCGTTCACTCCGCTGTGTTTGACGATATTGGTCAACGCTTCGTGGACGATGGAATACAGCCCCAGCGTTTCCGCCTCGGATAAGAGCCTCTCCCCGTGAATTTCCAGCGAGACCTGCAAGCCATCACGCGAGCCGCGTTCGTCGGCTAAGCGGCGGATGGCGGCGGGTAATCCCTCTTCCGTGATCGAGCGCGGCTTCAACTGCGAGACGAGGGATTGGATCTCGCTCAAAGCGTGCGCGGCAAGTTCCTCGAGGCGGAGCAATTGTCCCGAAGTGCGAAGCGCTGTCCCGAGTGGCGAAGCCGTATCGAGGGGCGGCTCTTTGTCCAAAAGCAAACGCGCGGATTGGGCAGTCAGGTTCATGCTGAAGACCGTCTGCGTGACCGAGTCGTGCAACTCGCGCGCCAGGCGGTTGCGTTCGCGTTCCACCGCGAGGCTCGCCACCTGATCGGCGTATCCCTGAAGTTGACGATGCGCGCTCTGCAATTCATCGAAGGCGCGTTGATTCTCATGGCGCGCGGCTTCGGCTTTCAACACCTGGCTGGCATAACCGCCGAAGAGGAAGCACACGCCGCTGTACAACCCGCCCATCGCCAGCCCGAAAAGTTGACCTTCGCTCGAAAATAAGAGCGCGCCGGTGAGAGCCAGCGAAAAGCCCGCGATGCAAAGATACCCGACGCGCCTGCCGAAGAAAGCGACCGCGTCGAGGCTGAGCGGGATGAACAGGTTTGCAAAAAAGTCCTCGTAATCGGAAACGATCAACAACCCGATCACGAGGGCAGATTGCAGAAGAAGATAGATCGCCGCGCTGAATCGGAGTGCAAAGTCTCCTGACTTTGCCTGAAGCCGCGAGTTCCAAAGCCGGGAGACTTTGGAGTCCGAATGTGTTAGCCACGTTTCGATGAACAGAAGCAGACCGTACGCCGCGAGCAAACCAAGAACCGCAATGAAGTAGGTCTCGTCAATGGAGACCACCGCGCCTCGCAAGACGACCGCGGCATAGATCAAATACACGCCGATCGTGCGCATTATTTTTTGTCCGATGTCAACCCGTGACGCAGCGCGTAAATGGCGGCTTGCGTGCGGTCATCCAGATGCAACTTGCTGAGGATATTGCTGACGTGCGTCTTGACGGTCTTCTCGCTGATGAAGAGCTTTTCAGCGATCTCGCGGTTGTTCCTCCCGTCGGCGATCAAATGCAGGACTTCCTGCTCGCGCTCGGTCAAACCTTCATCTGAACGCGTCGCCGCGTGACTTGCGGCTGGTTCCTCCTTTTTTGCCGCCACCGCGGACATCAATTTTTTGGCGATTTCGGGATGCAACTGCACTTTGCCGAGATGCACCTCGCGCACTGCCTGCACAAGTTCATTCGGCGGAATGTCCTTGAGCAAATATCCCTGCGCACCGGCGCGGATGGCTGGCAGCACTTTATCTTCCTCGCCGAAACTGGTCAGGATGATGACACGCGAGTGTGGACTGACTTCGATGATTTTCGGCGTAGCCTGGATGCCGTCCATTTCGGGCATGACCAAATCGAGCAGGACGATATCGGGTTGCGCGCTGCGAGCCAGTTCCACTGCCTGAACGCCGTTGACTGCCTCTCCCACAACTTCAATCGGCAAAGTGGACACATCCTGCAATTCCAGAAACGTCCGCAATCCCTGGCGCACCATGGCGTGATCGTCCACGATCAGGACATGGATTTTGTCCCCCGAAGCAGAGTCAGATTTGTTCATGCGGTTGTCCCATCACGATGGAAATCGTCAAAATTTAGTTGAATTGATCTGCATGATGATTATGACATTTCGGGAAAGATTAGGCAATTGACTTTCATCCTGATTTCGGGACAGGATTGAATTGCCCACCTGCAATTTGAAATGGGCGCGTAAGAGGAGGGTCAGGGTTTGATGCGTGCGGCGATGAGTCAGATGAACTTGTCAGCAAGAGCCTATCATCGCATCCTCAAACTCGCGCGCACGATTGCAGATTTAGCAGGGAGTGAAGAAGTTCAATCCCCGCATCTTGCGGAGGCGCTGCAATATCGCCCAAAGTTGATGGTTGGGTGATTATTTATCGGCATAAGTTTCGCATTTGAATATGGGCGGCAGAAATCAACCGCTTTTCGGGCATTTTCCTACGGAAAACGGTTGGCAATCAAGCCAAAAATAAATTGAAGGCGGCACAGGTATATCTCTGCTGCCTTCAATTTTTCGGACAGGTTCTTGTTATAATTTTCTGAAACCCAATCTCGAATTCCAGGATTCTTCCCATGCTTTCTAACCTTTTCGTCGAAGACGATGCCACCATCACCAGCCCTTCGACCTGGTGCGAATGCCCTGTGCGCTGAGATCATTGTCAGCGACGAGGGCGAGGGGATCGCGAACCGGGATTTGCCGAACATCTTCAACCGCTTCTGTCGCAGTCAAGGCGCCGGCGAGAACAGCGCCGGCATCGGCTTGGCCCTGGCCAAAGCTATCTTCACCGCCCAGGGCGGGGATATCGCCGTCCGCAGCGAGCGCGGCATCGGCACGAGCTTCGAGATTTGGGTTTTCCGCGGGGTGGTGTAGGGTTTCAGGTTGTCGACCAACTCAACGACGGACGCGGTAGCGAATGTGGGTGGCATCCGGCGTGTCAATCACCCGGACGATCTCCAACTCGACGCGCGATGGCAGCACCTCGAACAACCGGCGGCCACCGCCGAACAGCACCGGGATCTGGTGGATCTGCAACTCGTCCAGCACCCCGGCCTCGAGCGCCCGTTGCGCCGTGTACGCGCCATGCACCAGCACGTTCCGGTTCCCGGCAGCAGCTTTCGCCTGAGCCATCGCGTTTTCAATCCCATCGGTCACGTAGGTCACTAATGGATAGTTCGCCACTGAGGGACCCGGCGGCCGGTGACTTGGTACGAAAATCGGGACGCCGTGATGATTTCCGCCCCAGTGATCAACCTGCTCCACAGTGCGTCGGCCGGCAAGCACTGCACCCGTCGCATTGCCTTCGTCAATGAAGTGTGCCCCCCAGCCGGTCCCCTTCGTGTTGGGGGGCGGCGCTTCGAACCCGTACCAATCGTGCAGTCGCATAAAGCCGTCGCCGCCGGGATTGTCTGGTTCATCATTCGGACCCGCGATGTACCCGTCGAGAGACATCGACATATAGAGCACTGATACAGACATTTCAACCTCTGGTGATCTCACTCATAAAATGAATGAACGTATTCCAACCGGCAGTTTGCCTGCCGCAAGGAAAGTGCTTTTGCGCCCATACGGGCGCGCCTTAGCCAAGCTGCTCGGCGATCCCGATGAGAAGTCCTTCGGGGCCGCGGATGTAGCAGAGCCGATACGTGTCTTCGTACTGGACTACTTCGCCGACGAGCTGCGCGCCGTGCTTGCGGAGTCGGGCAAGGGTATCGTTGATGTCGTCCACGGCGAACATGACACGGAGGTAGCCGAGAGCGTTCACCGGGGCGTTCCGGTGATCGGCGACCACAGGCGGCGTGAGAAAGCGCGAGAGCTCGATCCGGCTGTGGCCGTCGGGGGTGACCATCATGGCGATCTCGACGCGCTGGTCACCCAGTCCGGTAACGCGCCCGGCCCATTCTCCTTCGATCGTGGCTCGCCCTTCGAGCTCGAGGCCAAGCTCGGCGAAAAAAGAGATGGCAGCATCGAGGGAATCTACCACGATGCCGATGTTGTCCATCCGCTTAATTGTCATATCATTTCCTCTCATTTTTGACTGGAAACGCCCGGCACTTGCCGTTCACATGGCGCATAACATGGCATCAGACAGCATACCGTGGAACGTACTTGTTCATTTTATCAGTATACCTGATGAACAAGCCATTGCCTCTGTCAGGGCAATCGCATCTAAGCAGCAGGGAGATCAGGTTGAGTTTCGTGAATAAATTGTCACAATTACAGTCACCGCAGGGTCACTTTGCATCTGTATAAAGTAGGATACAGGGTAACGCTCGTCGGGGGTCCACATCCTGATGGCAGCTTTACCGCAGATACTATCGTGGTCTGCAATGGAACAGTTCCATAAATTCAGTCAGGGCATCCTGCAAAACGGCGGCGTCGGCCTGGCCCCCTTCCATGATTGGGAGGATAGTATCTCAGCCGAGCTGAAAGCCCGGATCCAAGAGGCAAGCGACGGGATCAGGGATGGTTCCATTCCCTTGAGTTTTGAATAACCCGGTGGGGATGTCAATAATCGGCTCCACCGGGATTTGATAGGTCTTGCCATCACGGGATTGTTCTTTGTAGCCACAGGCATATTTGGCAGACTCTAAAATCCCTTGAATGCTCGATCAAGCCCACTGGATATGCCGAGGTGTACTGTTCCCTTTTTGCGGAGCGTTGCCTGCGATGAGTCTTTCGCGAATTTGCGGCAGTGAAACCCCTTGGTTGTTATCCAATTGTCACTTGTGTAAGCTACAAGCTAACGACCTCTTTCGTAATCGGCAGGTACATTCTTGTCGGGGTACCGGTCGGGCACCGGTTGACCATTCAGAAAGGCTTTAAGATTCAATTCGAACTCGTAAGGCATATCCTGGTACACGGGATGACCTGCGCCACTCAAGTAAACCAATTGTGCCGGACCTTCTCGAAAGGCATTGAGGTAATCAATGGCCGAGGCCCAGGTAAGATAATCGCACGAGCCTTTGAAAACCAGAGTTGGAATCTTATAGGACCTCAGCGCTTTTGTAATGTCTTCAGGCTGCGACCGTTGTGTTGACAATGGAAACTGGCTGGCATAAAAACCCAGGCCGTGAAGTCTATGCCCTGATCCCTCATTCCCACAATGGAGCGCAGGCTCAACAATTGCATATAGGTCGTCGTTCCGGGCGTCCATTTCCGAATCGCCAGCGAAGTTATGTGCAGCGCGTGGATTGATTTGCAACATTGTGTAAGCGATCAACGCTCGCGGCTGCAATATCCGTGCATAAACCGATAACTTCTGGGCTGTGGTAAACCTCAGTTGTAAATCCTCGCCACCCGCTATACCGCCGACCAAAGCTCCTGGTGAAATAACAATTAGCTTGGACACATGCTCACCGTGTTGTGAGATGTACATGGCGGCGAGGCCCGCACCGTATGAGTAACCAATCAGGATCATCTTCTCTGCACCGATCTGTTGGCGAATCTCTTCCAAATCAGAAGCATCGCGTTCGATGCTGTATCCGCTTGGATCCTGAAGACGGGATGATCGGCCTGCACCCAGTTGATCATACACATAGACGACATACCCCTCCTCGTGCAGTTTTCCGAAATAAGTTGCGTCCCCCTCCAGGTCAGAAACGCCGGGGCCTCCGTGCAGGAAAACAACCGGCTCAGTGTGAGTGGGCTTTTCTGGCTTCAGCTTAATATAGGCAATTCTGGAGCCTGTGGCTAAATTCCAATACTGCACACCTGCCAGATCTGGAAGTTTCTCTCCGTTGGCCGACACCAAAGCCGCCTTATAAAAGATACTGAGGAGAACCAATGCGCTCACACTTTGAATGGCAAGCATCCTTTTGGTAAGGCGCCGGCCCAAAAGAAAGTATTGCCCGATGGAGTTCCCCACGCATAGAACCACAAGTGCGGCAACAATAAGCAGGGGGGTGCTATCGGTAAAAAATGCGATTCCCAAGAGCGTCAGGAACGCCAAGAGAAGTGCTGCAAGACCCATCAGGGTCAGTTTCATGAAAACTATCATTCGCGACTTCCTGTCAACGGAGCTTTCCTATACTCGGGGGTGTTTCAAATAAGTTGAAAATCACCCTGCTCAGAGCATATTTTTATTGTGTTTCGAATCGTTCAAGCAGATTTGAGAGAGGCAAATCTGACATGGAATGCAATCGAAGATTTTCGCCCTCGATAGGCAGCCTTGCAGTCAGTGGATTCGGGACAGCAACCACCAGGATGCCTGCCCTGTTCGCGGCCGTCACACCATTTGGTGAATCCTCAAAGACAATCGCTTCATTGGCGCGGACTTGTAATTGCTTCAGCGCCTCGAGGAATAGATCCGGGTTTGGCTTGGTTCGGCCCGGCAGGACATCGTCAGAGCAGATCACGCTATCGAAATGCTGAATCAGCCCGAGGCGCGCGAGATGCGTATCCACCCATTGATGAGATGAACTCGAGGCGATGGCAAGTCTCAGGTTCAGTCGTCGCGCCTCGGTCAGATAATCCAGAACACCGTCGCGTACCGGTTCAGCATGGACGCGCCGGTTGCTTTCGGTTTGATGACGAAGGTGAAGGGAATCGATGTCCAGTGGATCACCGTGTATCTGTTGCAGGTGTGCGGCCGAATTGAATGTGGAAATGCCGTAGCCGCCAATGGTCTTCACCCACTCGTCCATCGGAAAATCAATCCCATATTCGGCGTAGATTTTTTTCCACGCGTCCACTTCGGGAGTTTCAGTGTCCAAGATCAGACCGTCGAAATCGAATATCAACGCTTTAATTTTCATTCAACTCCTTTTTCAATGATAAGGGGATCTCCTGCGCTCGAAGCGTTCCCAGGATGACCCGGCCTCGAGGAATGCTATTTCTCGGCGGCCGTTTTGAGCGGATCGAGCACGAAGTTCTTCATCTGCTTGAGCGCTTGGCGGCGCACATAGCCTGCTAAAAACGGTTTCAGGATTTTGTAGACACCCTTCAGGCTGATATACGCGGTAATGACGTAATGCGTACCGCCATCGGCGGCCGGCTCGAATTGGTTGAGAAAACTGGCGTTGAATACCTTCTTGCTTTCCTCCAGCCCGATCTCGATGTCGGACAGGAAAACAAGCGTGTTGGGCACATGCCCTTCCATTCTGTGCGTAACCTCAACCTGTTTCCAGTTATCGCCTGTTTCGGCGACCTGCGCCTGTTCGATGGTTGCCGGAAATGTCTCGCCCCATTTCTCCACGTCACGGTACACGGCGGCCACACGTTCGGGTGGCGCAGCGATATTGATGGCAGCCTGGGCCTGGATAGCATCAGGAGAGGGTACAAATGCGCGCATGGTTATATTTTCCTTACCACCAAGCGGATGTGGGGCGAAGCAACGCTTCGCCCCTTGCCTGCTATGTCCGGCTATGCGGGTGCTTGTTGCAGCACCCAACCATTGCCATCCGGGTCGCTGAAGGTGGCGTACGGTCCCCAGGGCGCATTCTCGATCTCCGAAATGGCCACGCCGCGGGCCTTCAAGTTTTCGTGATCGGCGCGCACGTCCTTCGTGGCCAGCACGATGCCCTGCTGTGCGCCGGGCGCCATCGGTCTTTCGCCCGCCACCAGCGTGACCGACGTTTGCGCGCCATCCGGGGCGAGCTGAAGCCAGCGCTGACCGCCAAAGGCGTCGTCGCGCACCACCCTGAAGCCCAGTTTCTCGCTGTAGAAAGCTTTCGCCGCTTCCTGATCCTTGACCGGTACGGTCAAGATGCTGATGTGAGTGATGTTCATTGTATCTCCTTTCGTTACTGAACCGATATTTAGAACAATTGTACTAGAGAAGTGCATCAGATCCCCGTGCAATTGTGGAATCAGCAAATTGGTTTCCAGCATGTTGATGTCTGGCGCGCAATCATCACGGGACTTTTGCTCCGCTTTTAGAATGGCTGTCGCCACTGGCTGTGCTACAATCCACACCACTTATGGGTCCGCTCGTCGCTTTCTTTGAAATCAACAAAGCCAGCATCTATTTCGTTTACGGCCTGGCGTTTTTCATCATGGGGCTGGTGGTGGCGTTGCAAAGCCGCCAATCCTCGCGGCTGGAACTGGCGCGCAGTTTGAATTGGCTTGCCGCTTTCGGCATTTTACACGGCTTGAATGAATGGGGGGATCTGTTTATTCCCATTCAGGCCGCCTATCTTTCCCCTGCCCTGGTCAATATCCTCTTCGTGATCCAACTCGTCCTGCTGGCGCTCTCGTTCACATCCCTGTTCGTATTCGGCGTTTCCTTGTTGAAACCGTTCGGGATCAATAAGTGGCTTGCTTCCGCGCCTACGGTGTTGTTCGCCTTATGGGTGTTTGTCACCTTCTTCGTGCTTACGACATTCTATCGAGATGAAATCACCTGGCATCACGTTTCCAACGCTCTGGCGCGTTACACCATCGCTTTTCCGGGAGGGTTGTTGGCGGCTCATGCTCTTCGTGCGCATGCAAAGCACCGCATCCTGCCGCTCAAAGCACCTGCGATTTACAACGCTTTGCAGGTCAGCGGAATTGCGCTCGGCGCGTACGCCATTTTGGGCGGGCTGATCACACCGCCTACGCCGTTCTGGCCCGGCAACATCGTCAATTCGGAAACGCTCACAGGCTGGATCGGCATACCGCCATTGGTTTTTCGGGCATTGATCGGACTTTTGCTCGCGGTTTCCATCATCCGTGCCCTGGAAATATTCAAACTGGAAACGGATCAGCGGATCGAAGCGCTGGAACGCGAATCGCTGCTCAATGCGGAACGGGAACGCCTCGCGCGGGACCTGCATGACGGCGCGATCCAAAAGGTTTATACTGCGGGACTGCTGGTCCAATCTGCTGCCAAATTGATCGAACCGCAAAGCGAAGTATCGAATCGCATGGAACGCGCGGCGGATGCGCTCAAGGATGCAGTGTCGGATTTGAGAAGCAATCTGGAAACCCTGCATGAAGGAACCTCAACCCAGGTCGAACCGTTGGTTGACCTGCTCAAACATATCGCTACAGACCCGCACTACACCACAATGGTCAACATCGAACTGGAGACGGCTCTCACGCCCGAATCCAACCTTTCCCCCTTGCGCAGCGGGCATGTCGTCAGGATTGTAAACGAAGCCATGTCGAACGTCCTGCGCCACGCGCGGGCGCGCACTGTCCGCATCCGCGCGATGCGGGAGGGTGAGTCGTTGATCATCACGATCAAGGATGACGGGATCGGTTTCGTTCCAGGTTCCTCTTCAGGTCATGGCCTGCAGAACATGCGTGACCGCGCCCGCCTGCTGAACGGCGCGCTCGAAATCGTTTCCAAGCCCGGTAAGGGAACACAAATTACACTTGAAATCCCCTGGAAGGATTGACAATGACAAAGATTCGAGTCTTGCTGGTTGACGACCATCGCATCGTCCGCCTGGGGTTGCAGACCATTATCAATGACCAGCCTGAAATGGAAGTGGTGGGAGAGGCAGGCAACGCAACCGAAGCCCTGCGGGAAGTGGAGCGGCTAAAACCCGACGTCATTTTGATGGACATCCGCCTGCCGGGCGAGAGCGGCATCGAAGCCACGCGGGAGATCACTAAACGGTTTCCCCGGTCGAAAGTCGTGATGCTTACATCGTTTACAGACGACAGCCTGGTCTTCCGCGCCATCAGCGCCGGAGCGGTGGGATACGTCTTGAAACAGGTTGAAGACGATGAATTGCTGAAAGCCATCATCGTCGCGGCGCGCGGCGAGGCAGTCCTCGATCCATCCGTGACCTCGAAACTGATCGCGCGGGTACGGGAGGCGGAACACAAAAGCGACGAGGACGCTTTCCGGGATTTGTCCGAACGCGAATTGGATGTACTCAATCTGGTGGCAAAAGGCAAGACCAATGCCGAGATTGCTGAAAGTCTGAACCTGAGCGAAAGGACCGTGGGGAATTACATCAGCACGGTTTTGCAAAAGCTTCACTTGACGAACCGTATCGAACTGGCTACTTATGCGGTGGGCCATCATCTCTCCGACCGCATGGCCAAAGAGTAACGCGATACAAAAAACGACCTCCCGCTCGATCAGCGGGAGGTCATCGCATATTTCAACGGCTATCTATTCACCACCAAGCAGGATTCCCCAGGCAGGTGGGAAGGTCAGGATCAGGCCGATGACAACCAGCACCATCGCGATGGTGGCGACGCGGGTGAAGTTGGTCTCTTTGCCCTTCCAGATGTAGTTCAAGATCGCCCAAAAGAGGAAGAAGGCGATGATGCCCAGGCTGGATTTGCCCATCAGGGGACCCACCGGTTTGTACCAGTTCAACGAAGCCCCAATCGCTTCACTGGCCTCGGAGCCAAATGTGGCGAGTCCGAGCACAGCAGAGCCGATTCCGCCTGCGAGCAGGGCGGCGGCAACGGGGCCGTTGGGTTTGTTAATTTCAGCAGTAGTCATGGGATGTACTCCTTTTTAGATTTACCTGGTTTAGCGGATCGGGGCGGCTTTGGTGATGAAGGCGCCAAACATACCGGCAATCGAAGCGGCGAAGAAAGCGACAACGAAGAAGATCATCACCCAGCGGCGGATTTCGGGCTTCCTTGCCAGCGCTGCGCCGTAATATTGCGCTACAAAGGCGACCACCGTGGCAGCCATCGGCGAGATGAAAGCGACGTGCTCCTTCCACTCCATGCCGAACTTATGCCAGAAGGCGGTGCTCTCGTTGGCGAGAAGCAGGAAGCGCGGGAAATTCGTCAGGTCGGTGAGGCCTTCGGGCGGGGCCGCGCGGTACCAGGGGTAGACAATGTACGTGCCGCTGAAGACCGCCAGCCAGACTGCAATTGCCAGCAGCCACAGGAAGATGCGCAGGCGGCTCACGTTGGCGTTGGTGCCTTCGGTTGTGAGCCATTCGGATTTCATCATGTAAACGCCAACGAGGGCGCCTGCAAAACCGAGCAGGAAGATAAAGCCGAAGACCATGCCGTGCATTGTTGTCCATAGATCGTTTATGCTCATGTGAATTCTCCTTTTTGGGTTTGGATTTGAACTCATTGTAGGACTCCCCCAGGAAAAGGCGTAGAGAATCCCTACTCTATTTTGGTAGAGTAGGGAATGCAAGGATGAAGGCTTGCCTTGAGTAGTGTAGTGGAACGTGTTCCGTGTTTACCTGTGTACTCGTATACTTGATCCGTGCCAGGGATGTGAATCGAGGAAATCCACCCCGAGGTGGTCGCAGTCGCTGTAAAAGGCGTGTTCGGCTGCATTAGACCTATCCGATTGCGTATGTGAGACGAAATTTTGGCGATCCGATTGACAAGCGGCCAATCTGATATTACAATAATTACACAATCGTAAAAATATTGTAATATAGTGGATAAGGATTATTACACACGAACACGCATCCATACGCCATCCTGTTTTCGCTGTACGCCGATCACGCTCCGGGCGACCGCAGCATTTGGATTGGCAGCCTGATCCAGGTGCTGGCTGCCTTGGATATTTCTGCTGGAACTGTCCGCACAATTGTTTCCCGGATGCAACGAGACGGATTGTTGCAGAGCCGGCAGGAAGGCCGTCAAAGTTTCTACTGCCTGACCGATGCAGGACAGGCGGAGGTGCGTATGGGGGCGAAACAGATTTTCTCTATTCCGACGGAATGGGATCAACGCTGGACAGTTGCCGCTTATTCAATTCCTGAAAAGCAGCGCAAAAAACGGGACGCACTACGGGTATCGCTTCGGGGTTACGGATTCGGCGATCTAAACCCCGGCCTATGGATCTCGCCACGTCCCCTGCCGGTTGAAGCCTCCCAAAAATGGCAGGAAATGGGCGTCGGGAAATACCTTGAATTCTTTCGAGCCGAATATATCGGGCCGGACGATCCGCGCAAACTGGTGCAGAAAGCCTGGCCGAAACTACCAGAACTTGACAAAGAATACCGTGCTTACATCGCTCGCTATCAACCGGTACTGCGCGAATTTGAAGCTGAATTGCTGGACGATCAAAAGTGTTTTGCTGTGCGTTTGCAAAATCTATTTGAATTTGTCAGCATTAATCTGAGCGACCCCGATCTACCATCTGCCCTCCTGCCTGAGGACTGGTCCCGTCCTGCCGCACAGGCGCTGTTCCGAAATATCAATGCTAGGATGAATGGACCAGCTCAGCGTTTTTTTGATGCTATTTGCGGGAGCAAAACCGGTGGATAAAAACAAGGAAATCCAACGATCCCGTTCGACTTCAAGAACATGAAACCCCATCCGCTAAGATTAGAAAAGGGCGTCGAATATGAAGGGCTTCAATATTGATATTCTGTGAATTCGCAAACTGTGGCAGCTGATTGAATTAAGCGCCAGAAGCCTATGCCTCGTGAAAGGAGAAACATGAATACCAAACGGAATAGTTTCATTCTTATTATTTGGGTAACTACCTTTTGCGTATTGTTATCTGGTTGCGGGACTGGGATATCGCCCAGTCCGACGTTACCCAATACCAACTCTGTTACGAATACTCCGCCTCCCGAACCAACAGCAACAACGAAGCCAATCCCACAACCAACAGCGACGAAACTGTCAGGGTCTTTCAACACAGTAAAAATTGAGTCTGTTGCGCTTGCCGGGAATCTGATCGGCGAGAAAACGGAACGCACCATCAACGTGTACCTGCCGCCTGCCTACGATACATCCGCCAAACGCTATCCGGTTGTGTATTATCTGCCTGGCTTTGAAGATACGAACATGGGCATCGCATTCTGGAGTATAGATGCCTTGATTCAAGCAGGCAAGATCCAAGAGATGATTGTTGTGATTGTGCCGGGAAAGAACCTGTTGGGCGGAAGTTTTTACGTCAATTCTCCTGTAACCGGCAACTGGGAGGATTTCGTAGTCCAGGAAGTTGTGAGATACGTGGATGGCCACTATCGTACTATCGCAGAGAGCGGGTCGCGCGGCATCAGCGGACATTCCATGGGAGGCTTCGGTTCGCTCAATATCGCCATGCAGCATCCTGACGTGTTTGGAGCGGTCTACAGTCTTAGCCCGGGATTGTTCGATGAAAACGGGTTGTCCAATTCCCAGATGTTTTCGAACGAGTACTATATCGGGCTTTTCGTTGATGAACAGAAAGCGATCCTGGCAAAACCCAAAGATCAACAATTAACATCCGTCTTGTCCATGCGCGGCAACTTCACCGTGGCATACGGGCTGGCATTCGCACCGGACCCTCAGAATCCCCCCTTTTATTTTGATTATCCGTACAGCAAATCCAATGGCAAACTGGTGCGCGATAATGAAATTTGGAAACGATGGGACAACGGCTTCGGTGGGATTCCTGGGGAAATCGTCCAATATAAGGAGAATCTTCTGATGCTGAAGGGTATCATCGTAGATTATGGCACGAACGATGAGTTCAAATGGATTCCCCAAGGCTGCATCTACTTCGATCAACAGTTGACCGCTGCCGGGATTCCACACGAAATGGCTGTTCATAACGGAAATCATCAGACATATTTAGGCAAACGCGTTCTCAATTACATGTTGCCGTTCTTTTCGAAATTGCTCGTTGGAGAGTAGATACGCCCACTCTTCTTCTCCTACCCGCAAACTGGGACCACAAACTCGCGGTTCAGTGTGTAATCTGTCCTTTCGTGGCTCGGCCTCTTTTCAACCTGGAGAACCATCATGAAGAATAAAACCCATCCCTTTGTGATCAATGGCCGCGCTGCACTGGTTTTCATATTCTGCATCCTTTTCCTGCCAAACACAGCTGCCTGGCGCATCATTGATACCCACCCCAACTATAGCGTTGCCACCAGCCAGAGCCACTGCCCACCTCTGCCTGCGCCCGGTGGGGCGACCGTTACCGTTTCCACAGAATCGGCGCTGCGTTACCAGGCAGCAAACGCAGCACCCGGCACCACGATCCTCGTCACGCCGGGGATCTATAACCTGAATAACACCGTACAGGTGCTGAAAAACAACCTCACCATCCGCAGCCAGACCGGGAATCGGGACGACGTAATCCTGGATGCCGGCGGCATGCTTACCGGCCTTACCCACGCCATCTACATAGATGCGGATGATGTCACGATTGCAGACCTGACCATCCGCAATGCAGGGGAACACGGCGTTTCTATCCAAGGGCGGGACAGGCCGGTGCTGTACAACCTGCATATCAGGGATACTGGCTACCAGTTGGTCAAAGTTAATCCGCTCAACGGCGGCAGCGATAACGGACTTTTGGCCTGCTCCCGTTTGGAATACACCACTACCTCCCCGGAAGATTACACCAACGGCATCAGCGCCCACGATGCGCATGGCTGGGTGGTGCGGGATAATGAATGGTATCGCATCCGCACCCCGAACAACGTTCCGGCTCCCACCATCCTGTTCTGGAGCGGTTCATCCGGTACGCTCGTCGAGCGCAACTTGCTGGTAAACTGCTACCAGGGCATTGCCTTCGGGAACGCCAGCCACGGCAGCGGCGACCACACCGGCGGGATCGTGCGTAATAACTTTATCTACGCCGGTATGCGGCATGATTCGGTCATCGAGATGGTCCACGCAACCGGATGGCTGGTAGCCAATAATACGGCCCTGTTGCTCAATCCCGAACCCGGCCTGACCTGGGGGATGGAGGCGCGCTTCTCTGATTCCACCGGGACTTTCGCCTACAACCTGACCAGCCTGGACATTATCAACCGGGATGGCGCCGGGGCAGTTCGGACCGGCAACGTCACTACCGCGGGGCCTGCCTGGTTCATAAATCCTGCCGCCGGAAATCTGCATTTGCGGTCCACTGCCACAGGCGCAATTGACCAGGCTGCGAGTCTGGCTCAAGTCGGTGACGACTATGATGGCGAAACCCGTCCTACCAGCGCTACCCCTGACGTGGGTGCGGATGAATATTTCCAGGCCAATTCGCCCACAATTCTCAAGATGCTATTCCGCTCGACAGGCAGCCAGGATGGCTGGTTGTTGGAATCCGCTGAATCCACGAACAAAGGCGGCACTCTCAACGCCGGGTCCACCGTCCTGCGCCTGGGCGACAATATCGCCAGGAAGCAATACCGCTCCATACTCGCATTCAACACCAAGAGTCTGCCTGATAATGCGGTTATCACCAAAGTCACCCTCAAGCTCAAGAGGCAAGGCATTACCGGCGGCGGCAACCCAGTCACAACGTTTCAGGGCTTCGTGGTGGACATCAAGAAAGGCACCTTCGGCGCATCCGCCCTGCAAATCACCGATTTCCAGGCCCCAGCCAACAAGACCTGCGGCCCCTTCAAACCGGCGCTGGTCAATGGCTGGTACACCATCAACCTGACCAGCGCCAAAGCCTACGTCAACAAGCTGGCTTCGAATGGCGGCCTGACCCAGATCCGCCTGCGCTTCAAACTGGACGACAACAACGATGCCGTCGCCAACCTCCTCAGCCTGTATAGCGGTAATGCAGCGTTGACTTCCAGGCCGCAGTTGACCGTCGAATACTATGTCCCGTAGTTCGCGGACAGATTAAGCTTTCTATCAGCCGGGGATTTCCAGCCAATATTCGATGGAGAGGGGGTATCTAGAAAGAGTAAGAAAAAGGGGTAAAAAGCGCGCGGCAACAAGCTGGGCTGATCCATGTTGTATTCTTTGAAGGTTACTTTTCCATTGTTCATGCCCTATTAAACTTTTCCCGTTTTGAGGAGGGCTGTCTAAGCCTTTTTAAACAAGCCCCGAAATTTTCTTGCTGAAAGAACGGATTGCCAATACCATGGTAGACCGTGTGACAAGAGATAAGTCTCGTAACCTAAAGGTTGAAATCCGGCTAAATATTATTGAACTTGCTAATACTCGTTCCAATTCCGATGACCCTACTGATGTACAAGTTTCGAAGGACGGAATTTATACCCATATTCCAGATTTATACCGCGCTGGGGTGATTGTAATAACTATTTGATCCAAAGATGTTATCGCTATTTTGAACTCCGTCGCACAGCGGAGTGGAAAGTGGATTAAGAGTGATCATGCATCAAAATCCTTTTCGCTGATAATCTTGCACATATCTCTGTACTGCATACTATAGGGTTCTCAGCGCGTTATAATTTGCCCATTGATTTTTTTAACAGATAGCGCAAACCCTTCAACTTCAAAGCCATTATCTTCATGCAGAAAATTTGAGAATCGCGTACTCGATCTGGATTTTACAAATATGCCCCGAAAACGACATCAGAAAAACCAAACAAAACCAACTGCACTAGCGCCTGAAAGGAAATTGCGCGAATACTCCCCGGCCGCGAAAGCCATTGCGCAGCGCATGTCCATTGGCGGCGTAGATTATCTAAAACAGAATCTTATCCGCATCATGATTGATTCTGCGAAGCTTGCTGAAGAGATTGAGTTCAGGGACTTATATCTGGATGGCGAAAAGGCGGCTCAAGTTACCGAGCGCTGGCTGAAGAAGTATGATAAGCGGCTGGATGCAGCCAAGAAAAAAGGCTCGGATGAATACCATGAAGTCGCCGATGAAATGAGGGTTGAGATCATTGCAGAATTGGCTACACCTGCCTTTCGTAAAGATGTGAATCAACGCCTAAACGCCCTGATGGATCGGTTAATGACAGGCACAGATACCAAGAAACTGGAAATTGTAATGATGCTCACTCCTGCGCTACGGATGAAGAGCATACCTTGGGGAGTCTGCGGCTTGATCCTGGCGATTTATAACCGAACAATGCAGCGAGCTATGCAAGAGTATGAGGAAGACCAGGATGTTTTCGATGCTGTTGTAGAAGCGCTAAGAGCAGAGGGGGAAGAAAAATTTGATATCTTTACCATTCTCAAACATCCCGACAAGCTGGAACAGGTTGGAAAAAAGATTTTTGATGCTCAGCCAGGTCTACGCCAGCGTGTTGAAAAACAGATATGGGAGATGGCCGAGGCTTTCGAGGATGCATTAGGACAGGGTCACGTGGAACTGAGCTTATTCTCTGAAGAAGAGCTGATGCTGCCCTTCCAACGTATTCAAGAAGAGTTTGGCGAGCCGTTCACACAGGTGCAGCCAACTGAAGAAATGCGCGAGCGCATTTTTGAGGCCATTCGACAGGCTCTTAGCGAGATCATGATCCCAGAACGTTTTCGCCGTTTTCGTGAGGAAGTAGACAAAACAGCAACCAATTGGCTGCACACACACCAGAAGTGGGGTGCTGCGCTCCAGTTCGAGCTTGGATATTTAGATGGTGACCAATACGAAGAAAACAAATTTATCCTGGCCGCTTTCATCGGGCAGGTTTACCGCCTGGGTAAAACGCACAAATCGGCTACGACAAAGAATAGAAAACGTTGAATGTGAATTTTGAGGCAATTGTTATGCTATGAGTAAACGCAACCGTCACCATAAGAAAACCCAGCCTATCTCCCAAAGCCCAACCACAGACCTGAAGGTGGGCGATTGCATTCGAGTCAAACCGGGAATCAAAGACCCAAACTATGGGTTTGATATTGGCGATTGGCAGGGGCGAGTCACTGCAATTGAAACTTACCAGCCGCCCCAATTGACGATTATGTTCCAATGGGACAGCCTTTCACTTAAGCGCATGCCGGCGTTTGCAATTCGCCGCAGCGAGGAAGATGGCCTGGATTGGACGAGCATGGGATTGTACCCGGAAGAAGTCGAGAAGGCAGAACCCCGCGATACGCAAGCTGATGTGGACGAGATTGTTGAAGAACTCTCCGCAGAGCACAATTGGGATTACCTGGGCAAGCAGGGCCGACGAATCCATAAGGTGTTACAAGAAATTGACGAGGATGACGAACTGGAAGCATTTGAAACCTGGCAAGAACACCTTGAAGCACATCTCAAATTGCCGTTTGAGGCGGTGGTGTCCGAATTCCAGGAACGCGGCCCTCTGCGAGCTGGCGATCTGGTGAAAGTCATTGACATCGAAGGTGTAGAAGACATCTATGGTGTGCTGGTGAATATCAAAGCCAGGGGGAATGTGTATGTTTTTCCCTTATGTGATCTGAAAGCGGCTAACGAAAAGTCGGCAAATTTCACATTGACCGATGATTACGCTGTCTGGTTTGCTAACCGGTGAACATCTATTACGGGAAGTTATCGAATGGTAAAACCAGGCAGTAAAGACCGCAAAGCCAGCATCTTGATTACCGGACTGGAGTTGGATGAACTCCAGCGTTTTGCCTGGATGATGGCAGAAAGCTTTGGACTGGATCGCCGTATTGCCAACTACCAGGGCGTTCGACCTGCTCGGATCAGTTCCAGGATTTGTTGGCGAAATTCTTCCGGATAAGGTGGATGGCTTTTGGGCATTTTTTACTCCTTTTCCCAAGCCTACCACTGTCCACTTTACCGGGTCAACTCCAAAGATATCTATCCCCGGCGCTTTGAAAGCCAGAAAACGGGTAAAAAGGGTTATCAGCCGGTCTGTCGCAATGAATGGGTTCGGGGAATTTGCGAAAAGCCAAAAATTCGCTGTGAAGATTGCGGTCAGCGCGAATTTCTTCCGGTCACTGATTTGGTCATCCGCAACCATCTGCAAGGTTTCGATCCACAAGATAGAACGTAGCGCGGTCCGGTGCGATACAAGGTGAATGATCGTGACCAGGCAGAAAAACGGCCTTTTGGTCATAAGGTTGTGGTGTGCCCAACAAAGTTCCAGTTGCCAACACATCTTCAAAATATTGCACCCCAATCCATCCAGGATATTTACTCGTGCCTGGAAAAAGATGCGGAACGAATCCAAATGATCATTGATAATGTGGTAGAGGCTGTTCAAGCAAATCGTTTCCCTGTGCTGCTAACTGAACGCCGCGAACATTTGGAGGCCTTGGCAGAATTGTTGTCCAAACAAGTTGCGCATGTTTTTGTGATGAAGGGGGGATGGGCAAGAAGCAACGCAAGCTGCTATGTGTCCATTGAAACGGGGTAACTCCACTTCTCAATGAAAAAACGACTGGTGAATGAGCTTGTCGCCGAAGCGATCATCGATTGCAGCCGGGAAATTCAGGTGAAGTTTCAGGCCAGAATCGTTACTTTTGCAGGGGATGAAAGGGTACCGGACCTGCCTGGTGGTGACGTTATGATTTGGCTATAGAAAGCGATTCCAAAGCACATATATCCATTGAAAAGTACCCTGACAATCCCCAACAAAAGAAGGATTGTCAGAGTGCTTTTAGCGGTTTTCAAAACCGGTGAGTGCGGCAAGATCTTTTACGAGATAATTCCCTGCCTATTAGAAAATGATCAGTAGCCTTGTTGTACAGGATTCCTGTCAGCCTGTCCATGCAGCCAGCTCGTTATCGATTTGCTCCAGGTTCCTTAGCACCATACCAACGGAGCGCCAATGTTTACCCCGGACTTTCTTTGCGGCAGTGTTTGCAAATTCAATCGCATTGTCTGTCCAGCCGCTACGTGCAAAGCCCAGGTAAAAAACCTGCCACTGCCCATCTTTGGGGAGCACTTTATCAGTTTTGTCGATGAGTTTTTCTAAAGTACCGACATCCTTTGGATGGCGATCCCACTTGCATTCCCCAAGAATGATGGTTTTATCCATAAAGTTGACACCGGCAACATCAATCTGGGCTTCACGGTTCCAGATACTACCAACTTGGTCTGGAAGAAATGGCAGTATTTTTTTTCCAGATGAACGCAGTAACCACTCACGGCACAACTCTTCCCAGGTATGTGTTCCAATAAAATCTACCAGATGCTTTTTGATCTCTGCCAATGCCTGATCACGGACACCCAGCGCCAGTTGTGCCTGGCGGCGGGAAAGAAAGCGATAATGGAACCGTAAAAACGGGTCTGTAATGTGATGACGGCCTTGCCGGGAAGCCGAAGTTTCTGTTATCGGAACACGGCGCTCAACAAACCCGGTTTGCAAAAGATTGCTCAGATACATTGAGATATGTCGTTCATTCAATCCAGCTGCAAATGCTATTTCTTTTGGGGTTCGATAGCCATGAGCGATCGCCCGTAAAATGGATGCGTAATTGTGGATGTCCGTCACAAAATCTTGCAAGAGCAGGCGCGGCTCATCCTCATTCAAATTCGCATCACCTAATAAATGCTGCTTGATGTTTTGGTCCAGGCCCAAGTTTGGATCGAACTGTTCCCAATAAGCCGGCACGCCCCCAAAGATTGCATAAAGAGCAACGCGTTCATCGGCTTTATAGGTTGGGAACATTTCCTTGGTCGCTTTGAATGGCAGAGGTCGCAAATGCAGCCTGGAAGTGGCACGTCCATACAATGGAGCTTGATATGAAAGCACACCTCGTTCCATCATGCCCACATGAGAACCGGATATGATCAAAAATATATTGCTGTTTTTGAGCTGGTGATCCCAGGCATTTTGCAAGATACCCGCGATTCCTTGCTCGAGAGCAATCAGATACGTAAATTCATCCAGAATCAATGCGAAGCGCTCATATTTGGCCATGCGCGCTGCCTGCTCAAAAGCTTGTGCCCAAGACCCGTATGAAAAATCTTCGGGCACTGGCGAATTGCTATCAAATCCAAACAGAGCTTGCGAAAAGGAGCGCAACTGGTCTACTGGGGAGGTCGGTTCTGCCACCCAATACAAGGCTCTGGGTGTGACGCTGTTGATCCATTGCGTGACAAGGCGCGTCTTGCCAACGCGCCGCCTGCCGTACAGAATAAGCATTTTAGCTTGGGCGGATTCCCATTCGCTCTGTAAGACGGCAATTTCGCGTTCCCGTCCAACAAAAGGGGTAGGGTACATAACGCATCCTTTTTGAGTAACACAAATTATACTAATTCATATTACTCAAAAACCTAATCGTTGTCAATAAAGAATTCCCCAAAGGGTGTGTAATAAATTTTCGGAAAAAACGTCGAGCACAGGCTAAGAAGCATCAAAGGCGGCATCATTAGCGGTTTCAGAGCAGGAAGTCTCCGAAAATTTATACCACACCCCACAATAATCCCCACCTGTGTAATTGTAGTGGTGCCCAATGTTTGTTCGGTCATCATTATTCCTCTGATTTGTTTTGCGGCAAGCCGGCCGACAGGGGAGCCGGACGCTCGCAAGTGCCGGTCAGTTCGATGTGACGTCCGCTGCTTGAGGCTTCTAGAACCGCATGCAACGCATCCAGGACGTGATACGCCAGTTCGCCATTGGCGCGATGATGGCGACCAGCCCGCAGCAGCCGCAGGCTGACCTCGCATGCCCGCCGGATGTGGTAGGCCGAGATGCGGCGGTCGTTCGGGCCGGTGCCCATCGGCTGGTAGACCTTGGTGGACAGCACAATCTGATCGCGACAGCCGCCCTGGGCGAACCACCGGCCGATGATCTCCTCGGAGGTCCCGAAGACTTTCTCCATAATTCTGATCTTGCTCAGTTCATCACTCGTCCATGCAGTTATGGGTTCCCTCCTCACGGGCGCAGCAGTGCCTTGATCGCGCGGCGTTCGTCCATCGCGCGGTAGCCCTCCGCCACCTGTTCCAGAGGCAGGGTCAGGTCGAAGACCTTGCCGGGTTTGATCTTCCGGTTCCAGATCAGGTCGATCAATTCAGGGAGGAAGCGGCGCACCGGGGCGGGGCCGCCGTGCAGATGCACGTGTGAGAAGAAGAATTCTTCCCCTGGGATCGCCACATCGTGGAACACACCCGTAAATCCAACGTGACCCCCGGGCCGCGTAGAGCGAATCGCCTGCATTAACGCCTCCTGTGTGCCGACTGCTTCGATAACCGAATGCGCGCCAAACCCATTGGTGAGCTCCTTGATTTTCGCCGCACCATCGTCACCGCGTTCGGTGACAATGTCGGTCGCGCCGAACTCCAGCGCAAGTTTTTGCCGATCCTCGTGCCGGCTCATCGCAATGATTCGTTCCGCACCCATCTGTTTTGCGGAAAGCACACCGAGCAGGCCCACCGCGCCGTCGCCGACAACTGCCACCGTTTTGCCGGGGCTTACCGCAGCTGCCACGGCGCCAAACCAGCCAGTACCGAGCACGTCGGAGGCGGAAAGCAGACTGGGGATCAAGTCATCCGAAGGGAGGTCCGGCGTTGCTACAAGGGTACCGTCCGCAAGCGGGATACGGGCATACTGCGCCTGCGCGCCGGTGGGTGCACCGGGCTGCCGGTGGATGCAGGACGAATGGTAGCCAGCCTGGCAGATTTCACAGGTGTTGTCCGAGGCGAAGAATGAGCCGACAACGAACTGGCCGGGCTTGATATTCCTGACTGCGCTACCAACCTCCTCGACAATGCCGGCATACTCATGTCCCATCGCCATCGGTTTCGTCACCTTGTCGATGCCGCGGTAAGACCAGAGGTCCGAGCCGCACACGCAGGCTGCCGACAACCTGATGATGGCATCGGTCGGTTCGATAATCGTCGGGTCAGGGCGTTCCTCGAAGCGCACGTCCCGAGGGCCGTAAAGAACTGTTCCTTTCATGATATATCTCCTCGTATCGTATGTTTGTTGGTGCCAGCCCAGTAACGAAAGTTTCTTACTTGATAAGCTCAATCGTCACATTGAGCGGGCCGGATACATTCAAAGCTTCCATGTCGCCGTCGAACTTTCCCAGGAGGACAAGTCCGTTGGAGTACCCAAAGTCGCGTATGAAAATTGCCATATTTCCCCAGGGAGCGTAATACGTGATATCGCCCACCGAGGGATCAATACCCGCAGGGGCGCCCTCAGTAGATAATCGTTCTGGCAAACAACTGATTTTTTCTGTGCCTCCATAATCTTCTAACGTCAAAGTGAGCGGCAGCAAGGAGATGAAATCCAGGGTCGTCTTGCTGTCGATTAAAGTCGCTGTAAGTTCCGTATTTTCGACTGTTATTTTGATCTTCATGCTGTCGCTGCTCTCAGGAGGTATTTTTGACGGCGGCTCGGCGGTTGGCGCCATAGTTGGTGATGCACTTGTGGGTGTCGGTGACGCAGCAGTCGGCGGCGAGTTGAGCGTTGGCGTCACAGAGGTCCGTGATGGCTGCGCGGATGTTGACGCGGGCGTGCAAGCGGCGATCAAGATAACCTCAAGGACGAGCATGATTATTTGATGATAGGGTTTAGCCATTGTTCCTCATCGAGTCATCCGCGCTTCCACTACTTCAAATTATCCTTGAAGAAGGTTTCGAGCTTGTCAAACGGAATCATATCCGTGCGGTCATATAGGTCGATATGGCGCGCGCCAGGAACCACGCAGAGTTCTTTTGGCTCATTCGCGTCTTTGTAGACATCTTCGCTAAAATATCGCGAATGTGCATATTCGCCAGTAATAAGCAAGATTGGGCGTGGTGAAATATCCTTGAGGTGCGCTAAACGGCCATGATTGATGTGTGCCATGCCGCTCGTTATGGTAAACGCGCCGGTCGAGCGTGGGTGACGGCCGCGGTTTTCGACATAGTATTCGAAAAACTCGCGCGTGATTGGGTCCGGACCTTCCGCGGGCATGCTGTCAGGAAAGGTTGGCGGCAGTTCCGGCTCGCCGGCATCGACATCGTTCCAGCGCTGTGTAGCCAGGTCGTCGAGCACTTTTCGGCGTTCTTCGTTCGTCATACCGTTTTGCCAACCTTCTCGCGCCACGCCGCTGATGTCATACATCGCCGTAGTTGCCACGGCTTTGATGCGTGTGTCGACTTGCGCGGCATTGAGAGCGAAGCCGCCGCTCCCACAGATACCAATCGCCCCGATTTTTTCGCGGTCGACATAGGGCAAGGTGCCCAGGAAATCGACGCCGGCGCTGAAATCTTCGGCAAAGATTTCTGGCGAAGTGACGCGGCGCGGCTCGCCTCCGCTTTCCCCGTTGTAGGAGGGATCAAAGCCAAGCGCAACAAACCCGCGCTGCGCCATTGCCTGGGCATATACGCCTGGGCCTTGTTCTTTGACGCCGCCGTGTGGCGGGCCAATTACGACAGCCGGGTGCTCAGTCAATTCGTCGAGTTCTTTTGGTGTGTATAGATCCGCCGCGATTTCAATCCCATAGCGGTTTTTGTAGCGTACCGGTGTCCGCTTTATATTTTCACTCAATTCAAATGTGTATCCGTCTGGTTGTAATGGCATTGTAAATCCTTTCTTTCATTATCCTTTTAAATCTTTAATTCTTTTGACTTTTTTGAGCTTTTGCCAGTCACAAACTGGGCTTTTTTACTTTGCGATAAACACAATTCATGACCGCTGATTTAGGTGTATTTTAGAGCTACAGGACGTAAGATTGATATAATGATTCTCGAAAATGATTGCCTGATTCTGTAAAGTTTTATGATATAGGAAGTCAAGAGGTTCCATGAATTTAAAGAAATCCCAACCGGTAGAGCGCGATGCAAGGGTGGTAGAAGCCTATCGAAGTGAATTGGTTGAACGAATCGCGCGGGCATTTACGAAAGATGGCACAGTTGAGCCATTCAAGGATGTCTTTCTTCGCCGCTTTTCATCGCCTACTGAACCACTTCTTAATCAGTCAGCTCCTAACTTTCATGTAATTGCTCAAGGTAGCAAGGAAGCCCAACTGGGCGAGGAGCGTTATCGGTACGATCCCTATCAATATTGTATTGGTACCGTAGAACTCCCGCTTGTTACGCAGGTTGTCGAAGCATCCAGCGAGCGGCCCTACCTGAGTGTCAGCCTGGAACTGGATCCCATCCTTGTCGGCTCAGTCATGAGCGAATCAGGACAAACTCCACCATCAGAACCTACTGATGTAAAGGCGTTTAGCGTGAACTCATTGGATGCAGATCTTCTGGATGCTGTTGTGCGGCTCGTCAGACTCATCGAGAATCCGGACGAAGCACCTGTCCTTGTTCCACTCGTGAAACGAGAAATTGTGTACCGGCTTTTGATGGGAGAGCATGGCGAGCGCCTGCGCCATATCGCAATCCTGAGCGGTTATACCCCACCTATTGCAAAAGTTGTTGAACGTCTACATAAAGACTTGGACCAACCGATTCGGATAGAAGACATCGCGAGCGAAGTGGGGATGAGCGTCTCTAGCTTCCATCACCACTTCAAGGCTGTTACTGCTATGAGTCCTTTACAATTCCAAAAGCGTTTGCGGCTTCAAGAGGCTCGCCGTCTCATGCTGGGCGAGGGTCTTGATGCAGCAAGTGCTGGGTACCGTGTCGGATACCACAATGCCTCGCACTTCAATCGAGATTATAAAACTATGTTCGGTCTACCACCGATGCGTGATATGGAGCGACTACAGGGTGGTACCGGGATGGCAGCTGATTAGCATTCTTGAAATGGGGGAATGATAGACTCACTATTGGTATTGGGCAATTGTGAAGTGCGCAATGTTCTATCAAGTGAGAGACCAAGATGCTTTAATGTGCATGGCAGAAATTGAAAATCGGTGAAGTGCGAATTCAAAAACGGCAGAGATAATTCTCCGCCGCTTTTATTTTAGTACTTATAGGCGCGTTTTGGTTGAAAAATCTCCCGCAACACGGTACTTTTCCGCCGCCTACGTGCCGCCTACGGAATTTATACCCGTATACCAGATTTATACCTCGCGGGGGTGGTCGTATTAGTACTTTGAGTCATAACTG
This sequence comes from Anaerolineales bacterium UBA5796, assembly GCA_002418215.1. Taxonomy (GTDB): domain Bacteria; phylum Chloroflexota; class Anaerolineae; order Anaerolineales; family Villigracilaceae; genus UBA5796. Next base: position 26,226 of record DIDQ01000121.1, read on the forward strand.
CTTCGGATCGCGCTTCCCAATGGGATAACCTGCAATTGATTTGAAACTTCCCATCCTAGCCAATTCAAGTGTTGGCGCAATGTTTCAATTTGATCGGGATCCACGAAAAGAAGATCCGGATTGAGGTACCCTTTCAAAAGCAGTTTCATCATTGGGCTGGCAATGATCGCCTCGAAGATGCGTTCCTCCAGACAGCGCAGCGCAATGACCGTTTCCATCTCGACCTTGAAGGATGCACCCGCCCAAGAGCGCAGAGCTAATTCGAGCAGGGGTGAGATGGGGTGGAATAACCGGTCATTGAGCATGCTCAACAATTCGCTGATCTTGCGTTCGGGCTTCAGGGCTGCAGCCACGCTTTCGGCGGTCAATTGCCACTCGGCATCTGCATTGCGAATCGCCCACTGGTCCAGTTGGGCGCCGGTTACCAGGTCGTGGGAACGGTATTTGAGATGGATTTTCCCGGACTCGGTCGCGTTCAGGATTTTTGGCAGAGGCTGGGCATAATTGATGCTGCTCAGGCCGGAGACTTGCGCTGTGGAACGGTCCCCCAGCATGAGGAATCTTTGGGCAACTACGCTGCCGCTGAGTCCCTGTGACAGCCCGGCTTGCAAAGCCTGCGCGGACGGGAATTCCATCAAGCGGGCGCTGCGGCGCAGGACGATACGCTCTCGCAGAGAAGCCCATTCACGCAATTCGACCATGATGTTTTGCGAGAGGTCTGCCTGGGAGCCGGCTTGGAGTCCTTTCAGTAAATCATCCAATGAGGTGCCGCTTTCCAACCCGCGATAAACGGATTCACGCGTGAGACGATAATGGGCTGTGTGGTGGTGGGACTTGGTTCGTTCGGCGTGGCGTTCCAGAAAGGCCAATTGGGGTGCGTTGACCTGTTCGAGGTAGACGATGATATCGAAATTGGGCTGCACCACCCAGGCGGGCTGCGCAGAGTCCCGCGAGGGGGATTCTGCACTCGAAACGGAATCCAGTTCCGGGTGGAAGGCAGCGCGGCCAATGTCGGTCAAACGGAAACCGGTCGGTTGTCCATTTTTCACCGCCAGTTCCACCAATCCCAAGAAATACAGCCAGGTGGTGAATGCGCCCACCAGCCAAAGATATTCCTGCTTCAGCCATTTCTGCCGCGTCTTTTCCTGCCAGGCAGCGAGTTCTTGTCTTTGTTGTTCGGGCGTCGTGGAGCGAAAAAAATATGGGCGATGTGGAGGATAGTCGAGCGCGAAATCTTCGCCAATGCGTTGGTAGAGAGCCTGATCGAAATCGTCGAAAGAGAAAAAGGCGCCCGGATCGAGCGGCAGGGCGGATAAAGCCAGGGTTAACGCCAGGCGTGCCTGGCGGCGACCTTTTCCATCGCTGTCGAAGTAGGCGTGTTTTAGTGGTACTTCCCACCAGGTTGGGGAGCGGATCAACCCTTCCATCACCAGGCGGACTTGTTCGCCAAACGGACGCCGGGCAAAATGGTCGGAAGATTCTACGACAACCAGATAGTCGCCTTTGTACTCCCTGGCACTGCCCGCCAGGGCAAGTGTGAGCAGGTTAGAATATCGTAAAGCGCTCAGCCACGCTTGCGCGGGATTGGGGAAAGTAAAGCCATCCATGTCCAGGCCTTTTTCGCTCCAATGCAGGGACTTGCGCAGTTTGGCTTCATCATTGACCCGCACTTCGCCGCCCCGGGTCAGTTTCAAACCACCTGTATTCTCGAGCGCCTGCAGCATGCTCACGAGATCGAGCGCAACGGTGGACGGACGGCGGTAGAGCAGGGATGCGCCGTGGAGCGACCCTTCGACCTCGGCCCGACCGGCAGAGTCGGGGCGGGCAAACTCAGGGCGGGCGGGCCGGATATCCAGCGGCTGATATTCGGGAAGGCCGATTTGCGCCAGGATACGATCGTCGGAATAAAGTATGCCGCCGCCATATTGTTCGGTGAGATATTCCGGGCTGTAGCTTCCTGTTGCCATGAGCAGGCCGCGGCGGAACAATTGCTCAATGAAATCCTCACGATAACCATAGGTGCGCCGGGGATGCAAACCGGAGACCAGGATGCCCACCTTGAGCGCGCTGTATGGAATAATCCCACCCATGCGCTTGATGAGCGCGAGCGCGTTACGTTCCCAGGGTTGCAGGCTGGCAATAGCAGTCTTCACTTTTTGAGGGTCTTTCAAGCCAGCGGCAATGCAGGCAATGCACTCATCTTTGCGCATTTTCGAGTTGCCACCCCAGATCTTTACCATCGGTTTGAGCTTGTCTGCGCCTACGCGCGGTAAGTCACCATCAAAATAGCGAGGCATGGATCAACCTTCCAGCACTTTAGGCGTATGTCCCAACTTGAGCAGGCGCGCCAATAGTGTGTCCATCTTGCCGGGAGCGACGACTGCAACAGTAGGACTCAGCCGGGTCAGTAAAAATTTTGCGGCGAGTGGGTCGGCATACAGGTCATCGAGGATCAGGTGGTCGGCGACCTCGATCAGGGGCAGGTTTTCATGCAGAACAGGTGAATTCATAACACTTCATCCTCATACAGTATTTCATATTTATAACCCTGTTCGGTCAGGAAGCGCTGGCGGTTGGCGGCGAAGGACTGGTCCACCGTCTCGCGGGTCACAATGGTGTAGAAATGTGCCATCACACTATCGCTCTTGGGGCGTAGGATGCGTCCCAGGCGTTGGGCCTCCTCCTGGCGGCTGCCAAAGGTGCCGGAAATTTCGATGGCTACGCTGGCGTCTGGCAGGTCGATACTGAAATTGGCGACTTTCGAGACCACCAGGATTTTCACTTCACCGTTGCGGAACCGCTCGTAGAGTTTTTCACGCTCGCGCACGGGTGTCTGCCCGGTGAGCAGCGGCGCCTGCAACAGCGCGGCCACTTCGTCCAACTGGTCGAGGTACATGCCAACCACCAGGATGCTTTCGCCCACATGCCGTTCTAAAATGGATTGCATGACCGCCAGTTTGCGGCTGTTGTGCGCTGCGACAGAATATTTTTGGCGCTGAGGGGCCAGCGCGTATTCCATGCGGGCGCTTTCGGCCAACGGTACGCGTACCTCGTGGCAGATGGCGGTGGCGATCCAGCCCTGTTTTTCCAAATCTTTCCACGGAACGTTATATTTCTGCGGGCCGATCAGGGAAAATACATCGCCTTCCAAGCCGTCTTCGCGCACCAGGGTGGCGGTGAGACCGAGACGGCGGCGCGCCTGGATTTCGGCGGTGATGCGGAAAACCGGGGCAGGAAGCAGGTGTACTTCATCGTAGATGATCAGGCCCCAGTTGCGGGCACTGAACAGGCTGAAGTGGGGGAAGTCGTCAGAGCCGCGCTTGCGGTAGGTGAGGATCTGGTAAGTGCTGACCGTCACCGGGCGGATGTCCTTTTGCAAGCCGGAATATTCCCCAATCAGCTCTTCTGTTAACGAGGTTTTATCGGCCAGTTCGCTCATCCATTGGCGGACAGCGACCGTGTTGGGGGACAGGATCAGGGTGGAGGTTTGTAACTGTGCCATGGCCGCCATGCCGACGATGGTCTTGCCTGCGCCGCACGGCAGGACGATCACGCCGCTGCCACCGCGCGCTGAGCCGCCCGCGTAAAAGATTTCGGCGGCCTCCTCCTGGTAATGGCGCAGGTAGAATGGTTTGCCTTCCATCGTTGCCCCTCTCAACGCAATTGGTAAACCATCGCCAACGACATACCCGGCCAGATCTTCGGCGGGGTAGCCGATTTGCAGCAGTGCCTGTTTCAGATGGCCGCGCCGCCCGGGGACTACCAACGCCTGGTACGCATCCAGCCGTCTGCCCAGGAAGCGGGCGGTGGCCTTATGGTTCAGGATTTCCACCATCAATGTTTCATCTTCGCTGGTGAGGATCAGGTTTTCGCCTTCGCGCACCAGTTGGACGCGCCCGTAACGCCCCACGTACTCCTCGATGTCGCGCACCACGTTGGCGGGCAGGCCGTATTTCGAGAATTCCTCCAACTGCGCCAGGATCTCGGAAGCAGTCAGCCCGGATGAAGCCGCATTCCACAGCGAAAGCGGTGTGATACGATAGGTGTGGATGTATTCGGGTGATTTTTCGAGTTCGGCAAAACGCGCCAGCGCATCACGAGCGGTCTCATAGCGCTCGTTTTGCACTTCGAGCAGCAGGCTTTTATCGCCCTGGACAATCAGTGGATTAGATGGGGATGGCACATAACCTCACAAACGGAACACGTTCCACGCTACACAAGTTGCGTAGTACGTGTTGCGTTATTCGATCTCGACGGCAAAGGTATCTTTCAATTGCAGCACTGCCTCGTCGAACTTGTCCTGATCCTTTTGTTGGATGCTAACCGTGCGGGTGTTCGGGTCGGATTGAAAGGGACAGCGCAATTCGGCGAGCATTCTTTGGATGGAATCGAAGGATTCCTGATCGGGGAACTGGTAACTGACGGTGACGATCCGACTCACCTTCACCTGTCTCGCCGTTTTCCGGGCCTCGGCCAATGCTGATTCTTTGGGGAACATGCTAGCGGCGGATTTCGCTATCGGGGCGAATTCGCCATGCGGATGTTGGACCCGCACCGGGACGAGGTTGAGCGTTTCCAGGGTGGAGAAAACTTTCTCGGAACTGCGCACCAGGCGCAGGGTGGGAGAAATACGCTCGACGGTAAATTTTTCGGCCTCGGGGACCTCGCCCACGCTCTCCAAAAGCGCAAACTCTTCGTACAACGTGAACTGGTCGGCGTGACCAGCCCACTCGTCGAGTTCGGTTTGCACATTGGGCGGCAGGTCGCGCCCGCTGAGTTCTTCGAGCAGGGCGATCACGTCCAGGTCGGGTCCTTCGACCTGGACGGCGGCGACAGCAGCCTTTGTGAGATGAAAAATGCCCACGTACGCGCCGTGACCGCTGTTGGGACTGGATATCTGCTCGCCAAGCGCGGCTACCTGGCGGATAACCCTTGCCGGGTAGAAGTCAGCTTCGATGACAACATCGAAATTAGGCTGGACGGTGACTTTCGGCGCGGCCGTCTTGCCGCTCATCAGGCGCAGGAAGCGCTCGTTGACGCGGAAGGCTTTGAGCACGCCGCGCATTGGGAGCAGGCCGGTGTAGGGCCTGGGGTCGTAGGCTACATCCACGAAGCGCATGGTGAGCGGGATGCCTTCGAGAAAGCGTTCTACATAGCGGCCCTCGACGCGCTCGAAACCGTCTGGCGCGTTATCAGGGATGGGTTTTTCATTATGAACCCACTGCTCTTTGCCCTCGTAGAAATTGCCGTAGCGCGTAACGGGATGTCCCCACCTGTCCTTTTTGGGCGCGTCTTGCGGGATGATGAAATAGGAGTGGTTGGCTTTGAGCCAGGCCACCAGCGACTCGGTGCTGAACCATTGCCCGGCGGGACAATTCTTGAGCACATCCAATAGGAACAGGCGGATTTCAGGGAATTTGAGCGTGGGTACGATGCCCGTGGCAGAACCCCATTGGTAGAAAGAGTCCAATTCACCTAGTATGCCAGGTCGGTAGAACTCATTATTGCTGTAGTTGTCATACTCGCTGTGAGATTTGGCGTGGATGAGCGTGTCGAGGATGCGTTTCTCCTGCACAGCGGGAGAAAGGTCGAGAAATCTATCACATTCACTGGTATTGACGATGATATAGTTTTCAACAAAAGATGGCTCGGAGCTGGTGTAACCGCGATATTCTCCTTGGATGTCGTAGGAAACCAGTTTCAGACGCAGGGCGAGATCGTCAATGAAATCAATCCAGTGCTGGCGGGCGAACATCCAATCGTCTTTTTCTGGCGAGGCCACGTTGAGTAGTTTGGCGAGGCGCTGCAAGTCGGCGCGAGGGATATCATTGCTGCGCGTCATGCGTTTGACGCTGCGCTCACCCATGTAATCGAGGTAGATGAACAGGTCGCGCAGGATATCGCGGGCGTTGGAAGAGATGCGCAGAGATTTGGGGTCGAGAGGAGTAAACATAAAGGATGAATTAGGAAGGATGAAGGCAGGTCAGGGGCGGATGGTTTTGGTGACGAAGCCGGTTTTTTTGAGTATTTTATCAACGCTGGAGCGGTGATCGCGGGGGAAGGCGATGAAGTGGTCGCTGAGGACGACCAGGTTCTGACCCAATTCGCGCTCCAGTTGGACGCGCAGGCTGAGGTCGCGGACGCGGGCGATGAGCAGATTTTCGTGCAGCAGGGTCTGGCCCCATTTTTCGTTCACCGTTTCGAGGATCTCACCAAAAGCTGGGACGTGCTCCGCCAGCCACAGGGAGAGTGGCGCCTTGCGTTGGGCAGGGTCGGCGCGCCCGAGTTTGACCAGGCTGGGAGAGGCGCATAACGCGCCAGCCTCCATGGCAAGATGCGCCAGGGTGTTGAGCAGGTCGAGGTCGTAGAGCGGGACCAGGCGCAGGTCGATTTTGACGGAGCCAGGTTTGGCGGTAGTATCGGCCCAGGGAAGGGAGGCAGGATAGGGGTCGTTCGAGCCGGTTGGATCCAGCGCGGGGGCGAGGCGGTAATGGGGCACGGAATCGATTTCCAGCCGGGATAAGAGTCCCAATTCCCAACCCTGATGCAGCAATTTTTCAGCAGGCGGGATTTTGCCGCCAAAGCAGTAGATTTTGAGAGCCGGTTCGAGATCATTAGGAGCTGTCCAGTGCTCGGCGGAGAGCAGCTTGAGCGCAGCTTCGCTGGGCGAGAGCGAGGCCGGAACGTTTGGTTTGAAGATGTTTAAGGAATTCTGCCAGGCGGTGAGTTGCCATGCACGGAAAGTGTCTAGCGAGAAAGGTTGGTCCTTAAGATAGATGCTGCCGCGCAAGAGGTGGATGGGAAGCCTGACATTGGGGACGGTCGGGCCGCCGCCAGTGAGTTCGAGCAATTTCCTGCGCACGGTGCGGTCATTGACCTGGCCAGGCCGGTCGTTGTGGATAGCAGGCAGAGGTGGCAGGTAGGGTGCGAACTCGGGGGGAAGGGCGAAGCGCCAGCGTTCGAGTTGGACGGTATCGCCGCGCATTTTGACTTCGGCCATGACCACCAGGCCACGCCGGACCAGGTTCTTTTTGACGGCATCGAAAACGGGTTTGTATTTCTGGTTGAACGTGCCGTATCTTTCACCGATATCGTAGAGGCGCTCGAAGAAGGTTACATCCACCTCGCCGGTCTCGTGGAGCAGGCGCAGGGTGTAGGCCTCTTCAGGAGTTAGGACGGTCATGTTCTCGGCCAGGCCGATGGAGGTGACGTAAAAACTGGCAAAGGATGTGCGCGAGGCGGTTTCGCTGGCGCTGAAACCGCGCGCCTTGCGGATGGCGTTCAGGTCGGCGTTCGAAAGCTCGGCGCACATCGTGTGGAGCAATTGGGGAATGGACATAGGTTTGATTGTACGAGAACGGTATGCAGATGTCAAACGAGGTCTTTCGTTTTACAGCACTTGCGTAGCCCTAACCCCCGCGTCGTTTTCGAGTGCGGCGTGAGCGTGAACCTCCGCCGAGTTTCTTGTGCTGCGGTCCCTCTGCTATTTCTGCCCGCAACCACTCGACCGAACCTGAGATCCGTCTCCAGTAGTTCAGGTACTCGCTCGCATAATAGATTGCCTCAGTCTCGTCCCCCAACCATAATAGTCCACGCGCCGGTTCGGCACTCGCTTTTGACTTGTCAAGTAGGCTGGGACAAACCGATTTTCCTCTATAGCTTGTCGCAAAATCCTTTTTGCAGCCGCCGAGGCGCCGTTCCCCTGGAATTCCAGCAAGGCACGTGAATACAGCCATACCGCAAACCATTCGTCCCGATATTGATCCAGCAAGTCTAGCGCTTCCTTGTAGTGTTCAAATTGTATCAGGAGGTCGAGCAGTGCGTAGCGATTCCCCTGATTGTCCCCCGGGTTTAAACGCAGTAGTTCATGATAATGCTCGATAGCTTCTTCATAACGCTTCAGACGCCACAAGGTTTCGGCTAAGCCTTGCCGTGCCCGCCTATACGGCCGCGTTTCAGGCAAACCCCAGAAGTCCCCCGCATTTTCCTCAAAATACTTTGTTCCCAGCGCACGTGCTCCTGCATCCATGCCCTGTTTATACAATTCCAGCGTCCGTTTCACGGAATCTGCTTCTTCTTCAGCCAGCAGAACGTATGCGTCCGCACAATCCTCCGAGAGGCTCAATGACTCGTGGGCAAGCGTAATACGTCTGGCCGGACTGTTCTCCTCCGAGGCGCGGTACATGACCTGCTGGGTGCGCGCCAGGGCAGAGTCGCGATCATTGGATGGTGATCCGAGGTCGCCCGCAACTCGAGATATCATACCTTCCATTTGATGGATAATCTCGTAGAATTCATCGGGAAATCCGGCGACGAAAACTTCTGTGTCAAGTCCCGCGTCTTTCAGGAGAATCTGTAACGGCTCAAGGAGTGCAGTATCGGCCAGCGCAATGCTGCGCGGGCGGCATGCTTTCCCTAGCTCGCGTGGTGGATGTTGCATCGCATTGAACAACACGTCGCCCACTTGCGCGGCTGAAGGAGCCTCAGGCACAAGATTGCTACCGCATATCAAGCCCGTGTTACTGCTGGCGATCAGGATCAAATACGGGCGTGTTGGCGGGTTGTCTCCCTCTTTGGCCCATGTCTGTAGGCGGGAAGTGCCAATAAGCCAGGTATCATCAAGCAGCGGAAGCTGAGAGAGCGAGCGTTTGGAACTAGGCATGGATATTCCTTTTATAAGTGTTATTATGTCTGTTTCTTGTAGCCGATGCTTGATGGGGTGATTCCTGATGAATAGGATGCCTGTCCCCTGAACGAAACGTTGGTGAAGTAAATAAATCAAAAGCGGCAGAGATAAATCTCCACCGCTTTTGATTTTGGCTTGATTACCAGCCGTTTTAGTCGAAAAATGTTCGAAAAGTGGTATATTTCCGCCGCCTACGTGCCGCCTACGAGTTTGCAGAATTTATAGCCGTATACCAGATATGGACCACACTGGGCAAATTTTGGTTACTCTATAGCTTGGATAGTTCTTTTTGCAGAGATGGGCGGCGAGCGTAAGTGGTTTTCAGCCGGGTGAGGTAAGCTAGCCATTCTGATTTGCGCTCCGATTGAATGTAGGCTTGTTTTGCCTTCGCCAGCCAGCGAGCGGCGTGGGGATAGTATTTGCTCTGGGTGGGTTCGATCAGTTTTTCGGCTTCCTGAATGGAAATACGAATCACCCAATCTGGGTGGTGGGCAACAACAGCATCGGCCACATTTTCGCGCAAAGTGTAGTCGTAGGCGTTTTTCTCAGCGATGGCGATAGCTTCGTCCCACATTTGCTCGTATAAATACACGCTAACAATCGAATCTGAACGGCCAGATTGAACCAGAGTCTTCACTTGCTCTGGTTGGAGCTCTTTCCAACGTTCGCCGGAAAGCCGCTGGATGTGTTGATAGGTTTCCAGGTTCGGGGAAGCGGCAAATACCGCAAGATGTGCCTGGAGCGCTTGTTCCAACTGCCCCTGGGATTCCTCCAATGGCGCAAGCCAAGCTGCCAGGTGATATTTTTGTCCTTCGATGGTCAGGCCATGCTCTGCCAGGGCGACAGCTTCGCTGATCTGGTTTATCTCGCGCAGCCTTTTCGCAATTTCGAGTACCTGGTTCGGATCCGAAAGTTGGTAGGCAGCGTGGACGGCATTCTCAATCTGGCCGAGTTGCAGAAGTTTTTGAGTGTAGCGCAAGTGCTGGCCGGTTTGCTGGCACAGGGACAAGAATTCGTCGGAGCGTCCCTGGCGTTCGAGCACATTTAGTTTTGCGGAATCCAAGTCAGTGGTGAAGTCGTTGACGTATTCCGGGTGGGTTTCCCAGCCATATTCCAGGGCGAGTTGGGCTAGCTCCAAGCCATCTTCGATGCCGTAATCGGACAGGTTCTTGGCAATGGGGGCCAATTTGCGTTCCAGGGCCTTGCGTTCCTTTTCGTCCCAATCGATGCTCAGGATGGCTTCGGCCAGGATTTCGCCAGCGTAGTCGGCGCTATCGCCTAACTCTCCATCCGAGTCGTCGAACATCTCATAGGCGTCGGAAAGTTCATCGAGCAGGATGAGTAGGATGGTGATGGCTCCCTGGGCATCACCGACGGCAAGGATTTCAGTGGCGGAGTCGGTGATTTCGTCAACATCGCTCGATACGCCGTAGGCTGATTCGTAATCAGCGTAACCGCCCTGACGGAATATATTTTTGATGCGCTTGCGCCAGGCTGATTCGGAAACCTGGCTGACCAGCCTGGGTTTGGATTCCGCTCCGGTAACGGCGACAGCGGCCACGGGTAGGCTGGTTTCGAGCCAGGCGTAGAGTTCAGGCTGGCGGTCGGCCAGTTTGGTGAGAACTGCTACCAGCGCGGCCTTGTCCACATTTTCCAATAAATCGGCAACGGTTTTTCGTTCAGTAAATTCCCCCGGCTTATGGATGTAGGTGAGCAGGAGCGCGACCAGGTGCTTGCAATAGCCGCCGAATCCGTATGGACAGGTACAACCGGCCGATTGGATGCCGCCTTCATCGAGTTCGACGCGCAGGTGATAGGTGTCGGTGCCAACACACTCAGCCAGCAGGGCGTTGCCCTGGCGAAAGGTGATGTAAATTGCGCCGGAGTAGAAGTATTCGCGCCTGCGCTCGAAACTTTGCTCGCTGGCGTAGGAGCGGATGGTCGATTCGGTCAGGGAGATCACTGAGAATCCTGCTTTCTAATGTGGTGGAGGTATGCCGCGTTCAAGAACTGTTCGATTTGGGCGTGAAGCGGGGTTTGGCGGTAGGGATTTTTCTGTGCGGCGGTGTGGATGGTTTTGGCGCAGGTTTTGCAGAGCAGGTAGCCAATCAGCACGCCGCGCTCGCGGTAGATATAAGCGTTGAGCGATAGGGCGTCTTTGCCCTTGAATTTCATCGCGCCATCGGTGGGCTGGGAACAGCCGGGACACAGGTCGCCAGCATAAAACCAGTAAGTTTTGACAGCCGGTCCAAATTGGGCCCTGGCCTGCGCGAAAAATGCGGTCATGAGTTCGTCAATTTGTTGGGAATTATCGGGTTTTTGGCTCATGCGGTTTTCCTATGGTGAATGGGGTGATCATACTGCAAATCATGGAGTGTACATTTCCGGTTGTCCCAAAAATTGCATAGGGTTTATTTCGTAAGAGTACCGTTATCTGTGGGGGTTAGCAGTTGCAAAATATTTTCGCGGGTTAATAAGGACAACTCTTCGGTTACTGCCAGGAAAGGGCGTACATCGTCTATGGCTCGTTCCCAGGTGATACTTTCCAGCCGGGCAAAAACCATCTGGCGCCAATTGTCGGTAGTGAGAGCCGGACCGTTCCAGTCAGTTTGTACCAGGGCATTATTCAGCAAAACCAGGTTTGGGGGTGGCCAGTCTCTATCAGATAAATACCAGGTCAAATCATAGAGGTCACGACCCTTGAGATAGGGGCGCTGCAGGATGGCGTGCAGCTTTCCAGCCAGCAGGGAAGCCTGATCGTGATGTTGGAGATTGAGGATTACATGCCGGCGGATGAGTGTGGTCGTCAGTTCTGCACCAGCAGGTGGGTTGGTATCGACTTCGATTTTGACCGCCAAGATTTCATCACGATGAGGGGATAAGTTCATATCAAAGAGCAAGCCAGAAAAACGCACGAAGGCACTGTGAACCGTCTTCTGATCGCTGACCTTTAACTCGATTGCGTAGCCTTGTGCTTCCAGGTCGCTGCGGATAGTCTTCAAAAAAGCGCGAAAATCATACCGCTCAGATGGTCTTTCCAAGGCAAAATCCAGGTCTTCTGAATAACGCGGCAGAGAATATAGAAAACGCAAAGCCGTCCCACCGTGAAAAGCAAGCATGGTCATGGCACCAGCGCGCTGCAAGCTTTGCAAGATGAGCGCTTGCAAATACTCGCGTGCCAGATTGCGTGATACGAGCGGTGATTTTTCTGATTCTGCCAGCCGAAGCAATTCTTCTTTCATGTGACAACCTCGTAATCGTCCAGTTCATCCCGCATAAGTTTGGTGACGAGCTCTGCCACCCGCAGCCATTTTGGTTTTCCAGTGCGCTGGGCAAGTTCATTTAACCGATCCATATCCAGCCGCTCCAGATTCTGTAAACGAAGCTGACGCAAGTAATCAATGGTGTCGGCACGCGGGGTAATATGCACCAGGTCGAGGATTGCTTTCTCCGGCGTGGCAACAAAGGCAGATTGTCCCTGCGTCAAATCCACGCGCTGGTAGCCAAAAAACAAATGCGGGGCGATGTGCTGAAAGCAGAAATTACCGTCCCATTGACTTGGGCGACCTGTTGTCACACTCCACGTTTGAGCAACGTATTCGGGAATCAGCCCATAATGCGCCAGCGCAGATTGCATACTCACATAGGAGCCTGCCATCAAAAAGTTAGCGATCACAAAAGGATGGGGGAAAATCTTTTGATAGGGAGGCGCCAGGGTATACAGGCCCCGCCGTAATTGTTTGAGTTTGCCGGTGCTAACCCAGCGCGATAATTGTCGGCGAACATCATTTGGGTCAACGTCCCCTGAGAGAAGCAGACCCGTCTCAAATAGCGGCTGATCCCCAATCAGGTTAAGTAATTGTTCGAATTGCATGTACTTATTATGCCATTAATGGCAAATTAGTGCAACAAAATCATATTTAGCGTCCCCTCAGATCACAAATCGTCTTCATCCATACCATCAAAAAACTCTGGCGGTGTGAATGGCGGCTCATTAGGATCATATCGTTTGGGGGTAGATGGCGGCGGGATATTGCGAGACCAACGGTGGCGGTTCCTTATATCAGCGATCATTTCTTGGTGAAGTTCGTCGCCCTCCCCCCATCTTTCCAGCCTTTGGATGTTCTTCTTCGCCCAATCGGGTAGTTCGCCCGGCTGACCATTATCCTTATCAAGAAAACCCCAATCCACGATTGCGGTGGATGGTTTGTCCGAGCCGGACGGGAGCGCGGCATCGAAAAGTGTCGCCAACTGCGGGTCAATGCTTGGACGATAGGGTGCGATCCGTTCCTTTTGGTTCTCGTTGCGGACGCGTCGCACTGTATCCTTCGTCTTTGGTGCGGACGGGTCGATGAAGTCCATCATGCGATCGTAACGGGAACCGTCGCCCGCGGGCGGAATCCACGGGATGCGGTGGGCGTTGTCCCGCCACCAGACGACTTCAGCCAGCAGACGGCGGGCCTTTTCATCGTTATAACGGGAGCAGAGTTCACCCAGCGCTTCGGCCGCGTCGGCGAAGAAGCCCAGGTCGGCGTATTGCCAGCCAATCCAGTGCAGAGTGGCTTGCGGGTCGCTGGCCTGCTGGATGGCATCGGCAAAAATTGACCAGGCATAATCGGTACACTCCTCGTCGCCGAGACAGTATGCCCCTAATAATTCCATTTTGCCGTCTTCGAGTATCTTGCGCACATCTTTCGGACCGCCGCGCTCCATCGTCGCTTCGTATTTCCCGTCCCAGCGACTCATGAACCGGAATGACAACGCCAGTCTGCGCCTTTGCTGCCAGGGACGGTCATCCCACTCGTCAATATTTTGTTGGAGTGCGACGCGGTTATCGTAAATCGTCCACTCATCGCAGAAAAGTTCGTAGACGAGATCCCTGGCTTCGACACAATCGGGGAAAAGCGTCAGCATGTCAAAACACAACGCGGCCGCATCGGCTTGGGCGGCGTGCCACTGACCTTCGTCGCGGGCGCGGGCAAGGGCTTGGTAGACATAATCAGGGTAGGTGGGCATCAGATTGTCCAGTGATGAAAGTTAAGCAGATTATGCAACAAGGCTTTCTGGTTTATTGGACAGGTGTGCTAATGGGACAGTCTGGATATTTTCTGCCAAGGGATAGGAATGCGGGCCAGGATAGATCACCAATACTTTTGACAAATCCAGATCAGTAATAGCCGTGCGCATGGAAGGGGTAAGATGCGGAGCATCCATGCGTTTGCATTCCACACCAATGCGCTTCCCATTTTTTATCAGAAGCAAGTCGAGTTCTGCCCCGGAATGGGTTCCCCAGAAATAAACTTCATCTGGTTTTGTAGCTTTTATGACTTCTTCAAAAACAAAACCTTCCCACGATGCACCACTGCGAGGGTGCAGAAGAAGCTCTTGTTCTGTACGAATCCCGGACAGATAGTGCAATAACCCAGTATCACGGATATATACTTTTGGCGTTTTAACTTGCCGTTTACCAAGGTTCACATACCAGGGCTGGAGCAGGCGCACCATAAACAAATCTTGAAGCAGGTCGATATAACGGCGGGCAGTCGTTTCTCCAACACCCAGCGTGCGAGCGGCTTCTGCTGCGTTCCAGACCTGCCCGTGATAGTGCGCTAATAAGCTCCAAAAACGGAATAAACTGGTGGAAGGGATGTTGAAACCAAATTGCGGGATGTCCCGTTCTAAAAAAGTGAGCACAAAATCCTTGCGCCAATCCAGGCTGGTTTCTTCGCTGGAAGCAGTAAATGAGAGGGGATAACCCCCGCGCCGCCAGAGCAAATTTTGTGATTCGGCGCCCACTTCTTCCAGGCTGAATCCACTCATTTGGATAATTGAAATTCGCCCGGCCAGTGACTCGGATGATTGGCGCAATAATTCAGGTGATGCGCTCCCCAAAATGAGGAAACGGGCCGGCAGAGGGGTTCGGTCGGCCAAAACGCGCAAAACAGGGAAAATATCCGGGCGACGCTGGATTTCATCGATAACAACCAACCCCTGTAAATCTTGCAAGGCGGTCATTGGCTGGTCAAGTCTCGCCAGGCTAAAAGGGTCTTCCAGATCAAAATAATTGGCTGACGTGGGGGGGACGAATTGCCTTGCCAGGGTTGTTTTACCGCATTGACGAGGCCCGATCAGCCCCACAACACGATTAGCTTCCAGTTTGCGTTTAATGGTGTTTTGTAGGTGGGTTCGAGAAATCATTCCATGATAATACCACGAAAATCCGCTTTTTCATGGCGGATTTTCGTGGTATTTATGCTGGACCTAAGCTTTATTGTACTGTTTTTGGAAATGATCCTTGCTGCCTTTGCTTTGTTTACCTTGTCATCTACCTAAATATCTACGTAGACGTTTAGGTAGACGTCTACGTAGATTTACGAAATTTATACCCATACACCAGCATCCCCCGCTCGTCTCCATCTTGCCGTAATTTCCTTGTAACCATCTCGACGGGCATTCCGATCTGCACAGACTCTTCGTCCACGTCGGTCAGTTGGGCGGTGACCAGCGGCCCTTCTTCGAGCTTGACCAGGGCTACGGTGTAGGGTGCGGTCTCGTCGTAGCCGGCCGGGGCTTCGTAGATGGTGGTGTACGAGTACACTTCCCCCTTGCCGCTAAAGGTGTAGAGGGTCTTGGCTTCGCCGCCGCACTCGGGGCAGACATCCCGCGGCGGGAAGATTTTGACGTCGCAATGCGGGCAAACTTCCCCGACCAGTCCGTAGCGTTGTTGTTTGAGACGCCAGTGGCGAGCGATTTCCATGAAAAGTTTCTCCTTGTTAGAAATTCTAGCCTAACTTTAACAAGGCTGTGCTATCAGGAACTATCAGGGTCGGAATCTAACGAAACTGTTAACTGACCTTTTCCAGGATGTGGGTAACTGCGGTGGATGCAGGGCCGCCCAGCGATTGGATCATCCCATAACGGATATTTGCCAACTGGTTCGCCCCGGCCTGACCTCGGAGCTGGGTCGCGGCTTCGACGGCCTGGTACACGCCCGTTGCGCCTCCGGGATAGCCCCGGGCTTTGAGTCCGCCCATCGTGGCGCAGGGCAGGCTCCCGTCCCGCGTGATCCGGTTATCGGCAGCCAGTTTCCAGCCGTGGCCGCGGATCGAAAATCCCGACGATTCGAGCGAAAGGGCGGCGTAGATCGAAAAAGCGTCGTGGTACTCGAAGAAATCCACCTGGTCGAGAGTGATCCCGGCCTGTTTGACGGCTTTGCCGGTCGAAAGGTAGGCCGCCTCGAAGAAGAGCATGTCCTTGCGGTCGTGCAGGGCCAGCGTGTCGGAGGCGGTCGCGGAACCGGCGATACGCACCAGCGGGTGCGGGAAGCCGGGCGGGAGCAGGTCGGGGCGGGTGAGCAGGACGGCCGCGGCGCCATCGGCGAGGGGAGCCGCGTCGAACATATTGACCGGGTCGCTGACCATGCTGGCCCTGGTATAAGTATCGGGTTTGATAGCCTTCTGGAACATGGCGTTTTTGTTGCCTGCTCCGTTGGCGTGGGCAGTGAGAGCAAACCCGGCGAACCCGTCTGCTGGGACGTTATATTCGTGCGTGTAGCGACGCATCAGCAGGGCGGCCTGGGCGGTGGGGGTCATGCCCTGCATGGCCTCGAAGTCCGAGTCGGAGGCGGTGGACAGGGCGGCTTCAACCTCCGAGCCGACCACGTCGGTGAACTTCTCCACGCCGACGACCAGGGCCGCGTCCACCAGCCCGCTTTTGACGGCCAGGTAGCCCTGGCGCAGGGCCGCACCGCCCGAAGCCCCCGCGGCTTCGACGGTGACGGCTTCGATGCCGGTTAATCCGGCAAAATCGGCCAGCAGCGCGCCGAGGTGGGCCTGCCTGGACAGGTTGGGGGCCAGCATGTTACCGACGAACAGGGCCTGGGGCTTGAGTCCGCCTGCGTCACGCACGGCAGCTTCGAGGGCGAACAGGCCGAGTTCGCGCAGCGAGACGTCCCAGTGTTCGTTGACGGCGGTCTGGCCGATTCCGGCGATGATGACATCAGTCATGGTGTTCTCCGGGGGAGTAGGCACGGAAACAGGTAAACAAGTACACAGGAAACCTGCCTACTTGTCTACCTGTTTACCTGCTACTTCATCGTAATCTTCCCGCGCATTCGCACGTATTCGGCGTAGTCAATCTCCACCCGCCGGGAGATGTAGTCCTGGGTGGAGCGGGCCTTGCCCTGGCGTTCGGTAATCTCCTCGGTGACGAGCAGGTCGAAGGCGTCGGACCCGGCCCCGGATCCGAACGAGACGAGCAGGATCCGGTCTCCGGGCTGGGCAATGTCGAGGATGGCGGTCAGGCCGATGATCGAGGAGCCAGAGTAAGTGTTCCCAATGGTCGTGACCAGCAGGCCGGGTTCGATCTGCTCCGGGCTGAATCCCAACTGGGACGCCACCCGCTGTGGGAACTTGGTGTTGGGCTGGTGAAAGACGGCCCACTTGTAGTCTTTGGGGGTGGTCCCCATGGCCTCCATCAGGGTCTGGCCGGCGGAGGTGATGTGGTGGAAGTAAGCCGGTTCGCCGGTGAAACGGACGCCGTGTTCGGGGTATTTCTGGTGCTCGCGCCGCCAGAAGTCGGGCGTGTCGGTGACGTAGGAGTAGGAGGCCTGGATGACTGCCACCGAGTCTTCAGCCGGGCCGATGATGTAGGCTGCGCCGCCGGCCGCGGCGGTGTACTCGAGGGCGTCGCCGGGCTTGCCCTGGGCGGTGTCCATGCCGATGGCCATGGCGTAATCGGCCATGCCGGAGCCGACCATGCCCATGGCGGCGACGATGGCTTCCGTGCCGGCTTTGCAGGCGAATTCCCAGTCACCTGCCTGGACGTTGGGCACCGCGCCGATGGCCTCCGCCACGATCGTGGACGTGGGCTTGACCGCGTAGGGATGGGATTCCGAGCCGACCCAGACGGCGCGCAGCTGGTGGGCGTGGATGCCGGCCCGGGCCAGGGCGTTGCGGGCGGCCTCGATAGACATCGTTACCACGTCTTCGTCCAGGCCGGGGACGGCTTTTTCCTTGATGGGCGTGCCGCCCTTGCCGCCGGTCCAGATGCGGGCGATCTCTTTGGCGGGCAGGCGGTAACGCGGCACGTAGGCCCCGTAGCCGGTAAATCCCACCGGGCGGGCGGGGCGGAGGAGGGAGGTGTTTTTGGGGGAGGGGGTGGTCATATTTTCCTATGCGTGTTTTAACATTTGTTTTGCTTCTTTGGGGTTGTTCCAACTGACGATATCAATATCTAAATCTCTCACCATTTTAAAGTCAGGTTTCCACATCTCAGCCATAACGATTGCAACTCCAGCTTGATGCACTTGCTCCACGTCAGATGAGCGAACAACTCCATAAGTAAGACTGATTGCATCTGCCTGCGTGTATTTCAGGAAGCCAGTATAGTCAACGAGGCGACCGCGGATGAGAGCACGAGTAGTTATATTCGGATAGCTGCGTTTTATATTCAACAATTCGACATGATCCCAAGAAATGAGCATAACATGATCCAATGTTTGAGTCCGTTCGAGCAGGGCTAATACTTCTGTTGCTAACTCATTTTCAGGCATAAAACCTACCTTCAAATCGAGAGATAGACAGGCATCATTTTCACGCGCCCAAATTAGAACATCTTCCAAGGGTAGAAAAGAATCGCTGTTGGCAAGTAATCTAATTTCGTCCCACGGCGTTTGGAAACACCAACGACCATCGGGCAGTGTGTAATTGTGATGCAAGAAAGGAACACTATCCCGGCTGAGTTGAATGTCAACCTCAAGAAAATCTGCCCCTGCTTCTAATCCAAGCTTCAAGGCTGAAAATGAGTTTTCGGTGGCAAGACCTTCTGCACCTCGGTGAGATTCGATGAGAACTCGCCCAGTTTTTGATTTTAATAACTCTTGTTTCATCAGTTTAGTTGTTTCAGTAATTCTTTCACGTGGTCAATTCTAACCGTCTTCTCTGCCGTCATCAACACCGCGATAAAGCAGGCGAAGGTGGAGATATTACAAACCGGCCAGCATCGTCCATGGGATTGCGATAATCTTTTCGTCCAGCCGTTTGATGACCGGGCCATTATGGACCAGGATGCCCGCTGTTGCTTGCGGCTGTTCTTCCAGGAAAGTGCGCAACCCGGTCGCGTTGCCGAAAGTGGGTGAAATCGTGCTTTTCACCTCGATAGCGAGGACCCGCATCCCGTGTTCGACGATGAAATCCACTTCTTTGCCGGCGCGGGTGCGCCAAAAGTACAGGTGGCCTTGCGGAACCATCAAACGCGTCAAGACGCGCAGATGATGGTAAATAAGTGTCTCGAAAAATGCGCCAAATTCGCGACCTTTTTGCAAATCATCCAAAGCGAAATAGCCCGATAGGAAAACGGCCAATCCTGTATCGTTGAGAAAGGCTTTCGGGGATTTGAGCAAACTGGTGGTGTGGCTGGTGGTGTACGCAGGCAGACGCTCGAACAGGTGGGTGGTCTCGAGCAGGTTCAAGTAACGATGCACGGTCGGCTGGGACAGTTGCGCGTCACGCCCGATTTCGGATTGGTTCAACAATTGAGCCGAACGAAGAGCGACGAGTCGCATCAGCTTGCGGAAATCCAGCAACGCGTCAATTTGCGCCACCTGGCGCAGGTCTCGTTCGAGGTAGGTCGTCACGTACCCGTCCCACCAGCGCGTCCAGGACTGGGGCGAGTTCAAAGTGAGCAGGGGCGGCATGGTCCCGCGCAGGAGGATGCTCGCAATGTCAAAGGGTTCTTGTGACAGGACCGCTTCGTCAGGAAAATTGCCAGCCAACACCCGTTGTAAAATATCGGGCCGGGGATTTTGCTCGATTTCACCAAGAGCCATTGGATCGAGCACAAAATACACCGCCCGCCCGGCCAGGCTTTCGCTAACCTGTTTCATGAGAAGGAGATTCGCCGACCCTGAGAGCACGAAACGATACCTGCCGGGGTTCAGGTCAACCGCGCGTTTGATCGCGGAGAGGATTTCCGGCGCTTTTTGGACTTCATCGAGAATGACCTGGTTCGTTCCTGCCCACAGGGCTTCAGGGTTGGTGCGCGCCTGCTCCAAAACATCGAGTTCGTCCAGGGTGTGGAAACGCCAATTTTTGAAAGGCTCGGCGTTGAGCAGCAGGGTACTCTTGCCGACCTGCCGCGCTCCTGTCAGGACAACCACCGCATGGTCACGGATGGCGTCTTGAAGAGATGGGGTAATCCAGCGTTCGTGGTAGGTTGGCGGTGGTGAATAAAAGTTATTCATGTGATGAATAATAATTTCGTTTTTTGGTATTGTCAATCACGCAGGCAGGTGCGGAAATCACCTACCTGTTTCTCTGTGTCTCCGTATACGCCCTCACCAACTCCTCTGCCCGGTCAATCCTCACCACCTTCTCCGCCGCCATCTGGGCCGCGACCTTCTCGTTCATTTCATCCTCGACACCGGCAGCGATGGCTACCATTTCCGCGATGTGCTCCCTCTTTGGATTTCTTCCTTTGCCCTGGCGAGGGTTTTGTTCCACATATCGAGAGCTTCCTGTCCAATGCGGGCGGCTTCTCTGGTGATTTCGTCGAGATTGACTTGATGATTGCTGTAACCGCGTAGACAAAAAAATAAGACGGCAAAAATATCGTCTGGATGCTTGTTTGACCTGCCCTCATCCCATGCCCGTAGTTTTCCAATGATGATGTCTGTCGGTTGGGCTACCCATGCTTCAAATGGTTTGTCATGTTCGTCAGTGAAAGTCTCGCGTATGCGGCGGTCGAAGGCGAGCTGATATTCGGGTTCGCGTTTCAAGGGGACAAGATCGGCTTTGTAGCCTTCGCTTGAATCAATGATGTTGAACATAATCCCCATTTCGACAGAATTCTTGATCATCTCAGGATCGGCATAATAACGTGGAAGGGGAAATCTTTCGGACAGGGCTTCAAAATCTGCTTCGCGTAAATCTACAATAATATCAATGTCATGAGTGGCGCGGGTAATTCCGAACATTGTGCCGCCGAAAGCACCCACAATCATATAAGGCGCGCCTATTTCATCCAATGCTTTTACAACGCG
Source organism: Anaerolineales bacterium UBA5796 (assembly GCA_002418215.1). Taxonomy (GTDB): domain Bacteria; phylum Chloroflexota; class Anaerolineae; order Anaerolineales; family Villigracilaceae; genus UBA5796. The sequence continues at coordinate 46,952 of DIDQ01000121.1, forward strand.
AATATAAAAATCAAGCATGTTCATATTTCTCGTCCATGAAAATCAGATAATCCAGAATTTTCATGTTGATTTCTGATGGAGAAAGTTTTGGAAATTTTCTCTTGAGCGCAGTTCGCAACCCCGCGCGTATCATGGCGCTGGCTTGCAGGCTGGGATACATCCTTTTTCCTGGTGGCAGTTTCGCAAGCAATTCCATCTGCACCCAGTCTATGGAATTAAGTCCATCCACGATGGCAGTAATTTCTTCGGGGGTGAGGGGCTTTCGATTGGTCATGATGCTAGTATACAACGGAGGCAGGTACACATTGCCTGGCGTGCAGGGAACATTCACAATAACGCCGAAATTCTGGTCTATTTCTGGACTTTCTTACTGGCATTTAATACCGTCATTCCAACGATTTCATCACCTTCATAGCGAACGATCACATCGTTGTCCAATAACTCGGAATCATCTGCGCGATTTGGTTTCTTGAAATTCACGTACAGTACATCGGCTTCCTCATCATAGGATAACCAAATGTTCTTCTGGCGAAGTTGCAAGACCTGGGGGACGAAAGCCATCACGCTTTCTATCATGATTTCATTATACACGGGCTGCAAGGCCTCCTGGCTTTGCCCGAAGTCGGAGACTTTGGACCCTGGAATCTTCAAAACCAGCCTACCTGTTTCCCGGTGTCTCCGTATACGCCCTCACCAACTCCTCCGCCCGGTCAATTCTTACCACCTTCTCCGCCACCATTTGCGCCGTGACCTTTTCGATCATCCCGCCCTCTGCCCCGGCGGCAATCGCGACTTGCCTCGCGTGCAGGGACATGTGTCCCCTTTGAATCCCCTCGGTGGCGAGGGCGCGCAGGGCGGCCATGTTTTGGGCCAATCCCACCGAGACGATGATTTCGGCCAGTTCGCTGGCGGTTTTGACGCCCATCAGTTTGAGCGCGGCCTGGGCGCTGGGATGGACTTTGGTCGCTCCGCCGATGATGCCGACTGCCATCGGCATTTCGAGCGTGCCGACCAGGTCTCCCTTGCCGTCCTTGCTCCAGGTGGACAGGGAGGTGTATTTACCGGAGCGGGCGGCGTAGGCGTGCGCCCCGGCTTCGATGGCGCGCCAGTCGTTGCCGGTGGCGATCACCACCGCGTCCACGCCGTTCATGATGCCTTTGTTGTGGGTCGCGGCCCGGTACGGGTCGGAGGCGGCAAAGGCCCAGGCCTCGATGATCCCGTCCCGAACCTGGTAGCCGGAATAGCCCTCGAAGGTAAGCTCCTTGACCGGGATGACACACCTCGCCCGCGCCAGCCGCCGGTCGGCCAGGTTCGACAATATCCGCAGGTGGACCCGCCCGCCGGTGATGGCCTCGATGCGCGGGGCCAGGCGCTCGCAGGCGGTGTTGACCGCGTTGGCGCCCATCGCGTCCCGCACGTCATAAATGAGATGGACGACCAGGAACGGGCCGATGGGCGAATCTTCGATGACGCGCACTTCGAGGTCACGCGCTCCGCCGCCGAATTTCTTCAGCACCGGGTCAATCGTGTCGGCTTCGGCCAGCAGGTCGTCGCGCCTCTCGTAGATTTTGAGCCGGGCCGAGTGGACGTCGTCCAGGTCGAGCACCTGCATCTGGCCGATCATGTGCGGCTCGCTGGTGGTGGCGGTGAATCCGCCGCCGGCGCGGGCCAGTTTGGCCATGAACGAGGCCCCGGCCACCACCGACGGTTCTTCGATAGCCATCGGGACGAGCGCCTCGCGTCCGTTGACGATGAAGTTCAGGCCGATGCCGAGAGGCAGGTTGAAGGTGCCGACCACGTTCTCGATCATGTGGTCGGCCTGGGCGGGGACGAGACCCGCCTCGGGGGTGAAAGCGGCCAGGTCAACGGCGGACAGGCCCGAGGCGTCCGCAAGAGCCGTGAGACGTTCGTCGAGGGCCTGGTTATAAAATCCGGGTAGGCGTGAAGTCGAAGCGGGCATACCAATCCATCCTGTCTGAATTTGCACAAATGTAAACGCGGCGCTCTGGCAAATTCTATCAGACTTAAGGAAATTGGATATAATAGTCCAGATTGAGGTGATTTAGATGCTGCTGACGCGAGAACAATTACAAGACCGGTTGATCGCCCTGCACCGGGCCAGCCTTGAGCTGGTCAAGGATATATCGCTCGAAACGCTCCTGGAGCGGATCACGAACCTGGCCTGCGAGCAGGTCGAAGCGCGTTACGCGGCCCTGGGGGTTTTGGACGAGGAAGGCAACCTCGAGAAGTTTATCACGGTCGGCATGACCGAGGAACAGATCAAACACATCCCGCACCCCCCGGTAGGGCTGGGGCTGATCGGCGCCCTGATGGACGCTGAAGAACCGGTGCGCCTGCAGGAGATTTCGGACGACCCGCGCAGTGTCGGTTATCCGCCGGGCCACCCGCACATGCATGCCTTCCTGGGTGTGCCCATCCGGGCCGGGAACCGGCAGTTGGGCCAGCTGTACCTGACCGACAAGATCAGCCAGGACGGGTTCACCGCCGACGACGAGATGATCATCCAGATGCTCTCGGCCTACGCCGCCGCGGCCATCCAGAATGCGCGCCTGTACTTCCACCTGCGCGGCCGGGATATGGCCCTGACCCGCCGCAATGCCGACCAGACCCTGCTCAACGACATTGCCACCGCCCTGACTTCCTCGCTCGAACTCGACGAGATCCTGCGCAAGACCCTGGCGCACGTGATGGATTACGCCAAGGTGGAAGCGGGCGAGATCTTCCTGCTGGATGACGACCAGAAGACCCTGCGCCTGGTCCTGCACCGCGGCCAGGCCGCCGAAGCGTTCTGGACCCGTAACCGGTTCCAGCTCGGCGAGGGATTCGTGGGCCTGGCAGCTCAGAGCGTCGAACCGATCGTCAGCCGTGACCTGGCAGGCGAGTCGCGCTTCATGCGGGACGCGGTGGTCAAGGCAGGTTTCCGGCAGATCGCCTGTTTCCCGCTCCATACCAACGAGAACGTGGTCGGCGTGCTGGGCATTGCCAAACGCGGCCGCGACCCGCTGGACGAAGAGACCGTCACCATGCTGACCGCGCTGGGCAACTGGGCCGGGCTGGCCATCGAAAATGCGCGCTTGCACAATAACGCCCGGCGGCTGGCTATATTGGAAGAGCGCAACCGGATCGGCATGGACCTGCACGACGGGGTGATCCAGTCCATTTTCGGGGTCGGCCTGTCGCTCGAAAACGTGCAGCACCTGGTCCACGAGAACCCGGACGAAGCCAACCGGCGCATCAAGCAGGCAATTGAAAACCTGAACCAGTCCATCCGCGACCTGCGGGCCTACATCCTCGACCTGCGCCCGCGGCAACTGGGCAACGAAAGCCTGGCCGACGGTTTGAAGCGTCTGGTGCTGGAATACCGGGCCAACACCCTCTCGGAAGCGGTGCTGACCTGCGCCAGGGATGGGATCGGCAGCCTGCCGCAGGCGCACGCCCTGGCCCTGTTCCACATCTGCCAGGAGGCGCTGGCCAACGCAGCCAAACACGCCCGCGCCCGGCACGTGGCGATCAACCTGTGGGCAACCGCCGAACGGGTCATCATGGAGATCGTGGATAACGGCCTGGGTTTCGACACGCAGAAGATGAACGCCAGCATCGGTCATGGCCTGTCGAATATGGTTACCCGCGCCCGCAACGTCGGCGGCGACGTGGATATCAGTTCCGAGATTGGCGGGGGGACGACTATCCTGGCCTGGGTGCCGCAAGCCAACCCGGTAAAGACCGGGGATTAACCCCCTCTGCAGAGGGATATGTCCCATAATTGTGAGTCTCTCGCCGCGCATCCCCAATTTGTTTTGGCAGTGAATTATTTAAGGTCATAATCCGTTATATGGGCGTAAAGGCGCGTAACGGGCTGCAATGCCCATATATGGGGGTCATGTGGAAGTCCCGGCAGTGCTTATGGGGGGTACCGGGACCGGGCCTCAAATTTGCAAAAAAGGCGGTTTCGGTATCGCTCTTTAAGATTTCACGACCTTAAAAAAGGGGATGTTTTTAAGGTGGCGTAGGTTTTTCGTATTGGTTGCCGGCGTAGTATCTGCTAGAATACATCCAGACGGTTGGCGAGACGCACGAAAGTTTTCGTCTCAATTCCCTTAGAAAGTCGGGAAAAATTGAATAGTAAGCCTTTCCGGCCCCGCTAAATTGGCAGGGGTCTGGCTTACCTCGTCTATTTATCGGACACCACAGTTATTGGAGAGATGGGCATGGATGCTGAGAGAGCCTGGCAAAGCGTGCTGGGGCAATTGCAAATGGAGATGCCAAAGGCATCTTATGATACCTGGGTGCGGGATACCCGCCTCGTCGATTCCACAGAGGGATGCCTGACCATCGGCGTTCGCAACGCCTACGCCCGCGACTGGCTGGAGAGTCGCCTCGCCAGCACCGTCACCCGGATGCTGGTGGGGATCATGGACCGCAACGTGGAAGTGGAGTTCGTTGTCCAGCAGACGGGCCAGGAGACCTTCGAGCCAATGGAGAAACCCGCGGAGGCCGAGCAGGTCCAGCGTCCGAGCGTGGTCAAGCTCCACAATTCGACCCTCAATCCCCGCTATACTTTCGACAATTACATCGTCGGCGCCAGCAACCGGCTGGCCCACGCCGCCGCGCTGGCCGTGGCAGAGAAACCGGCCCGGGCTTACAATCCGCTTTTCCTTTACGGGGGCGTTGGGCTGGGAAAAACACACCTGTTGCACGCCATTGGCAACGCCTGCCATGAATGCGGGCTGTCGGTCCTGTACGTTTCCTCGGAAGAATTCACCAACGACATGATCAGCGCCATCCGCGAGCGCACCACGCAGGCTTTCCGTGAAAAATATCGCTCGATTGACGTGTTGATGGTGGACGACATCCAGTTCATCGCCGGGAAAGAATCGACCCAGGAAGAATTTTTCCACACGTTCAACACCCTGCATGGGCAGGACAAGCAGATCATCGTCTCGTCTGACAGGCCGCCCAAGGCGCTCGTTACCCTGGAAGAACGGCTGCGGTCCCGTTTCGAGTGGGGACTCACCGCCGACATCCAGCCGCCCGATTTCGAGACCCGCATGGCGATCCTGCGCACCAAAGCCGAGCGCCGCGGCCGCCAGGTGCCGGACGAGATCACCGACCTGATCGCCCGCCGGGTGCAGTCCAACATTCGCGAACTGGAAGGCGCACTCAATCGGGTACTGGCCTTTGCCGAACTGAGCGGGACTCCGCTGACATCCGAAATGGCCGAGACCGCCCTGGTGGATTTGCTGCCCCAGCAGGTCAATCTCGATCCTGCAAAAATTGTCAAGCTCGTCGCCAGTTATTTCGGCCTGACCGAGGAAAAGCTGCTGAGCCGGGACCGCTCACGCGAGATTGCGTTACCGCGCCAGATTGCCATGTATTTACTGCGCGAAGTGGCTAACATCTCCCTGCCCCAAATCGGGGAAACGCTGGGCGGCCGTGACCATACGACCGTCATGTACGCCATCGAAAAAATATCGAAGGAAGTGGACGATAGCGGCTCAAAACTGAGCCGGGATATCCGGCAGATCCGCCAGCAATTGTACGGCCAACCTGTTGCGGCCTGAATCGGCCGATGTTCCGGGAAATCGGCCGGTTCCAAAAGTGAATGCCGTCAATGGCGGATGAGGCGATTTTTTAGCGGTTTTTCGCACCTCCACACATTGGCGGCATTCGCGTTGAACAATACCCGGTTTTGGGAAAACCGTCGAAACTTGAAAACGGGCATTGCCATTTCAGGGGGGTGTGTGTATAATATGCCCTCGCCGGGGGCGGATAGCTCAGTTGGTTAGAGCACTGCGTTGACATCGCAGAGGTCGTAGGTTCGAGTCCTATTCCGCCCACTTTGACAGACTCCCGTTGAAATACGGGAGTTTTATTTTGGAATGTCGTCGGCCCCCATAGAGGGGATGGTAGTCGAATCCTTTTCCGCCCATACCAAAAACTCCCGTCACTGGACGGGAGTTTCTTTGTCGAGTGTTTCCCCTTTACCAGCGATTACGGCGATACAAAGTTGACTGTGACGGTCTGCTCGTGGACAACCACCATGTCGTTCGGCTTTTCGCAGGCTTCGGCACCATACCAGTCGTCACACTCAAACCACCACTTCCCAGTGAAGGTGTGTGCGCCTGCATCCAGGCCGTCCGGGAAGTTGAAGACCCACATGGTCAGGTAGTAACGCCACAAGTAGCCATAAAATTCGATTTTTTGTGTAACAGTTTGTTCCAGAAAGCTGAAATGTTGCTCTTCCCCATCCACTTCCAAAGTGAAAACGTGGCGTCCCGGCGCGCCGCCATTCAAGGTGGCTGTGCCCATAATGGTCGGATAATCCCACCCGTGGGCGATATGGAAAGATGTATTGGCATCGAATGTAGCGGGAGCATCGTCCAGGTTTATCCGTTCCCCAACTCGTTTTTCAACCGTGGCAGCGACAGAGGTGAGCGAAAGCACCAGGATCAAGGCCAGGATTAAATTGGTCTTTTTCATTTGTTCCTCCAATCGAATATCGAAACTTGAAATCGGTTCAGCCAGTTTTGCGCCAGATTTCTCAATAGAACCTCCTTACTTGCCCCGCGTGAAATAATCTCATGACTCTCCGCGTGTAACTTCATCGAAAAACGTGGCATTTGTCTAAACAATAGCAAAGTAGCGTGGGTAAATCGTCTTGAAATCGTGAATTCCCCCAATGAAAAAGCCGCCCGGTAAAAATCAGGCGGCTCTTCTTTTTAGTCCATTTTCGTATCTATTCAGCCATTACTCAAAAATAGCGATGTCACTGCGAACGAGCGGTCTTTGCGAGTGAAGCAGTCTCCCAAAGGTCAGTTTTGCCCATTTAGCGGGAGATTGCTTCGGCACACCTGCCCTCCCGCTCCGCTGCGCTTCGGGGACTTCGTGGCGGGCGGTGCCAGGGAAAACCGCCTCGCAATGACAGCCTGAATAGTTACCCATTTTCTTTGTCAGGCAAATTGCGCAAGCGCATCCAGCAATTCTTTTGCTTCGCGCAAGATTGGCTTGTCCATACCCTCGGTGAAACGCTCGTAAATTTGCCCCAACTGCTCCCGGGCTCCTTCCTCCTTGCCCTGGGATTGCCACAAGCGCGCCAACTCGATGGTGGCGCGCAACTCGAACAGCCGGGCGGACTGCTGTTTCGCCACTTCGATGGCTTGCACGAAGCAGGCTTCGGCTTCCGCAACTATACCCTGCCCCAGATAGAGCAGACCTTTGACGGTGAAACTTTCAGCCTTGACGGTGGCATCCCCTGTCCGTTCAGTGATCGCTTCGGCCTGGGCAATACAGCCCAAACCGTCAGTGAATTGCCCCGCGGCGAGGTAGACTCGCGCCAGGCGAACGAGAATCTGGTAATCCATGATCCCAATGGATTCCATGATCTCCATCCCCTTTTTGATGGTTCCGATTCCCTTTTGCGGATTGTCCAAACACAAAGCCTCGTGCAACCCAATACTCATACAGGCCAGGGCCTGATACTGGAAAAAGCCTTCCTTGCTGGCTAACCGGAAAAGTTCTTCAGCATAGGCATACCGCGCTTGGTCATCTCCAAGGGTATCGTTGATCCACGCATTGTGGGTGACGACCAGGGCCATATCCAGGTGGTTGGTTGATTTTTCCGCACAGGCCATCGCGGCGCGCCGGTATGATTCCGCCCGTTCAAAGTAGCCAAGGTGATCGGCGAAAAAGGCTGCCCAGCTATTACAGTAAATGCCAGGGTCCATACCAGTCATCCGCCCCAAAATAGCATGTTCTTCTGGATCGAAGAGGGTCAGCGCCTTCTCGAAATGGGCAAGAGCCTGCCCATAATCCCCCAGCCTAAAGGATAAATAACCCAAGCCCCAATGCCCGTGCAGAATGCGCATCGTATTATTTTGGGCGACAGCCATTGCAAGCAATTTATCAATGGTGATGCTTGCATTATCGAATTCGAGTTGGTGACAGTAATAGCTCCACAACAGCCACAGCGCGTCGTAAATCAGCGGAGAATCTTCAACCCGCTGGCAGAGTTCCAAGGCGCGGGAGTAGGCCTGCCCGACCACCTCCGCCCCATAGCCCTGCAGCGCCTGCCAGGCCGCGCCTAATCCCAATTGCAGGGCAATTTCGCTCAGATGACGTTCCTGTGATTCGGGTAATTCCTGCAACAGAGCCAGAGCGATGTTGTAATGTTCGATGGCTTCGGTATTGGCCGACCACATTCTGGCTCGTTCCCCGGCCATACGCAGATATTCAATGGCCTTTTGGATTTGATGCGCTTCACGGAAATGGCGCGCCAGTTGGGCAGCGCTTTCTTCCAGCCGATCCCCGCTCAAGGCCTCGAGCGCCTGACCGATATCGGCATGTAGTTTCGCCCGTTCGATGGCATCCAGGCGGCTGTAAACGTATTTCTGGAACAGGAAGTGCCGGAAGCGATAACTGGAGCGCTGCTGTCCGTTCACCCATTCCACCCGCCGGGCGCGCACCAGGCCGTGCTGTTTATCCAACTGGCTGCTCAACCGGGTCAGGATGTCGGGGGCGGGGGTGCTCATGGCTTCTGCGACCACTTCAGCCATGAAGAACTCCCCTTCGACGCTGGCAACCGTCAGGACCTGGCGCAAATGCTCCGGGATGCGCCCGATGCGTTCGGCGATGATGCCTTCGACGCGCGGCGGGAGCACGTCCCAGTTCAGTTCGGGCGCGGGGACCCAAACACCGGCATCATTCTTGCGCACATCCCCGCGCACCTTCAATCCTTCCAAAAGCTCCACCGTGAAGAGCGCATGGCCGCGCGTCTGGTGGAAAAGCGTTTCGCGGAAGGGTGTGCCGAACTGGTTGAGTTCGTTGTCGAGCAAGGCGTGGATAAAAGCCTCCTGGCTGGCCTGGCTCAGATCGATCAGGATATCGCCGTAATCCCGCTGGAACTCATGCACCAGCGAGAGCAGCGAGGGCTGGCCTTCGGGCAGAAGGCTGACATCCTCGGGGCGGTAAGCACCCATCACCAGGATGCGGCATCCCGCCAACTGCTTGCCGAGGTGAAAAAGCAGGCTGAGCGTGCCTGTGTCGGCCCACTGCAAGTCGTCCAGGAACAGGATGAGCGGCGCGTGCCTCGACAGCAATTGCAAGAGGCGCGTGTATTGGGTGAACAGGTTGGTTTGCAGGAGGACATTCGACCCGGAATCTTGCTTCCGTTTAATAATGGCATCCAGTTCCTTGACCCAATCCTGTGCGCCGCACTCGGTGCGTGCCAGACGTTGGAGCAGCGCCTTGCCTTCGACAAATGTTTCCAGCAGTTCCGGGCCTGACTCGGTGATGTGCCGGGCTGCCAGTGGCAGGATTTCCCACAGCTTGAGTGCCTGGGCATGGGTGACCACACCGGCGCGCCAGGCAGCTTCGACATCGCCGGTCAGGCCATCCAGGATTTCGCGGAAGGGCAGGTAGGGGTCGCCAAGGCCGGTAAATGCGTTGCAGTTTCCACTGGCGGCCACCGGGTTGGCAATTTTCGCCTGACTCTGGCGGACGAATTCCCGCACCAGGACGGTTTTGCCGCTGCCGGCTTCTCCGGTGACAAAGACCACGTGCCCCTGCCCGGCCAGAGCCTTTTCGAGATGCGTCCCCAATTTTTCGAGTTCTTCCTGGCGACCCACGAACAACTCGACCTGCTGGGCAGGCACTCCGGGATCCACTTCCAGAAAAGTCGGGGGTTGAATGGTCTGGGGAACGGCCTGGAGGAGTCCGCTTTCGAGTTGGTCGGTTTTGATCAACTCAAACAGGTCAATGGTCGCTTTTTCGGGGGAAACGCCCAAAGAGTCGTCCAAATCCGCACGGAATTTTTCGAACTGGGCCAGGGCTGCGCCGCGTTGAGCGGTGAAGGCCAGCAGACGTAATAACTGCTGTTGCCCGATCTCGTCCCAGGGGTCCAGTTCGACCAGCCGCCAGGCATAGGGCAGCGCATCTTCGTAGGCCCGGTTTTGCTCGTAGTAATTTGTGATGGCGTTCAACGCGGACAACACCAGGCGGGTGAACTGCTCACGCTTGAGCAGCGCCCATTCATGGAAGGCGATGCTATCGGGCAGGGAGAACCCTTCAAGGAACTCCCCCTGGTACAAACTTACCAGTTTTTTCAGTTCTTCGATTGAGTGGGGATTGGCGGGGATGAGCTTAGATGCTCGCAGAAGTTCGAGTGTGTCTATATGCGCAGGGCTGTCCGGATTCCATTGGACGGTCTGGCGGGTAACCTGGATGTGGTGGGGGTCGGTTCGATCGTCATTGAGTACCCGGCGCAAATCGGATAAAGCCCCTCGCAGGTTGCTGCGTGCAGTTTCTTCAGATTTTTCCGGCCACAACAGGGCAGCCAGCGCTTCGCGTCGATGCGGACGGTGGGCATCGGTGATCAAGTAAGCCAGCAGGGCGCGCACCTTGTCCGATGAAAATTTGGTGATGGCTTCCCCATGCCATGTGACCTGGAACTGGCCCAATAAACGCACGTTCAGGTCAGTCATGTCACCCTCCCGGGGGAAAACGAATGTTATCTATGATTCATTATACAGCGAATGTCAATTCTTCACGTTTTACTCACGATTTATCCACGCCAGTTTGCTAGAGTCGGATTGACAGAAAGGATATGCCCGTGCAGTATCGTTCCTATCTGCTGCGCCTGTGGCACACGCGTGTCGAAGGCAAGCGCAAGTGGCGAATATCTTTGCAGGATAGCGAAACCGGTCGAACGAAAAAATTTGCCAATCTCGATGAACTGGTGAACTGTCTGAAGCATGATATGAACAACATCCCGGCCTCGGACTTCGCTGAAGGGCAACGCCAGTGAGGATGATTGACTTTTCCGAATTTCAAAGAAAAGAAAAAGTATGAACAACCTGAAAAAGTTATTAGTTCTATTGCTTACCCTGGCCCTGGTTGGGTGCCAAACTCAGGCTTAGTGCAAGACTCCACCCATTACCTGATTTCTAAAGGAAGGAAGAAAATCATGAGAAAGAAACTGTACTTTCAAGCCACTGTTCTGTGTATCGCAATGCTGCTTTTGCTGATTCCAACCGGCGTAGCAGTAGGCGTTCAACAGCCGCAGTTCATTCTGGATGAAAGCAAACTGCCCTTCGATGCCCTGCCAGGGACTGAAACGACGCGCTACTGGGGTGTGCATAAAGGCGCGGGTTACCGAATCGAGGTTCCAAATGACTGGAACGGGCGGCTGCTGGTCTGGGCACATGGCTATCGCATCGACCCGGCTGAACTATTCGTCTCCGATCCACCCATGCGCGCCTGGCTGGTCGCGAACGGCTACGCCTGGGCCGCCTCCAGTTACAGTTCCAACTACTACACGCCCGAACAAGGCGCGAAGGACAGCCACGCCCTGGCCACACTCTTCAACGGTCTGGTGGGCAAGCCCGAGTACATCTATCTCTCCGGCGAATCGATGGGCGGGCATGTGGTTGCCACGATGATCGAGCAATGGCCCAATGCCTATGATGGCGCTATGCCCACCTGCGGAAATATGATTGATTACGAAACATTCAATTACCTCCTGGATTTCCATGTTGCCTCCCAGTTGCTGGCCGGGGTTGACTCGCAGTATCCATTGCCGGAAGGTTATCTGGCTACCACCTACCAATACATCAAAACCCAACTCGAACTCTTCCCAGGCACCTACCCCTTCACATTGAACGGAAACGGCCAGATTTTCAAGGCGGTGCTGGAGCAACGTTCCGGGGGCGAGCGGCCGGTTTTCGATCAGGGTTTCCTGTTCTGGTATGGCGTTTATGGGGATTGGCTGGTGGAATTTCACGACAGCGTATGGATGCCCAAGGTAAAAGGCGTGTATGTGGATAACACCAATACCATCTATCAATTCGACTCCGATCCAGCGTTAACTCCTGAAGAACTGGCTTTCAACGAGGCCATCTTCCGCGTTGCCAGCGATCCGCAGGCCATCCACCCCAACGGATTGGCCAACGCGCCGGTTGTCTCCGGCAATATCCGCATCCCGGTGCTTTCCATGCACACGCTCGGTGATCTGATCGTTCCCTTCTCAGCGCAGCAGATTTATGCCCAACGAGTAGCTGAACACGGCAAATCTGATCTGCTGGTGACGCGCGTCGTCCGGGAAATCATCCACTGCGCCTTCACGATGGATGAATACACAGCCGGACTGACCGACCTGGCCAACTGGGTCGAGAACGGGATTAAGCCCGCCGGGGACGATGTTCTGGATCCCACTACAGTAGCTGATCCATACTTCGGCTGCGCCTTCACCAGCGAAGACCGCCTGTATCCCGGCCCGCTTGCCATCCCGGCTTGCCCGTAACCAATGATCCTCCTGTAAAAGAAGAAGCCCTGCAACAGGGCTTCTCAAATTTTCGAGTATAAGAAGTTTATTCCATCCAACCACTTAGATCTCGACCGATCAATTTTGCCAACAATTCAACATCCGGGCGGAAATGTTCGTTCAAGTGGGCGCGCAGGGCCGGGTCCATTTGGCCGCGTTTGGTCTGGGTGGTGTTGAGGCGTTCGATCCGGTTGTAGACGACCGACACCCATTGGGTGAAGCGCACGCCAAATAATGAGATGAATTTCATAAAGGCTTTATAGACCGGTTGCGGCGGGTGGAAGAGCCTGGCAAGCGCCTGCGATCTGTTCTCGAAGTTGGCGTTCACCTGCGGGAACTCCGTCCGCCCGTCGCTTGGCACGCCGAGGAAGGCCAGGAGGTCTTCGTAGATAGCCTTGGTGTCGCGGGTCAAATCGTCGAGCAGGATGACCTTGACTTGCTCAGGCGGGAAAATCTCGTACAGACGTTGCACATATTTGCCAAACTGGCCCACTTCGCCGTACATCAGCAGACCCACCTGGCGGGCGCTCTTGGGGATGCGCTGTCCCTGGCGACGGAGGGGTTGTAAATCCCAGGCTTTCGCCAGGTCCGGCTCGTCTTCGCGGAGCAGGCTCAGGTTCAGTTGGTGGTACGACTGGACGAAATCCACGGGGTTGCGCAGGCTGAGGATGACCTTGGCGTTCGGGTCGAATTGGCGCATGTTTTCGAAGGCCACTTTGGAGAACAGGTAGAACGGTGAAGCCTCGCCGACGGCCAGGTGGCGCTCGTCCGCAGCCGCGAAGACTTTGAGATAATCGTCCGGCGAATTGAAAGCAACTTTCTGCACGTTGGGGAAGTCGTCGGCGAAGTAGTTGAGTTCCTTGACTTCCGACATGAAGATGTTGGGATGCTCGGAGAGGTAGGTGTAGAGGGCGGTCGTCCCGCAGCGCGGCGCGCCGGAGATGAAGAAGTTGGGTCGTTTCAAGGTGGAAATCCTTTTGCTGTCCTGAAGGATGCGTCGCACCAGACTTTCAGGTTGAATCCGCTAAAAGGGAATGCTCTTTTGCCCGGAAGGATTATTCCATTTGGCAAGGTGCAACGCATGCCCGGTGAGCGCGGGAATTATAACTGAAGGCTTTGCTTGACAACCGGGCAATCAGGCATATAATTACGACCATTATTATCCAAACGCTACGACCGGGACGAGTAATTGGTCCGTGAGCCGACAGAGAGAGCAAGCCGAAGGTTGAGAGCCTGCTCAGGCGAATCCCAGTGAAAACCACCCGCGAGCGGAAACCCCAAAGCTGTCAGCGATCAGCTTTCAGCAAGTAAGATGAACGATTAGCCCCGTTATAGGCTCGAAGAGTGGTAAGTCGAAATTAATTTCGACTTTACAATTCGGGTGGAACCGCGTGAGTTGGACTCTCGCCCCGTGTGTGGGCGAGAGTTTTTTGTTTGTATGGAGGCTGCGATGAAAACCACCACTCCCCGGCGGCCCGGAGGCGTTGATCCGCTCTGCTCCGGGACCGCGTAAACCTATCGAAGCGGAAGCAGACCCAAAGTCAAGAGTAGAGATGGTGCGTACCCTACGGGCATAATATCGCACCTGACAGCGAGAAAAATCCCGTTAAACGGGAATTCCCTCCGCTGAAAGAATTCCGATTTAGCAAGGTGCGACACACTTTCCATCAACAGAAAGGATACGGAAATGGCACAACAAGAGCAAGAACGTTACGAGGAGTCCCAGCTTTACAAGATCAGGCATTCGGCCGCCCACATCATGGCCCAGGCTGTGCTGGAGTTCTACCCTGATACGAAGTATACGATTGGCCCGCCGGTCGAGAACGGGTTTTACTACGATTTCGAATTCTCCCAGCCCATCTCGCAGGATGACCTGGAGAAGATCGAGAAGCGCATGAGGCAGATCATCGCCGGGCAGCACGATTTCATCCGGGAAGCGCTGTCTGCGGATGAGGCCCGTGAAATCTTCAAGGACCAGCCCTACAAGCTGGAACTGATCGAAGGCCTGGAGCAGGGCGGCTTCGACGAGTACGGCGAGCCGCTCAAGGAGAAGCCCGAAATCTCGATCTACAAGTCCGACACGTTCGTGGACCTATGCCGCGGCCCGCACGTGGACAATACGAAGCAGATCAACCCGTCGGCGATCAAGCTGATGTCCATCGCCGGGGCGTACTGGCGCGGCGACGAGAACAACAAGATGCTGACGCGCATCTACGGCACGGCCTGGCAGAAGCCGGACGACCTGAAGCAGTACCTGCTCATGCTGGAGGAAGCCAAGAAGCGTGACCACCGCAAGCTGGGCAAGGAACTGGAGATTTTCATCTTCGACGACGAGGTGGGTCCCGGCCTGCCGCTCTGGCTGCCCAACGGCGGGATCATGATCGAGGAGTTGGAAAAGCTCGCCAAAGAGATGGAGGAACAGGCCGGTTACAGCCGGGTGCGCACGCCCAACCTGACGAAGGAAGACCTGTTCCTGAAATCGGGACACCTGCCCTACTACGCCGAGAGCATGTACCCGCCCATGGAACTCGAAGGCGTGAGGTACTACGTCAAGCCGATGAACTGCCCGATGCACCACAAGATCTTCGACGCCCGGCCGCGCTCCTACCGTGAGCTGCCGCTGCGCCTGGCGGAATACGGGACGTGCTACCGTTACGAAAAGTCGGGCGAACTCTTCGGGCTGATGCGCGTCCGCTCGATGCAGATGAACGACGCCCACCTGTACATCGCCGAGGACCAGTTCGAGCAGGAGTTCATGGGCGTGATTGACCTGTACCGCAAGTATTTCGACCTGTTCGGGATCGAAAAGTTCGTCATGCGCCTGTCGCTGCACAGCAAGGCCGGACTGGGCAAGAAGTACGTGGACAACGAGCGCCTGTGGATCAAGACGGAAGAGATGGTCCGCAAGGCGATGGACAACGGCAACGTGCCTTACGTCGAGGCCGAGGATGAGGCCGCCTTCTACGGCCCGAAGATTGACGTGCAGATCTGGTCGGCCATCGGACGCGAGTTCTCGCTGGCGACGAACCAGGTGGACTTCGCCCAGCCGGCCCGTTTCGACCTGAAGTTCACGAACAAGGACGGGCAGGAGGAAATGCCGCTGGTCATCCACCGCGCTCCCCTGTCCACGCATGAGCGGATGATCGGTTTCCTGATCGAGCACTACGCCGGGGCCTTCCCGGTCTGGTTGTGCCCGGAGCAGGTGCGGGTCATCCCGATCACGGACGGGCAGAACGGCTACGCCGAAAGCATCGCCAGGCAACTCAAAGCCGAAGGCATCCGCGCCAGCGCCGACATGAGTTCCGAGCGCATGAACGCCAAGATCCGCAACGCCCAGTTGATGAAAGTCCCGTACATGCTCGTCGTGGGCAACAACGAAATGGAGGCCGGGCTGGTCTCGCTGCGCGCCCGCGACGGTTCCCAGCAAAACAGCATCCCGCTGGGCGAGTTCATTGCCCGGGCCAAAGACCGGATTTCGCGGCGGGCGGCGGAGTTGTAAAGTCAGACCGTGGACGGATGACGGTGGACCGTCGTTGTCAAAAGTCAAAGGTTGAAGGCCATCCCGGCCTTCAACCTTATTGTTTACAAAAAGCCAATTCACCACAAAGACACGAAGACACGGAGTTTTTCTAAAAATGTTCTCTGTGTCTCCGTGGTTTAAGGCTTGCCCCAAAGCTCAACGATTAAAACTTCATACGGATTAAGAACCTCATCCACCTGCTTGCGCCTGGAGGTGGACAAAAGCACCCGGCCCGCGTCGATACTGACCGTTTGCGGCTTGCCCGAAAAATTGAGCGCCACAATTACCCGCTGGCCTTCGTAGACCCGTTCGTAGAGCATCAGTTCCCGCGTGGTCGGCTGGAGGAATTTGAAATCGCCGCGCATTAAGGCCGGGGTTGCCTTACGCAGGGCCAGCAACTGGCGGGTGAAGTTGAGCATCGAGCCGGGATCGTCTTTCTGGACGGCCACATTGCGATTGATGTAGTTCGGATGCGCTTTCAGCCACGGCGTCCCGTTCGTGAACCCGGCCTGGGGCGAGGCGTCCCACTGCATCGGCGAACGGCATCCATCCCGTCCTTTGTAGAAGGGCCAATATTTCCTGCCCGGCGGGTCCAGGACTTCGCTGCGTTTCAGGGAAATATCCCGCATCCCGATCTCATCGCCGTAATACATGAACGGCGTGCCGCGCAGAGTCAGCAACAGGGCCATGAAAATCTTCGCCAGAGCGTCGTCTTCGCCCCGGCAGACGCGGGTAGCGATGCGGAACATATCATGGTTGCCAAACACCAGCGTCGGCCAGGATTCGGCGAACTCGCCCTCGTTCCGTTCGATCCTGTCGGCCAGTGAAACGGGGTTCCAGCGCGTCATCGGGCTGGCTGGCGGGAAGAAAAAGTTGAAAGCCGCGTGCAGCTTATCCGGGCCGCAGTAGCCGGCCGCTTTTCCCGGCGTGGGCAGGAAAGTCTCGCCCACGGCGTAACGTTCGGGGTAGCGATCCAGCAAGGCGCGCAGGTCACGCAGGAAACCCGTCATTTCCG
This sequence comes from Anaerolineales bacterium UBA5796, assembly GCA_002418215.1. GTDB lineage: Bacteria > Chloroflexota > Anaerolineae > Anaerolineales > Villigracilaceae > UBA5796. Next base: position 63,824 of record DIDQ01000121.1, read on the forward strand.
GCTGGTCAATGTCGTAAATGTGCTTCTGCCGCTCGAAGGCGCGCAGGCCAAACTGCCAGGGGTTATCCCGGAGCCGGGCATCCTTGAAATAAGCGTTGAACACGTCCAGCCTGAAACCGTCCACGCCGCGTTCGAGCCAGAAACGGAACACGTCCAACTGCGCCTGGTAGACATCCGGGTTGCGCCAGTTCACGTCCGGTTGTTCGGGCGTGAACATGTAGAAATAATATTGGCCGCGCCCGGGCGCGAACTTCCAGCCGCGGCCGCCGAAAACCGAGCGCCAGTTGTTCGGGATGCGGTCCTGCCAGATGTACCAATCTGCTTTGGGATTATCGCGGCTCGAAGCCGATTCCCGGAACCAGGGATGTTGATCGGAGGTGTGGTTCAACACCATATCCAGGATGATACGGATGCCGCGGCGATGGGCCTGGTCCACCAGCGCATCGAACCCGGACAGGGAGCCGAATCTCGGATCAATGGCGGTGTGGTCGCTGACGTCGTATCCGAAGTCGGCGTCGGGCGAGGGGTAGATCGGGGACAGCCAGAGCGCGTCCACGCCGAGGCCAGCCAGATAGTCCAGGCGCGAAAGGATGCCGGGGAGGTCGCCCAGCCCGTCGCCGTCCGAATCCGCAAAAGAGCGCGGGTAAATCTGATAGACCACCCCATCCTGCCGCCACGAGAATTCGGTCATGAAAGCCTCCAGTTTTGTTATTGGTTCATCCCGATTTTAGTAGATTTCCTGATTTGATGATAAGATATTATCATCTGATAAGGAAATTTGCACCCAAGAGAGCAATTATGAGCACCCCCGGGGAACGCATCCTACTCGTTGAAACTGACCCAGATATTGTTGACGTAATTGCACGGCAGGCCCTGCGCCCGCTTGGTTACCAGGTGGGCGTGGCCAAGGACGCGGGTGAAGCCATCAAACAGGCCGTCCAAACGGTCCCGGACCTGATCATCTCCAACCTTAATCTGCCGGGCCTGAGCGGCAAGGACCTGCTGGTGGCTTTCACGTCGAAAGGCATCAATGCCCCGGTGATCGTGCTGGCCGAAAAAGGCCAGGAGCAAGGCGTGATCCAGGCTTTTCGATTGGGGGCCAGCGATTACCTGCTCTGGCCCACCCGGGATGCGGAAGTGGTCGCGGCGGTCGAACGGGTGTTGAGACAGCTCCACGAGGGCCGCACCCGCGCCAAACTGGACGCCCAACTGACCCGGATCAACGATGAACTCAAACGCCGCATCAACGACCTGACCGCCATCCTGCGGATCGGCAAGGCGGTGATCACCCTCAACGACCAGCGGGTGCTCTTCGACCAGATCATCCAGGGAGCGGTGCAGGTCAGCCAGGCAGACATGGCCTGGCTGTTGTTGCGGGATGACCACAGCAAGGCCTTCATGCTGGTCGCCCATCGCAACCTGCCGACTGCCTGGGCCAAGAAGATCAACCAGCCCCTGGACGACAGCGTCAGCGGATTGGTGGCGATGTCCGGCGAGGCGTTGACCATCCACGGCGAGCCGCTCAAGCGCTTCAAGGTGGCCGCGCTGGGGCAGGCGGTGGCGGTGACGCCGGTCAAGGTCAAGCAGGAAGTCATCGGCATGTTGGTGGTCTTGCGCGAACAGCCGACCGAGTTCAAATCCAACGAGATGACCCTGCTGGATGCCATTGCGGACTACGCCTCGATTTCGATGGTTAATGCCAAGTTGTTCCGCGCCCTCGAACAGACACTCGACTCGAGCCGCGCCAGTGAACAGCGCAATACCCAGCGCCAGATCGTCTTATACAACCAGGTGCGCGAAAGCCTCGAACGCGCCCTGGCGCCGGTGGACGAATTGCTGAACAATAAAGACGGCGATTTGACAGGCTCGCAGTACAAGGCGCTTGAGGATGTCCGGTCTTCGCTGAATCAGGGGTTGACTCTTTTGCGCGGAGACTCGTCGTCCAACAAAGAACCATCCCGGAAATGACCGTTTTACATAGATGACCAAACCCGACCTGATCCTCCTGGCGCTCGATGACCCGGCCGTCTGGCCGTTGTTCGACCGTGCCCTCCAGCACGCCGGGTTCGACGTGGCCCTCGCCCAGGATTCCAAATCGCTCGATAAGGCGCTGCTGGGGAGCACCCCCTCGCTGGTGGTCATCAACGAAACCCTGGATGGGGAGAGCGGGCTTTCGATCTCCGCCATCCTGCTCGACCGATTCCCCACCCTGCCGATCCTCCTTTTGACCTCGAACGGCAACCCGCGCACTTATGAGCAGGCGATGAACCATGGCCTTTATGGCTGCCTGGTCCCGCCGCTGACGAGCGACATGCTCGTCGAAAAGATCCAAAAAAGCCTGGCCCGCGCCGTGCGTACCGGAGACTGGGTGCGCCGCGAGGTCAAACGCACCACTTCGTCGCTGGAGGAACGCGTCGATGCCCTCGAACGGCTGCTCAATCTCGGGCGAGACATCACCAGCCTGCTCGAAATCAGCCAGGTGCTTCAGAACGTAGTCACCGATGCGGTCACCCTGACCCGCGCCGAAGAAGGATGCCTGCTGTTGCTTACCGACGACCGGCAGGAACTTCGCCCACGCGCCGGCCGCATTTTCGAAAGAGTCCCCTCCGGGTTGGAGAGCCTCCCGGTCGAAGGCTCGATGGCCGGCCGCGTCGTGGATAGCGGCATGCCCCTCGTTCTGAACGAATCGTCCCTCAAACGGGTGAATACTGCATTTTTCGTGAAGGCCCTGGTGTACGTCCCTTTACGCTTGAAAGCGGGCGTCATAGGCGTGCTGGGCGTGTTCAACAGCCAGCGCAGCCAGACCTTTACCGAGCAGCATACCCGCCTGCTGTCCGTCCTGGCGGATTATGCCGCCATCGCCATCGAGAATGCCAGGCTTTACACCATTTCGGAAGCCGAGCGCCAGAAGTTTGCGATGGTGTTCGCCAACATAGACAGCGGGGTCATCCTGCTGGACGGGCAGTCGCGCATCCTGTTCGTCAACCAGGCCGTGCGCCAGGTCTTCAAATTGGGCAGCCAGGACCTGGAAGGGCAGTTCCTTTTGGACGCCATCCAGCATCCCGACATGAATACCCTCTACGAGCACGTCAGGCAGAACACGCTTAAATACCACGAGATCAACCTGGACGATGGGCAGACGCTCAACGCCCAGTACACTCCCATCCCTGGGGTGGGTTCCGCCATTACCATGCAAGATGTTACCCACCTGAAAGAACTCGACCGGCTGAAAAATGACTTCGTCCACACGGTTTCACACGACCTGCGCTCCCCGCTGACTGCGGTGCTGGGATACACCGAACTGCTCGAACGCGTCGGCCCGCTCAACGACCAGCAGCGTGATTTCGTGAAGCACATCCAATCCGGCGTGATCAACATCACCAGCCTGGTCAACGACCTGCTCGACCTGAGCCGGATCGAAGCCGGGTTCGACGTGCGCAAGGAAGAAATCCAGCTGGAAGAGATCGTCAAGCAATCACTGGAAAACCTGAGAGGCATTTCTGCCAGCAAGCGCATCGAGGTAACCGCCACCTTTGCCGACCGCGTGCCTGCCCTGCGCGGCGGCCGCATTCGCTTGAGGCAGATGGTGGACAACCTGATCGGCAACGCCATCAAATACACCCCGGAAGGGGGGCAGGTCAGCGTGCGCTTGAGCGCCGAAGAAGAGTTGGTCATTTTACAGGTCATTGATAACGGCCCCGGCATCCCCAAATTGGAGCAGCCCCATATCTTCGATAAATTTTACCGGGCCAGCAACATCCCATCCGGCACGCCCGGCACCGGGTTGGGGCTGGCAATCGTCAAATCTATTGTGGAGAACCACCAGGGGCGAATCTGGGTTTCATCCACCCTGGGCGAGGGTTCCACCTTCACGGTCATGCTCCCGGCCGGCAACCCCTCTTAAACGACATGCCTCCGCCGGGGGAGAGATCCCTGCGGAGGCCTTCGCCAAAGGAGGAGACAGTGAGGAGCTTTTGGAGGTGCTGTGTTCCGTCTCCAATTAGAATGATACCCCAGGCGGGGGAATAAAACAAAGTCAAAAGTCACAGATTATTAGTGATTAACTTCACAATCGTGACTGGATATTTGACAGGAATTCGCGAACAATTTGGACAACCTGCTCATCCCTGCTGTAAGACCCAACGGTCAGGTTGGGGTCGGGGTTGCCGGTGATCATTTTCGAAACAGACTGGTCGGCCTGGTGGCAGCACAGGACAGGTTTCCCCAGCCCCAGGGCATAGCCGATCTCGTACCCGACCCCATGCGAAGGTGTGGAGACCTCCGCGATCAACGCGTCGCAGGCCCTGATCCAGGTCACGTCCCGGTGGTAGACATCCCCCGGCTGGACGATCTTTTCCAGGGCGACCACGCCGGCCTCGGCCAGGTGAGCAGTGGGGACGTCATGTCCGTCGTCCAGCAGGGCAGCGGTAATGGCCTGGTAAACGGACTCGAATTCGCGTCCGCCGGTAATGGAGCAGGCAAAATAGATATTCATTTGCGGGAATCGTTCAGGTTAGAGAGCAGTCCCCCGCGACGGCGCGGCCTCGGGGACGAATCGCCCTGAATGCCGCCGGAGCGAAAGCTTTCCAGTTCGGTGCTGAAGCGCAGCCAATCCTGCACCAACAGCACGAGGTGGGGGGTCTGGTCCTTGAAAAAAAACGGCGAGAGGAAGGCGCGCAAGACGTTCGGCGGCATGGGATAGCCGCGCAGTTCGATCACAACCGCAGTTTTCGCAGCCAGCGGGGAAATGATCTCACGACGCCAGCCGGACAGGCTCTTGGGCGGGAAGAGCGCGCCCATGCTGGCGGTGTAAGTGCGCAGGAAGCGCTTATAAGAGACATTGAATCGCAGGAAAGGTGTGGACACTCGAAGGTAGCCTTCGAACGGCTGGACGGAAGCCGCCGAGCGCATGACAAGCAGGGAACATCCCAATAGTATAGCCAGGAAGCCGGCACCGAGCAGGATCGCGCCCTGGATGGTGGAGATTTTCGGGATGGGATTCTCGAATGGGGGGAAGTACCATTCGGCCAGCCAGGCCGCGCCGACCAGACCGCAGAGCAGGATACCCAGGGTCAGCACTGCCGGCCACCAACGGTTGAGCATGTGCCGGTAGATGAGCAGGGGGTAGCGGCGGCCTTTGTTTGCCATAAGCTAAGCGCTCGCGTCTTCACCGGGCGGGAGGTTTAGCGTCCCGGCGACCGTCTCGTCGCCCAACTGGTCTACCAGCTTCGAGATGGACCGTTCCAGGTGTTCGCCGCGCAGGCTGAAGGTGACGTCGCCGCGGGTGCGCTCGATGATGCTGCGGGCCACGTCGGTCTGGCGGCGCAGGCCGTTGGTGATGGCGTCTGGATAGTCCATGGTGACCAGCACGGAGTAGATTTCGTCCATGTGGCTGAGCAGGCGTTCGGCTTCCTGGGAGTACCCATGGCGGAGGATGTCGAGGCTGCGGCGGCGCAGTTCGCCGATCACTTCGGCCAGCCCGTTGAGGTAAGTGGCGTGCGGCACGTCCAGGTCCTGGGGGGTTAGCAGGGGCTGGTCCATGATCAGGGCGCAGGTAATGTTGGCTTCGACGTACTCCTTGAGGGCATCCTGGGTATAACCGGCGAAATACAGGTCGGGGTAGTCGGCAAGGTCGTGGCGCAGGGCGTTGGCGAGTTTGACGGCTTCGGCCAGGTTTTCGGACATCCCCTGGCTATCATCGCGGTGGACGGCCCGTATGGCCAGCGCGCAGTGGCGGGTGAGCGTGCGGGCCTGGGCCAGGGCGCGGTCACGGGCGGTGGTCTGGGCGTCGAAGGCGGACCGGATCTCATCAGCAATCGTTTGGAGTTTGTGCATCGTTACTCTGACTTGGGCGGTTCAGGGTTCTGGAACGGCCCAAACAGGCGGTCGGCCAGGGTGGAGTTGCCCGGCAGCCTGATCTCGCCAAAAGTGGTCTCGTAGCGGGACAGGTTCTCGGCCAGGGCGCGGTAGAGCAGCTTGGCGCTCAATGGGGACATGACAATACGCGCCCCCACGCTGGCCCGTTGTTCGCCGGGCAGCAGGTGGGCGAAATCCAGCACGATATCGGCAGGGGAGTGGGAGATGCGGGCCAGGTTGGCGTAGACGATTTCCAGGTCTGGCGAGACTTCGAGGTTGGGCTGGGTCGGCTTGGGAGGAAGGGTCATTCGCTGCTCCTGGGGTTAGAAGGGGATGTCGTCTTCCGGCGGCATGCCGTAAGAATCGTCCCCGCCGCCGCTGCCCGCACCGCCGCCCGGGCTGAAGCTTTCCACTTCGCCCCGGCTGGACAGGAAACGGACCGTTTGGGCGTTGACTTCGAACGAGGCGCGTGCCTGCCCGTCGTTTCCGGTCCATAAGCGCGGCCCGCCCGTGGCCGGGTCAGCCGTCAACCGGCCTTCGACCAGCACCTTGCTGCCCTTCCTCAAGTACTGGTTGCAGACCTCGGCCATCTTGCCCCAGACCGAGATCCGGAACCAGATGGTCTCTTTGACGGTCTCACCGTTGCTGGCGGTATACTGGCGGTTGGTGGCTACCGAAAACGATGTAACTGCCGCTCCAGAGGGGGTGTAGCGCATCTCCGGGTCGCGTCCGAGGTTGCCAGCGATGATTAGAGTGTGAAACATGGGGATTTTTCTCCTTTTGGGTTGAGTGAACGCCGCAGTCGCGGCGTTTTAATCTGACCTTCATATTTTACACCACAGGCTTTGAAATGGGTTGGAATTGGGACATGGGAATCCCTTTCGGACCCGAATTTGCTGATCACCCTGAAGTGCCTCGATCCAACCCCGCAGGGCTGCCCGGCGCAGGTCAATATCAGGCAGAGGACGGGTTGCCGGCTTCGCCGCTCAACCAGGCTCAAGGCAAGTTTGCGCTTCCGGCTAACAGCCGCTGGACGGATTCCAAAAGCCTGTGATATACTTGCGCCCGCTCCGTTATCGGGGCTAATTCTGCCGAGGGCAGGCATGAAACTGCCCAATCTCACACGCTTCTGGACTGGCCGGTGCGTGCTGCGGACCTGATGGACGCAGTCGCCGGGCAGGATGAAGGAAGCGGAGGCCAAACGCGAAGGAGGTTTCCCCTATGGCCGTTATTTCCATGAAGGCCCTGCTTGAAAGTGGTGTGCATTTTGGTCACCGTACCAACAAGTGGGACCCCCGCATGAAACCGTTCATCTTCACCGAGCGCAACGGTATTCATATCATTGACTTGCAACAGACAGTCAAGACCCTCAACCAGGCGTACAATTTCATCCGTGATTCTGTGGCGCAGGGCGGTGTTATCCTGTTCGTCGGCACCAAGCGCCAGGCCCAGGAAACGATCGCCGAAGAAGCGACCCGCTGCGGTATGCCCTACGTGACCGAACGCTGGCTGGGCGGTATGCTCACCAACTGGTCCACGATCTACCAGCGCATCCAGGAACTGGAACGGCTGGAGCGACTGCGAGACAGCGGCGAGATCAACCGCCTGACCAAAAAAGAAGGCTTGCTGATCCAGCGCGATATCGACCGCCTGGAATTGCGCCTGTCTGGTATGCGCAACATCAAGCGTGTCCCGGATATTTTGTTTGTGGTGGATGTTTCCCGTGAAGAGGCCGCGGTCCATGAGGCCAACTTGCTCGACATCCCGGTGGTGGCGCTGGTGGATACCAACTGCAACCCGACCAATATTGATTATGTCGTCCCGTCCAATGACGACGCCATCCGCGCCATCAAACTGCTGGTGGGCAGGATGGCTGATGCCGTCTTGGAGGGCAAGGCGATGCGCAAAGACGAAGCGGCTGAAGACGAGACCAAACCTGTTGCGACGCCGGCCCAACGTATGGCCCGTCCCGCGCCGGCCATGGACGAAGACGAACTTGGAGACGAAGAACTGCTTGGCGAGGCCACACTGGCCAAGATCAGCCGCAAGGTCGAAGACGAAGAAGAAGTCGAAGTTGAAGCCGCCGAGAACGTGGTTGGCGGTGAAGAAGAAACCGGCGACAAGCCCGAAGACGCTGTAAGCGAATAAATCTGTAGAAGGCTGGAACATGGAAATTACAACTGAAATGATCAAGGAACTGCGCGGCGCTACCGGAGCCGGGATATTGGACTGCCGCAAGGCCCTGACCGAAGCCAACGGCGATTTCGAGAAGGCCGTGGATTGGCTGCGCGAAAAAGGCATGGCCACGGCTGCCAAGCGCGCCGACCGCGAGGCATCGAACGGCGCGGTGGAACTGTATTCGCACGGCGGTGGACGCGTGGGTGTGATGGTCGAAGTCAACTGCGAGACCGATTTCGTCGCCCGCTCCGAAGACTTCCGCACCTTCGCCCACGAGGTGGCCCTGCAGATCGCGGCCAGTTCGCCGCGTTATATCGCTGCAGATGAGATACCCCAGGCCGAACTCGACCACGAAGCCGAGATCGCCCGCGCCCGCGCTGTCGAAGAAGGCAAACCCGAAAAGATGTTCGACCGCATCGTCGAGGGCCGGCTCGAAAAGTACAAAGACGAAGTCTGCCTGCTGCGCCAGCCCTACATCCGCGATGAAAGCCTGACCATCGAGAAGCTGCTCCACGAGCAGATCGGCAAGATCGGCGAAAACATCGTCGTCCGCCGTTTCCAACGATGGGAACTTGGTGAAAGCGTCGGTGAATAAGGATAAAAAGGCCAACCCAACCGGTTGGCCTTTTTTTACAACTCAAAAGGAGTTATATGACGAGCGAACTTAAGTATAAGCGTATCCTGCTGAAACTCAGCGGCGAGGCCCTGGGCGGCGAAGACGGCTTGGGGATAGACATCAGCGAAGCCGACGCAATTGCCAAGCGCATCAAGGATGTCTACGATCTGGGGGTGGAGATCGCCATCGTGATCGGGGCGGGCAACCTGTGGCGCGGCAAGCAGGGCCTCAAGCGCGGCATGGACCGGGCCACCGCCGATTACATGGGCATGCTGGCAACCGTGATGAACGCTCTGGCGCTGATGGACGCCCTCGAACGGCAAGACGTTTACACCCGGGTCCAGTCGGCCATCGAGATGCGGGCCGTGGCCGAACCGTACATCCGCCGCCGGGCCATCCGTCACCTGGAGAAGGGCCGCGTGGTCATTTTCAGCGCCGGGACCGGCAACCCGTATTTCTCTACCGACACCGCCGCCGCCCTGCGGGCCACCGAGATCGGGGCCGAGGTGGTCATCAAGGCCACCAAAGTGGACGGCGTGTACGACTCTGACCCCAAGAAGAACCCGGAGGCTGTAAAATTCGAGGAACTGACATATATTGACGTGCTCAACCGCCGCCTCGAAGTGATGGACAGCACCGCCATTTCGCACTGCATGGAAAACAACATCCCCATCCTGGTGCTCAACCTGTGGGACGCGAACGCCCTGCACAGCGCTTTGATGGGCGAGAAGGTCGGGACGCTGGTAACAGGCTGAAGTCCCGGTGCGAACCGCAGGGGACCACACCTCCCGCCAGGAAAATGCCCGGCGGGAGGTGTCCGTCTGGGGGCCGCGAGTCTCTCAATCCGCTTCAAAAACTCGCCGCTTCAGGTGGGGGCGTAGCATTTTTTTAGGTTTTAGGGTATCCTTATGCAAATGAATTTTACGCAGCCAGGAGGCCGAGGTGATCAAAGATATTCTCAAAGAGGGCGAATCGCGCATGAACGGCGCACTCCAGTCGTTGCAAGATGACCTGGCGACCATCCGCACCGGGCGCGCCACCCCTGCTTTGGTTGAAAGACTTTCTGTGGAATATTACGGCGTACCCACTCCCCTGATGCAACTGGCGACGATTGGCGTCCCCGAGCCGCGCAGCCTGCTGATCAAACCCTTCGACAAAGCTTCGCTGAAAGCCGTCGAACGGGCGATCCTGGCCTCGGACCTGGGCCTGACTCCCAATAACGACGGCCAGAGCATCCGCCTGAACCTTCCACCGTTGAACGAAGAACGCCGCCGTGACCTGGTCAAGGTCGTCCACAACCGGCTCGAAGAGGCGCGGGTGGCTGTGCGCAACATCCGCCGTGACCTGATCAAGGATTTGAAAGACTTCGAGGACGAAAAACTCATCTCGAAGGACGAACTCGAACGCGGCGAGGAAGAAGTGCAAAAGATGACCGACCGCTTCGTGGCCGATATCGAAAGAATCGGGCAGGTCAAAGAGAAAGAAATCCTGGAAGTTTAAGCGTTTCCTGCCCCCTATGCCTTCGATTTCGGAAAACTCCCCCGATCAAAAAATCCCTCAACACGTTGCCATCATTATGGACGGCAACGGGCGCTGGGCG
>DIDQ01000021.1 GCA_002418215.1 Anaerolineales bacterium UBA5796
CCTGAGCTTGCCGAAGGGTTGCCATTAAGCCCTGGAGTGTTCGAAACAATCCTTCGGGACGGTGTTTGCGTGTTATCAGCGATAATATCTACTGATGTTACGCAGCCCGACGATAAAACCGTCGGGCTGCTCTTGCAAAGCCGCCTGTGGCGGCTAAGTACAGCGTTTCATAATTTTGGTCCGAGTTTCCCTGGCGATTCATCCGCTGATCCTTCGTCAATCTCAGGACAAGTCTTCGCGAATTCTCGCTAATTTTCGAACAGATTAGCGGAGATCAGCGTAAATTCGCGGATGAAAATCGGAATGTATTCCTGCAATGCTGTACTTAGGGCTTGTGTAAGAACAACTTCCCGATTCCGGATTTCCTCTCGCTTATATTCGTCGGACTAAAGTCCTGCCTCAGTTCATGGAAGTCGGTTGAAACCGACTCGTTGCGCCAGCCCAAAGGGCTTCCACGAACTGAGCAGGTGGCTTCAGCCCCGCTCACCCCACGCGAAAAACGGAAGTTGTTTTTACACGACTCCTTAGGCTCTATCCGAAAAATCTGGCTCTCCCTTAATTAACGGGAACGAGCCTAAACACAAAGTACACGAAGTCTCTCAAAGGGAGAAAAGGCGCAATGACAGACATGTTTTCCCTTCGTTACCTTTGTGTTCCTTCGTGTTTCAAAAGGTTTTCCCGTTAAAAACGGTAGACCCGAAATTCTTTAACGCAAAGCCCAAAGTCACAAAGACGCAAAGGGATTATTTTTTGGAAGCTTTTTGGCATTTCCACTGCGTCAAAATTGACCTTGAGCCCTTTTGGAAGCGAGTCAATGGGTCTTCTTTTGCTCCCATTTTTCTAAAACTGCCTGGCGTCTTCGCGCCTTTGCGTTAAAAATTTAATTTGGGATAGGCTCTAAGTGTGAATAGGGTGTGACTAAACCTGGTAGATGTCATTCTCCCGAAGGACACCGGGACGGTGTGAGCGAAGCGAAGAATCTCATTCTTGAGCGTTGAGACCCTTCGCTCCGCTCAGAGCTTGCCCTGACGAAGGAAGGGGTGACAAAACAGCCAACTGGCTTTAGTCACACTCGTATGAATAGCGCGGGGGCTTTGTCCCCGTGCGGGCGTAACATCAGTGATTAAAACAAAGACCGGGCATCTCCATTGCCCGGTCTCCTGTTCGAACGATTTAGGCTTCGTAGTCTGCGGCTTCTTCTTCGATGGTCGTCATCGGTTCCTCGGCGGCTTTCCGGTCGAGGAATTGCAGGCTGAGAGCGACCACCTTGGTGTAGTAGCGAGTCTCTCCTTTGTCTTCCACCCGGTCGGTCTTCAAGCGGCCTTCCAGGTAAACGAGACTGCCCTTTCTGAGGTATTCCTGGCAGACTTCGCCCAACCGTCCCCAGGCTTCCACGTTGACCCATTCGGTGTATTCTTTCATTTCCCCGGCGGCTTTCCAGCGCTGGGTGACGCCCATGCTGAAATGAGCCACTTTCTTGCCTGTTGGTGTGTAATGGGATTCGGGGTCCTTTCCCAGGTACCCTATCAGTTGAACGCGGTTTAGTGCAGGCATGTTATTTATCCTCCGTAGTGTGGTTTGCCAGGAATAATGCGGGTTATTTCTTCTTGAGTACGGGCATGCCCGTCTTCATTTCGGCAACGCCATAGCCGGCAGGGACCGCATCCAGGGCCTCGGCAGCGCGGACATCGCGCGCGAAGAAGAACAGGGTGGATTCCTTGCCGGTCGAGCGGGTCACTTTCTTGGCGTGCAGGTAGTAAGTTTGACCCTTTGAATTTTTGTACTCATAAGCCATGATAATTTGCTCCTCTCTAATCTAATCGGAAACGTTATACTTAGTGTAGCAAATATTTTCTAGTTGTCAACACGGAAATTAGCCTATGGACTCCCCTGTAAAACCGATGATGATCGTTACCACCCTGGACGAACTGCGCTCCGCCCGGCTCATCCTGGACGGGAAGGTCGGCCTCGTGCCCACCATGGGTTACCTGCACGAGGGGCATCTCTCGCTCGTCCGCCGCGCCCGGCAGGATTGCGACAGCGTGGCCGTCAGCATCTTCGTCAACCCGACCCAGTTCGCGCCCACCGAGGACCTGTCCAGTTACCCGCGTGACCTGGAGCGTGACCTGCGCCTGCTCTCGGACGAAGGCGTCAGCCTGGTGTGGACGCCCACAGCCGAGGTCATGTATCCAAACGGCTACCAGACCTGGGTCCAGGTGGAGGCGCTGACGGAGCCGCTCGAAGGGGCGATGCGTCCCGGCCATTTCCGGGGTGTGACGACCGTCGTCGCCAAACTGTTCAACGCCGTCCAGCCGCACCGGGCTTACTTCGGCCAGAAGGACGCCCAGCAGGCGGCGGTCATCCAGCGCATGGCGCAAGACCTGAACTTCCCGCTGGAGGTCGTCATTTGCCCAATCGTGCGCGAACCGGACGGGCTGGCGATGTCGAGCCGCAATACTTACCTCGACCCTGAGCAGCGCAAGGCCGCCACGGTGCTGTTCCGCGCCTTGAGCGCGGCCCGCTCTGCCCACGAGGACGGCGAGCGCAGCGGCGAGACCCTGCGCCGGCTCGTAGCTGAGACGGTCAACGCCGAACCGCTGGCCCGCCTGCAATACGTCTCCTGCGCGGATTTCGAGACGCTCAAGGAGGCGGATGAGATCGAAGGCAGGGCGCTGCTCTCGATGGCAGTGTATGTAGGGAAAACGCGGCTGATAGATAACTTTATTTTGGGGTAAAAAGATTTACCACAGAGAACACAGAGTTCACCGAGAACCCCCTTTGGAAATCTCCATGCTCTTTATAGTATTACCGCTCAATATTTGCATTGTGCGCGCAAATCTTGTAACGCGACCCTTCGGCAGGCGCAGGCAGGACAGGCATTTATGTCGCCTTTTGGTTGCGGAATAAATTCCGCATTACGATCTCTCCGCGTTACGATCTCTGTGGTGAGATTTTCTTGCGCTAAAAACAGCGCCCCCTGCGCTGGCGCTAGATCTGCACGAACTTCTTGACCGGGGTAACGAAGATGGTGGCGCGGGCATCCTGCGGGTTATCCGCCTCGGGCGCTGTGGCGCGGATGATCTCGATGGCCTCGTCCACCTGCCCGTCCTCGATGCCCAGGAAGAGCGTGACCACGCCCCGGCGCAGGAATCCGCTGGTGGAGGCGACCCGGGTGACGCGGAAATTGGCCGCGGTCAGCGCCTGGGAGACCGGCTCGGCGTGGTTGTCTTTGAGGATGGCGATCAGCATTTTCATGGCGGCGCTCCCTCTATACCTGCTCGAAGCGGTCAATCTTGAGCACAAAAACGGTCGCCCGTTTCAGGCCGGGATCAATTGGCGGCGCGCTATGCTCGCGGATGAGGTGCATCGCGCCCGGAACCCTCTCTGCATCCACACCGATCAACATCGTCGTGTTACCCCGGCGCAGCAGCCCGCCGGTCGAGGCGATCCGCGTCACGCTATATTTTTCAGCCAACAGGGCCTGCAGGATCGGTTCGCTGTCTGTATCGTGGACGACGGCAACGATCAGGCGCATGTCCTTAGAATTCTTCATAGGACTCCACCTCGAACGTAAAAATCGTCGCACCGCCAACCGTGACGGGAATGGGCGCAGCCAGCGGCAGGTGGGATTCGCGGAACGGTTCCGACAGGTATTCCACCCGCTTGCGACAACTGCGCTGCAAAGCCTGGACCGCGGCCTGTTCGCGGCCTTCGGGCAGGCCGATCAGCAGGGTGACGTTCCGCCGGGCCAGGAAGCCCCCCGAACTCGGCAGGTGGATCACCGTCAGCCCCATCTTGGTCAGGGCATTGAGGGCGCTTTCCAGGTCCGGTTCCTGGATAACGGCGGCCATCATTTGATCCACGGGCAGCATGGACGAATTCCCGGCCTGAAGGAGTTCCGACCAGACCAGGCCTTGCTCGGTCAGGGCGGCATCCACTTCGCCGACCAGTTGGGAATAATTCTCTTCAGAAATCACCCCATCCCGCAGCAGGCCGGTGAGGGCAGTCCGCTGGGCGCGCAGGGCCTCCCGGCGGGCCGTATCGAGTTCCTCGGCTTCCACAGACGGGTTCGAAGTAATCACATCCCGCACGGCATCCACCAGGGTCTGGTTCTGGCGTTCGAGGATTTTCGACAGGCGCTGCCAGGTGTGTTCCGAGATCAACCCCTGGCGGCTCAAGCGCTGTAAATATTCGTAGCCTGATCGGGACGCCACAAAACGGGCATGGCGGCGTTCGTATTCCTCCTGCATGTGAGACCGCTCCACCAGTTTCAATTTACGCGAAAGCCAGTCCATTGAAAAACCCTGGACCAGCAGGGTAAAAAGCACCACCCCGAAAGCCATTGCTTTAAGACTCTCTGATCCTGCAATGGCGGCAGGGATGGTCAGCGTCAGGGCCAGGGAGATGGCCCCGCGCAGGCCCCCCCAATAAAGGATATGACGCCACTTCCAACTGATATTTTTGCCAAAGAAGGAAAACCCGTAAATACTGACAGCCCGCGCCCCAAGCACGGCCAGGATCGCCACCCCGATCGCTTCCCAGTTTTCAAACAGCAAATGGATGTCTATCACCAGCCCGATCACGAGGAAGATCAGTGAGTTGGCCAGGAAGGCGAAATATTCCCAGAAATTGAAGACCACCACCCGGGTCGTGGCCGACATGCCGCTCGGTCCGACATTCCCGTTCAGGATGCCGGCCGCCACCACCGCCAGCACACCGCTGACCCCCAACAGTTCTGCGATGACGTAAGACCCGAAGGCCAGCACGGTCGTCAACGTGGTTTCGACCAGCGGGTCATCAATCCGCCCGATGAGTTGGGAAATGAGCATCCCCAGCACGATCCCGACCAAGGCCCCGCCGCCAGCCACGCGCAGGAATTGGGTCAGGCTTTCGGTCAATGAAAAGTGGCCGGTTTCGGCTATGGCCACCATCATCCCAAACATGACGATGGCGGTCCCGTCGTTGAAAAGACTCTCGCCTTCCAGGAGCACTTGCAAACGTTTGGGCGCTCCCAGGCGGCGGAACAGGGCCACCACGGCCACCGGGTCGGTTGCAGCGATCAAGGCCCCGAAAACCATGGCCGGGGCCAGGGCAATATCCGTACCCCAGGAGACCACCCCGCCGACCATCACCGTGGTCAGGATCATGCCCGGGATAGCCAGGAGCAGGATAAACCCCAGGTCGCGGCGCAGATCGTCCAGCCGCAGGTGGAAGGCGGCCTCGAACACCAGCGGCGGCACCAGCAAGGCCATGATGATGGTGGAAACATCCTGGCTGTCAATTTCCTGGCGAGGGACAATCGTCAATGCCAGGCCGATGAGCACCAGCCCCACCGTGTATGGGATGCGCAGCCGGTTGGCTGCAATCGCAACCAGCGCCGAAATGAGCAGTAAACTGATGATGATTTCTTCTACTCGTAAAATAGGACTTAGCGACTCGATCAATGCAATTACTCCATTGTGACCAGGCAGGGAGCCGGGTCTTTCACTGTAACCTTCTGCCCGTTTTGGAAAGTGATATCGGTTTGTTCAAAATGGCGGTGGACCGTCAGGCCCCTGTATTTTACCGTAACCGGCCACGGGAACGGGTTCAGCCCTTCCAGGCGCACTTTGCGCTCGGAGACCACCTCCACCCCCAGAGCCTTCAGGAACAACCCCACCGGAGCCAGCCCGTTGAGGGCATTGCGTTCGCCGATCCCCAGGCCGCTCTCGGCGTGATAATACTGATAGAAAGCGCGGTTATCTTTCAAATTCTGGATGACCGCGCCCATGATCCGCGCCACCAGACGGGCAGCCTGCTCCCGGTATCCGTAGGACAGCAGCCCCTCCCCGATCAACTGGTTCCAGGGCAGGTGGACGTTCAGGCAGACCTGGTCGGCTCCCGCCTCGGCCACGGACGGGCAGGCCGGTATCCCGTATGGACGGCTGAACCGCCCCGCGTCCATCACCGCCCGGTGGACGATGGCGTGCGCCGCATGTTCGTCCGGCAGGCCGGCCCAGAGCGGCACGAGCAGGGTCTGGTCTTCGACCGACAGGTCCACCGTCTGGACCAGGATGCGGTCCTTGCGCCCCAGCCCCTCGACCTGGATCTCGCTCAACTCTGTAAAAACCTTCTGGCTGGTGGCCACCGCCCCGCCCGGGTTCCAGCGGAAGTCGTCGCGTTCGAGGGTCTCGTTCTGGAATTTGCCCTTCAACCGCCCTTTGATAAGGATACGCGGCCGGGTCGTGGTCTGCGAATCCATCTGGATGCGGAACAACAAGCGCACCGGGTCCTTGAATGTCTTTTTTGCCGGGATCTGCGCCGCCACCTGCCGCTGGGTGATAACCCGCGAGCGCAGGCTCAAATGCGTGTCGCGGTCCACGTAAACGTAGGAGGCCCGCCCGTCATCCCAGCAAGCCTGCACCCCCTGGCCCAGGGTTTCGGCCTGTTTGCGGATGACGAGTATGTCATTCCTGCGGTTCAGGACTTCGGCCATTTTTTCCAGGCAGGCGGCTTCACGGTAGAGCATGGCCGCCAGGGTGGGCGTCTGGACGCTGTTGATGGTCACGCCCTGCGCCCACTCGTACCAGCCGTTGAAGAGCGGGTTGTCCTCGTAACCGGTCTGGATGGCGTGTTCCCATTCGGGCAGGCCGTTGCGGTCGCGGTCGTTTTCGGGCGAGAACCAGGCCCAGAAGAACTTGAGCAGCCCCGGGAAGATGTCTTCCAGGAAGGCGCTGTCGTCCGTCTGTTCGTAGACCTGCCAGGACAGGCTGGCCAGCAACGGCGCAGCCAGGAACTTGCCGCGCTGCCGGCCCAGGCCAGGTTTGCAATCTATTTCGCCGTCTTCGGTTTGCACAGCCAGGTAATTTTTAAGGATACCCTTCATCACCTGCGCGGCCCCCGGCAGCAGGGTGGACAGGTAATAAGCTTCGAGGGGGGGCTGCCCGTTCCACAAGTACTGGTAATCGCTGCCGTCGCCTTTGCGGGAATAGCCGTGGTCCGGCTGGCGGGCCAGCACAAAGGATGGATGGGGCAGCGCCTCGCTCCGGTGCAGCAGGCCCAGGGCCGCTTTCTGGCTCAAGGCCAGGGCCGCGTCCCAGTCAGGGTCGCCGGTCTGGATGTCCACCACATCCCGCTCGTGGACCATCTGGATGCGGGTCCGCTCGGCTGCCCAGGGACGGGCCGCGGTGCGCCGCGCCAGGTCGAAGGATTGGGGCGGCTCGGGCAGGGAGGCCAGCGCCCAGGTGAACTGGCGGGTCGCCCCGTCGAGCAAGTCTATTTCCAACATCAGCGAGGGATACGGGCCGGGGCCGGGTTCCGGCCCGCCGGTCAGGAAGAGTACCGGGGCGAGGTCCCCGGCCTGGCCGGCCAGCGCGTTCACCAGTTGCAGCTTGACCGGGGACAGGTTCTGCCCGTCGAGCGGGACCAGCAGCCCGCACATTTCCAGTTTCATGTGGACCGGCTTTAAGTTGTGGTTGGTGAGCACCAGCCGCCCGGCAAGGGCGTGAGGTTCGGCGGCCCAGTAATCAGCCCGGACTTCGATGCCGGTGAAGGGCGAATAGTTCAGTTGCAAAAAGTTGGGGTGGAAACGGCGCAGACGCGGCGGGGCGGCGAACTCCGTCGGCGCGGTGACAGTTTTCCCGTCCAGGGAGAAGCGGGGAAAGACCCGCAGGGAGCGGGCGCGCAATCCCAGGGTTGTGCGCGCTGCCAGGGCGGCCGGGTCGCCTCTATCCAGGTGCAATTCCCAGATATGGTCGTTGGCGTAATCCGCCTCCGAAAGTCGGGTGTCGGCTGCAATCGTCAGTGAGAGCGGGTCGCCCTGACCCAGGTACCAGTCGCGCATCAATTCTTATTGTACGGGCAGTTGGGGCAGAGGTCAAAGGTTTTATACCCTGGCCGGTTGAAAATTGCGCTTTTTTACGAGAAGGAAGGCGCAATTCCCTGGCACCGCCCGCCAGGGCAGGTGTTCAGCCGTGGGTATTATATGCTAGAATTCTTTTTGCGTTGTCGTTCACTATCGAATTCGGAGGCCAGACTATGATCGTCAAGAATTTTATGAAGGCAAAGGTGTTTTTTGTGCAGGTGGACGAAAGTGTTGGGAATGCAGCCCGGAAATTCGTGGAGCATCACGTCGGTACGCTGCCGGTCGTGAATGCCGCGGGGAAGCTGGTGGGTGTTCTCCAATTGAGGAATGTCCTCTCATTGGTTTTGCCGGATTTCACAAGGTTGATGGAGGATTTTGATTTTGTCCGGGATTTTGGGGCTGTGGAGGATGTCCGGCCCTCGAGGGAAGTGGTTTCAAAGGAAGTTGTCGAGGTGATGGAAGCGCCTGTTTACGTGGACGAAACCTGCGGTCTTTCCCGGGCTTTCGCCCTGCTTCACCAGCATAAATTGAACGAGTTGCCGGTGGTGGACTCGGAGAAGCGCCTGGTGGGGATCGTCTCGCGGGTGGACATCGGGACGGGGATCCTTGAAAATTGGGACGTTGCTTCGGGAGAATAATATGGCGTCTATGATTGTGGCGGGGTTGATTTTTACAGTGGCACTCTACTTGATTTTTACTGAAAAGATCAATCGCAGTATCGTGGGGATTGCCGACGGGGTATTGATGGTGGGAGCCGGTATGGTTTTTGGATTCTATTCGCAGGATGAAGCCATCGCGGCCATGGATTTCAATACCCTGGGGTTGTTGTTTGGCATGATGGCGCTGGTGGCGTTGCTGGAACCGACCGGTTTTTTCGAATACCTGGCTATCTGGGCAGCGCGCCTCTCGAAAGGGCGGCCCGTGCGCCTGATGTTCTTATTGGGTATTGTGACGACCGTCCTTTCGATGTTTCTCGACAACGTGACGACGGTGGTCCTGATCGCCCCGGTCACGGTGCTTATCAGCGAGATCATGGGGTTCAACCCGATCCCGTACCTGATGGCCGAAGCCCTGCTTTCGAATACCGGCGGTGTTGCCACGCTGGTGGGTGACCCGCCCAACGTCTTGATCGCCTCGGCTGCAGGTTACTCTTTCAACGATTTCCTGACCCATTCGCTGCCGGTCGTCCTCATCTCCTGGGTCGCGGCCCTGTTCCTGCTTCGCTATCTTTTTCGCGTCGATTTGGGGAAGATACCGTCCAATTTGGATGCAGTCCAGAAGCTTGACCCCAATGATGCGCTGAATGACCGGAAAACGATCCAGCGTGTGCTGGTCGTGCTTGGCTTTGCGCTGGTGTTTTTCTTTATCCACCATTCGCTGCATATCCAGCCGTCATTCATAGCCCTGGGCGCGGCTGCAATCGCGCTGGTCTGGGTGCAGCCCGACCTTCACAAAACCCTGCAACGCATCGAATGGAACGTGTTGATCTTCTTCGGCGCGTTGTTCGTCATGGTCGGCGGGCTGGAAGCCTCCGGCATCCTGCACCAACTGGCCGGGTTGATCGGGCGGGCCAGAAACCTCTCGCCGGTCCTGTTCGGGGTGATCACCATCTGGGTCGTGGCCGGGCTGTCTGCCATTGTGGACAATATCCCCATTACCATCGCCTTGATCCCCGTCTTCGCAGAACTGGAACTGGAAGGGATCAATATCCAGCCGTTATGGTGGGCGCTGGCCTTCGGGGCGGGGTTCGGGGGCAATGGGACGATCATCGGTTCCACCGCCAATGTTTTTGTGGCCTCCCTGTCTGAGCGCACCAAAAATCCCATCACCTCGAAGTTGTGGAACAAGCGCGGCCTGCCGGTGATGATCGTCACCTGTTTTGTGGGCAGCCTCATGTTCGTGCTGCTCTACCCATTCTTGAGCCGTTGAGAGGCTTTCACGCTTCCGATGTGTTCTTTGTGCTAGAATAACCCCAGACACTCGAATGGAGCGATTATGACTACTCTGCCTGCCACCCGCGGAATGTATTTCGAAGAGTTCGAAATCGGCCAGAAGATCATCTCGGTCGGGCGCACCGTGACCGAGAACGACATCGTCACCTTTGCAGGGCTTTCCGGCGATTACAACCAGATCCACACCGACGCCGAATTCAGCCAGGGAACCCCTTTCGGCCAGCGCGTTGCCCACGGCCTGCTGGGGTTGTCCATTGCCTCCGGCCTGGTCATGCGCACCGGCGTCCTCGAAGGCACGGTGCTGGCCTTCCGCGAGATCAACGAGTGGAAATTCTCCAAGCCCACGTTTATTGGTGACACCCTCCACGTCGAAGTCGAAGTTGTCGAAACCAAAGTTGTGTCGCGCCTGGGAGGGGGAACCATCGTGATCGTGTTGAGCGTCATTAATCAGCGCAACGAAACTGTAATGAAAGGCAAGTGGACGGCGCTGGTCATGAGCAAACCGTCCACCTAGACACCTATGACCCTCCCCAACCCTCCAGAGAACGAAGACTCGCAGGAAGACCCGCGCGAACGCTTCAAGCGGCTGCTCGCCTCGGAAGACGAAACCCTGCCAGACCTGCCGGTGGACCCGGACACAGACATCAACGCCGATCCAGACGACTGGTGGCGCACCCGCGCCGGAGCGGCCCCGGACTCCGAGCCTGCCGCGCCCGTAGACGAAGTTCCCGCCACCCAGACCCCTCCTGCTCCCCCTCCCCCTCAATCCACCCAACCGCCGCGCCATTCCGTCCCCGCCGTAGACCAGAACGGCATGCCCCTGCCGCGCCGCGTCAACGAAACCGACCTGGACGGGACCCGCGTCTCCCCGGCGGCATACAGCCCCTCGTCCACCACCCCGCCGCGCCCGCTGCCGGCTTCCCCCCGCCAGCCCATCCAATACAAGCAGCGGCCAACCCGTAGCAGCGATCTCCGCCGGGGGTTGGGCTGCCTGCTGCGGATCGCCATCCTGGTCGTATTCGGGATGGTGCTGACCGGGTTGCTGCTCGGCACCTGGGGACTGTACCAGTATTACCGCATCGCCTCCGCCCTGCCCGATGTGGGTGAATTACGCGAGCGCGCCTCCCAGTTCGAGACCACCCGCATCCTCGACCGGAACGGCAACCTGCTCTACGAGATCCTCGATCCCACTGCCGGGCGGCGCACCTACGTGCCGCTCGGAAAAATATCCCCTTACCTGGTCGCCGCGACCATTGCCACCGAAGACAAGGAATTCTACAGCCATCCCGGCTTCGACCCGGTCGCCCTGATCCGCGCCTTGTGGCAGAACTACACCAGCGGTGAGATCGTCTCCGGCGCTTCGACCATCACCCAGCAACTGGCGCGTATGCTCCTGCTGACCGATGAACGCTTCGAGCAAACCTACGAACGCAAGGCGCGTGAGATCATCCTGGCAGCGGAAATCACCCGCCGTTACAGCAAAGACGACATCCTCGAACTGTACCTCAACGAATCCTATTACGGCAACCTGGCCTACGGCGTGGAAGCCGCGGCCGAGACCTATTTCGACACCACCGCCGACAAGCTGACCCTCTCGCAGGCTTCATTCCTGGCTGGCCTGCCGCAATCCCCCTCGATCTACGACGTTTACACCAACCGCGAAATCACCCTCAAACGCCAGGAGACGGTGCTGGTCCTGATGTTCCAGGATTCGCAGCAGAAGGGCTGTATCTACGTCAGCAACTCCCCCCAGCCGGTCTGCATAGACGCGGCCAACGCCGCCGTGGCTGCGGCCGAAATGCGGGATTACGTTTTCAACGCGCCGGAAGTCAAGATCAAATACCCGCACTGGGTCCAGTTCGTCCGCAGCCAGCTCGAAGCCCAGTTCGACGCCCAGATCATCTACCGCTCCGGGTTTACGGTTTACACGACGATTGACCCCACATTGCAGGATGCCGCCCAACAGATCGTCTCGCAGCAGGTGGCTTCCCTGGCCGCCCAAAATGTGACCAACGGGGCGTTGGTGGCAATCAGGCCCTCGACCGGGGAGATCCTGGCGATGGTCGGCTCGGCGGATTTCGACAACGAAGCCATAGACGGCCAGGTCAACATGGCCGACAGCCCAACCCGCCAGCCGGGTTCGTCCATCAAGCCGATCACCTACGTCGCCGCCTTCGAAAAAGGCTGGACGCCCGCCACCCTGATCTGGGACGTCCCGACCGATTTCCCGCCCTCCGGCGACCCGAACGACCCGCGCCCGCCCTACATCCCGGTCAACTATGACGGCAAGTTCCACGGCCCGGTCACTGTCCGCACGGCGCTGGCCAATTCGTTCAATATCCCGGCGGTCAAGACCCTGGACTTCATCGGCATTTACGACGACCCGGAAACGTCCCAGAAAGACGGCATGATCGGCATGGCCGAAAGGCTGGGCATCACCAGCTTTACCCGCAACGATTACGGCCTGGCCCTCACCCTCGGCGGCGGCGACGTCAGCCTGTACGAGATGACCGGCGCGTTCGCCGTCTTCGCCAACGGCGGTCAGCGCATCCCGCCCGTGGCGATTTCGAAGATCGTGGACCACAACGGTGAACTGGTCTTCGAAAACCAGACTCGAGTCGGCGATCAAGTCATCCGGCCCGAACACGCTTACCTGATCTCGTCCATCCTGTCGGATAACGAAGCCCGCGCCTGGATGTTTGGCCGCAATTCGGTGCTGGCGCTGCCCTTCTCCGCCGCGGCCAAAACCGGCACGACCAACGATTTCCGCGACAACTGGACGATGGGCTACACTCCCGACCTGGCCGTGGGCGTCTGGGTTGGCAACGCCGATTACACCCCGATGCAAAACACCACCGGCTTGAGCGGAGCCGCCCCGATCTGGTCCCAATTCATGCAGTTCGCCGTCCCGCAGTTGACCGGAGGCAACCCCTCCCCGTTCATCCGGCCGGCAGGCATCACTGAAAAGATCATCTGCGCCGCATCTGGGACCGAACCCTCCCAATGGTGCAACAGCCAACGCCTCGAAATCTTTGCCCTCGACCAGCCGCCGCTGGGACCGGGCGATGACCTGTGGCGCAAGATCAAATTCGATACCTGGACCGGGCTGGAAGCCTCCGCCGCCTGCGCCGATTTCATCGAGGAAGACGCGGTCATGCGCGTCACGGATGAATGGGGCCGCAAATGGCTCCAGACCGGGGACGGGAAAAACTGGCTGGAGAGCAACGGCTACTCCCGCAACGTTCGTTTCGCGCCCAACCGGGAATGCCGCGAGAATGACCCGCGTCCGAAGATCGAGTTCAGCAACCTGAAAGACGGCCAGACCATCGAAGAAGGCCAGATCGAAATTTTCGGTCTCGCGGCCGGCGATAATTTCAAATCCTGGAAGCTGGAAGTTGGCAAGGGACGGGAGCCGGTCCAGTGGGAAACGCTGGTGGACGACAACCGCACCCCGATCGCTTCGGTGGCGAAACTGACCGAACTGGAACTGACCGATGAAAACAACGGCTTCATTACCCTGCGCCTGACCGTCTTCAGCACGGAAAACGAAGGTTACGCCGAACGCAAGATCACCCTCGAGATCCGGGTGCCGACCCCGACCCCCACACCGACCTTGACGCCCACTTCGACCCCCTCGCCGACGCCAACGCCTCCGCCATCGTTCACGCCGCCCCCATCCAATACGCCGGAGCCGCCCACCCCGACCGATACACCCCCGCCGACACCGACTCCGAGCATCACGCCCTTCCCGCCCTCGCCGACGCCTTGAGCTATTTAGACCAAACAATTTGCGGCAATCCCCGAACCGGAGATTGCCGCAATGTTTTTAAAACATCGCCATCTGCTGTTCCAGCCCGTCAATCGGATCGCTGTTGAGCTGCTCGGCCCAGGTATCCCGGTTGATGACAGGCAGTTCGGCCATACGCCGCAGGTGGCGGTACTTCACGAAGCGCCAGCCGTGCCCGACCAGCCCTTTCAGGGACGGGTCGCGGCGCAGTTTGTAGTCCACCAGGCCGGCGCGCCCGCCGGGGAGCACCAGCCAGATTTTTTCAGGCGGGAGGAGCGTCTGGCGGAGGGTGCGGCCAATGACCGCCGAAGCCAGCAGGGCATAACCGAAGACAACTTTCCCGGCCTC
Organism: Anaerolineales bacterium UBA5796; assembly: GCA_002418215.1. Taxonomy (GTDB): domain Bacteria; phylum Chloroflexota; class Anaerolineae; order Anaerolineales; family Villigracilaceae; genus UBA5796. Next base: position 13,931 of record DIDQ01000021.1, read on the forward strand.
CTGCCACAGCACCAGCGGGCGCGGCGTTTCCCGGACTTCGGCCTGGTAGCCCAACGACGCGCCGACCCGCTCCAGGATGGCGCGGATCTCGTCCAGGTCAACGCGGCGGGCGGCGGCGAAATCTTCGGGGCGCAGGGTCCAGCGGCCTTCGGACTCGGTGGCGTAGGAGTCCAGCACGGCGCGCGCCAGCCCTTCGGAGGGCGTGACCAGCCCCGGCAGTTGGCGGTGGAGTTCGGCCAGCACCTCGTCAAAGGCGCAGGCCGGGTTGCGCTGCAAAAATCGGACGACGGCCATCTCGACCCGGTCGGAGAGCGGGTCGGACTCGACCGGCGGATCAGCCAGCGCCCACAGGCCGGTTTCGACGTTTTCAGTGCCTTCGTAACGCAGAAAATGGCCCCCGTCTTCCAATGCGTGACGAATGGCAGCCTGCACCGCCGGGAGCGAATCGGCCGGCTGGGGCTGGGGAGAAAGTCCCTTAACGGCGGCCAGGCCCACCAGTCCCGCGGCGTGAGCGTGGAGATAAATGACCGGTTCGTCGCGCAAAACCAAATAGTCCCGGATCGCTTCGCGGACCGCGCCCACGTCCAAATCCCCAGGCTTCGATTCGTCCCCGCGCTGCCAGGTGATCTGGGCCGGGTCGTGCTGGGTGCGCAGGGCCAGGCCGGTCAGGTCCAGCCCGGCAAACTCGCCCGCGATCAGGGCTGCGGAGAGGAAGCCCGGCTCCGGTTCGGCCAGGGTGGCAAAGAAGGGCGTGGCGTGCGGCAGGGCGTCGAGGTGGCGCAGGGCCGCGCCCAGGGCGTTGGCGTGCCACTGCCAGTCGTAACGTTTGCGGCGCAGCGCACTCTTGAACGGCGCGGCCGCCTCGTGGCCCCAGAGCCAGCCCGCCCAAAGCGCCGAGAGGGTCCAGAAAGCCTGGTTGGGACGCGGCAGGGCGCTGGCAACGGCCCTGACCGGGATTTCATCGAGATGGGCGGCCAGCTCGCGCAACGGACCCTCGAACAGGCAGATGCCCCCGCTCTCGGGCGGGAGTTCGGGCCAGAGCGTCACCGGGACCGGCGGCCTGGATTCGGTCCAGAGGCCGATCCCCTGCTCCAGGGCAGTCCACAGGTTGTGCTCGCGGAACTGGGGCGGCGTGGTCAGTTGTTTGGGGCGCGGCCGCTCGGTAGGATGCGGCCAGAGCACGTTGCCCTGGTCGAGGGCGTGGAGAAGGATGGCGGTGATAGCGCGGCGGCGTTCGGGGGTGGTGTACAGCCCGTCGAGACGGTTGACCAGGGTACTCAGGGCATAGACGGCGCGAGGCTGGTAGTGGTCGAGGGCCTGTTCGGCGTACTCCCGGTCGGGGTCGTCAAGCGGGGCGACGCGTTCGAGGGCGCGGGAACGGTGGAGGGAGGCGGTGGCGGTCAGGCGGACGAGACGGGCGTGGTCTTGCTCTGTGGTCAGGAATTCGCCGCCCTGCCCGCAATGCGGGCATTGGTAAACGCGGGCGTAAGGCTGCTTCTCGTCCCGTTTCCAGAGGAAAGCCTGGGCCGGGATTTCCTTGTTGCATTGTGAGCAGTTCGTCAGGTAGAGCGAGTGGATGTGGGCTTCGAGCCGTTCTTCCCCCTTGCGTGAGGCGGCCAGGTCGGCCAGGGCAGCGGTGAAGGCCTCCTCGCCAGGCGGGGAGGCAGTCATCTCCAGCAGGAAACGGCTGACCGGATTGTTGGCTGCCACCAGCACCCGCTGGCCAGCCCGGGCGGCCTCCACCGTCCATTGCGGCGCGGCCCCGAACGGGTCCAGCAGCCAGCCGCCGGGCGCAGCGGACGTCTCCAGCCAGGCCGTCAGCACCCCCTCGGCCACCGGCGGCAGGAAACGGGCCAGCGGTTTGGGGGCGGGCGGCCTGCCGGTCAAAAAAGGCACGGACGTGAAGAGGTCCATGCCTTTAGTATAGCGGAGATTGGGATTTAAACCTATTCTTTTTACGCGATCCCCATCACCGAAGAAGCCTTCTTCGGGAACAGGGCATTGAGCAGGGCGCGGGTTTTGGGGTTGTCCCACCAGCAGTCTGGGAATTCGTCGCGCAGTTCGTCGAAGCTCTTGCGGCCAAAGACCAGCGAGATGAAGGTCAGGTCGGGGAAGCCCGCGTCGGTGGGAAGGCCGGGGCCGGGCTGCCAGGGTTCCGAGGCGGTCAGTTTGCCGTCCTCGAAGGCCAGGCGCAGGCCGCTGCGGTAGAAGCTGATCCTGGCCTCGCCACTGAAACCGGGCAGGTACGACCCTTCCAGCCGCTTTTCCAGGGCCGGGGCGATGTGACGGATGAATCCCGGCAGGTCGGCCACGCGCACGTACCAGGCGTAGGGCTGGCGGAGGCGCGGCAACAGTTCGCCGAAAAGCTCGTAGACCGGGTGCGACGACCCGTGCCATAAGCCAAAGGCGTGCAATTGGGTTTTTTCTATCTCGGCGTATTCAACCCCGGTCTGCCACAGGTAGCGGATAATGCTGGGGGTCACGTCCAGCCAGGAGACGCCGGGCAGCAGTTCGTAGTGAGTGGCGGCCAGCATATCGTGATTGCCCCACAGGAACCAGGGATGGGTCAGCGCACCGACCGGCTGCCTGTCGCTGGTCCGCTCGATGAGGCGCACTTCGAGCCGGTTGACGTTACGCTCGCTCTTGCCACCGATCTCGTAACGCCAGAGCGCCTCGTCCCAGACGGCGGACACAAGGCGGCGCTTGCTGGCCTCCTCGAATACCCTGACCAGGAACGGCGCGTCGGCGTCGGTTGCCGGGCGCAGGCGGTAAGGCTCGGCTTCGCCCTCTTTCAGTTTGGGGACGTGCGACCCGAACCCGGCCCGCCCGCCGCCCAGTTCGAGGCCCATTTCGTAACCGAACTGGCGGTAGTAGTACGGGATGCCGGTGACGCCCTGGACGAGTTCCCCGCGCTGGCGGCTCCACTCATGCACCGTCTCGAACTGGACCCGGACCAGGCCGCGGTTGCGATAGGCCGGGTCAGTGCCGACGAGTTCCGGCCGCCCCATCCCGAAGGGGATCCCCTCGTAGGCCCAGGTCTGCGAGATCAGGTTGATGGACGAGACAATCTTCCCCGTAGCCGTATCCTCGACGACGGTGAAGTCGCCGGGGCTGAAGGTCGGATGGGGTAACGTGAGCAGGTCCCGGGTCCAGGCTGCGAGACGGTCGTCCGGCTGGTCGGGGCCGTCATCGCTGTGGATTTTTGCATTGAAGTCACCGAGCGCGTCCGCATCTTCAGGCGTGGCCCGGCGCAGGATGAGACCATCCCCCAGGTTGCGGAGGATGGTCGAGGGCTTGGTTGTGGTTGTCATTGTAATTTTCCACTGGTTGTGACCGGGGCGGAGTCTCCCCGCCCCTTACAACAATTGTGTGATGTCGGCGATGACCTGCCCCGCCGATTGGAACAGGATGCCGCGCATCCCGAGGGCGTTGCAGGCTTCGATGTTCCTGGGCACGTCGTCCACGAAGACGGATTCGTCGGCGCGCACGCCGAGCTTTTCGAGGGCATGCAGGTAGATGCCTGCGGCCGGTTTGCCGACGCCGATTTCCGCCGAGATGGTCATGTGGTCGAAGGCGTCGTCGAAGCGCTGGCTGACGATCCAGGGGCGCAGACCGCTCCAGGCATTGCTGATAAGGCCAGTCTTGCAGCGGGGGCGCAGGCCGCGCATGAAATCGAGCAGTTGCCGGTCAACCTGGTCGCCGGCGAAGAAGGCATCTCGCACGCGTGGGATCTCGCTCTCCGGCAGGCCCAGGGCGGCAATGGCGTTTTGCCAGTGTTCTTCTTCGCTGATCTCGCCGGTGGTGGCCCGGATGCTGGAGTCGTTCTCGAACACGATCAGTTCCATGTCCCGGTACGATTTGCCGAATTCGGCTCCCAACCGGGTGCGCGGCCCCCTGTCCTCGGTGCGGACGATGACGCCGCCCAGGTCGAAATAGACGGCTTTGATGCTCATTTGCCTTTTCCCGACTCCTCGGCCATGGCTTTGACGGTCTCCTGCCAGTTGGGGTTGGCAAGTTCGAGTTTCTTGCGTTCGATGCGGTTGGCGCGGCGGCACTTGGGGCAATGGGCATCGTAGTGGGTCAGGGATTCGCGGTCCATGGTTTGCAAGGCGATCAACATTTCGTCGCGGCTGACGGCGAACATGGTCTGGCAGTACATACAACGGAGGTTCATGGCATCATCCTTTCGCTAAGTTCACCCTTGCGGAGGCGCAAGCCTCCGCAAGGGTTTGCCGGATTAACTCTCCAGCGATTGTACACTGATTTCACGACCGGGGCGGATTTCTTTCTCGTACAGGTCGAACTGGTTGTGGATGCGCATCCCGGCTTTTTCGTACAGGCGCAGCGCGCCGGTCAGGTTTTCGGCGTCCACGCCCAGGCCGGCGGAGCGGGCGCCGCGCCGGTGGAACTCGCCGAATGCGTGGCGCAGCAGCGCCAGGCCGAGGCCGCGCTTGCGCCAGGGGCGGCGCACACCAAGCGTGCTGACCCAACCCTGGTTCGGGTCATCGAAGGATTGGGCGCGGCACAGGCAGATGCCGGCAATCTCGTCGCCGTCCACAGCCAGGAACTGGATGGAGGGGTCGAAGCCGGGGCCGCCCAGCAGGAAGTGCCTGAAGCGCTTGAAGCCTGTTTCGAAAGGCTCCTCGACGAAGCCGAAATGGTCACGGAACGAGTCGACGTCGGTGCGGTAGACCGCTTCGGCGTCGGTTTCAGGATCGTAGGGCCGCAGGCCGATCCCTTCGGGCCAGACCGGCGCGGGAGGCGCGCCATCCAGGTCAATCCGCATCCGGTAATTGCTGCGGATGTGGGTATAGCCCGTCGCCTCGAACAGTTTTTTGAAGGCGGCGGCCTGGCTGTAAACGCCGACCCGGGGCGCGAAACGCAGGCCGGGGGGCAGGGCTGGTAGTACCTGCACGGCCCGCCGTTCGCCCCATTCGAGCAGGAACCGGTCTATGCCCAGCCCTTCGTAGTCCGGGTGGAGGCGCATCCAGATCCAGGGGTGGACTGGCGGGTTGCCGTTGGTCCAGGTTTCGACGTATCCGGCCAGCGCACCGTCGGGGGCGAGGACCAGGCGGATGTCGGTCTGCGGGTCGAAGCCGGGGGAGACCCATTCGTTGCGGATGGCTTCGGCGTCGGCGATTTCATCCTCCCCGATGACGGCGTTCGACCAGCGGTTGAACATCGCCACGGCGGTTTCGACCTCGTCCATGTGCGGCGGGCGGACTTCGAAGCCCTCGGGCAGCGAAGTTGTTTTCAAGTCAAGTTCGGTTGCGGTATTCATGGTATTCCCTTTCTTCTCATCAATGTGCAGTAGACTTTATCGGCAATTGGGAAGAATGTCCCGAAGGGTTGCCGTTAAGCTCCTGGATCGTTCGAAACAAACCTTCGGGACGGTGTTTGCGGGTTATGCCATCGGTTTGCGGTAGGTGATGTCTTTCCTCACCTGCCGGTAGCCGAGGCTTTGGTACAGGCGCAGCGCTCCGCTGGTGTTTTCGGCGTCCACGCCCAGGGCAGTTTCGGTCATGCCCATGTCTTTGAACATTTTCATGCTCGCCACGATCAGGGCGTGGGCCAGGCCGCGCTTGCGCCACGGGCGGCGGACGCAGATACCCTCGGTGTAACCGCGCTTGCGCTGGTATTCCTCGTTCTCTTCCACAAGGAGGTAATTTTGCACCATCCCGGCCACCTGGTCGCCGTCCCAGGCGATTTTGAAGATGGACGGGTCGAAGTTCGGTTCGTCGAGCCATTCCTGGTAGTTTTCCTCGGTGGGCGGCGCGTAACCCCAGTGGTCACGGAAGGCTTCTGACATGGCGTCCCATATCTGGCGCAGGTGGGCCTCTTCCACCGGGTGGATCTCCAGCCCGGCAGGCAGGGGCGCTTCAGGGAACGGCTCCGACAGGTCACGAACCATTTGATACCCGTAGCGGACCGGGGTGTAGCCCGCCTTTTCGAGCAGGGCGACCGCGCCCCGGGCGGTGTCAGCCGTCCAGGCGTTGAAGAAGCGCGGCCCATCCTGCGGATGATCGGCGGCGATTTGGCGCAGGCGCTCTTCGCCCCAGCCCAGCATGGCCGTGCCGATCCCTTTGCGCCGCCAGGCCGGCAGCAGGAAGTTCAGGATGAAGTAGGTGCGGGTCCCGCCCAGTTCCTGTTCCCAAAAAACGCGCTGGTAAGAGACCATCTCACCATTCACTTCGGCAAAAAGCATGTCCTGGAACGGGTCGCAGTTGGTCAGGTGTTCGTAAGTGTTGGCAATATCTTCCACTGTGGTCGAGCGTTCGACCTGGTCCTCCACTTTGCTGCCGTCAATGACGGCGGCCATGCCGGGATAATCCTCCTGGCCGCGGAAACCGCGGAAGACCAGGCCGGGGATGTCCGGGGCATCCTTGACGAAAATGCTTTCACTAACTTGGGTGCTCATCAGGTTTTTTCCTTTACTCGGCAGGTGCGGGGACAAGGTCCTCCGCATCACCGCTGACTTTGAATTTGAACCAGACCGGGATGATGGACAACAACGACGCGAACGCGGTCAACATGAACGGGAACTGCGGGTTGACGTTTTCCCACAGCCAGCCGCCGATCATCGGGGCCGGGAGGGAGACCAGCCCGAGGCTGGTGCTGAACAGACCAAAGGCTACACCCCGTAAGCGCTGCGGGACGGCTTTGCTGATCAGCGATTGATAGGCCGGGGTCGCCAGCCCGACGCCGATCCCGGCGATCACCCAGCCCAGGGCGTAGACCCAGGCCGGGCTGGCGGGCGGGACGACGGCGATCATGCCGATGGCGGTGGCGATGAACAGGAACGAAATGGCAATGTTGACCCGCTCGCCGACCTTGTCGGCCATCCAGCCGGCGGGGATCATAACGACCATCATCGCCACGCCGAAGATGCCGCTCATCATGCCGATCTGGCTGATGCTCAAGCTGGCAATATCCTGCATGTAGACCGACATGAAACTGAACGACATGTTGAAGAAGATGTCGCGCACGCCGTCGGTGATCATGATCCAGGTAAACAGGCCGCCCGCCAGGATCAGCCCGATCATCGCGCCGAGGTTGGTCTTCAGGCCGCTGAAGCTCAATTTGGCCGGGTTGGATTCGGCTCCCTTCGAGGCCTCGCGCGCCATACCGACCCGGATGATGGTGGCAAGGATGTAAAGGACGGCAGCCACCATCAACATCCGTTTGAAATCCCAGGCGTCCACCAGGTAGCCGCCCAGCGGCGGTCCGACCACCGCGACGACTCCGAACAGGGTCTGGGTGATGCCGAACAGGCGGGCGCGGTTCTCCGGGGCGGAGTGATCGGCGATGAAGGCGTCGAAGCTGGGGCCGACCAGGGAGCGCGTCACGGCGCCCATGGCGGAGGCGACCAGCACCCATTCCCAGCGCGTGGCCAGGATCAGCGGCAGGTAGACGAAGACGCCCATCACGCTGCCGATGGCAATCGCCCGCAGGCGTCCGAGCGAATCAGACACCCATCCGCCCAGGATTTGCAGCAGGAGCGGGATGATTTGCGACAGGGTGTAGAAGAGGCCAATCTGCCCGATGCTGGCGCCCAGGTCTTTCAGGTAGAGGGCTTCGAGCGGTCCGTACATGTTGCCGCCCAGGTTGGCCAGGATCATTGCCAGCATGAACAACAGTAACAGCGGTGTGAGAAGCGGGGCTTTTTTAGCGATCATTTCAGTGGTCATTCTTGCTCCTAATGGAATCGATTCGTGTGGGTTTTAGTGTGGTCATCATAGCGAAGTCTTGGGCACTTTGCCTATCATCCAGCTAATAATCGTCCATCAACTGACAGATAGAGGCTTCAGCCCTGGTTGTCCGTATGGATGCCCATCCATTCGTCGCACAGGATTCCCATATAGATCAGGTCATAACGTTTGCCTTCACGGTTGATGAAACCGCGCTGGCGGCCTTCGACCTTGAAACCGGCTTTCTCGTATGAGCGGATGGCGCGGGGGTTGTACTCGAAGACGTTCAGGGTGACGCGCGCCAGGTTGAGTTCGGTGAAGGCGTAATGCAGGGCCAGCCGCATGGCGTCGGTGCCGTAGCCCCGGCCCTGGTAGCCGTTGACGATACCGATCCCGACGAAGGCGTCCCGGTGAGTCCATTCGGTCACGTACAGGCCGATGTCGCCGATCGGGTTGTCTTCCTCCAGGGTGTGGATCATGAAGGGGAAGGCCTTCGGCTTGACTTCCAGGAACTCCTCCTCCATCCACTTTTTGGTGGCCTGCCTGGAGTGCAGGCGGGCGGGAGAGGTATCCAGCAGGCGGCTGAATTCCGAGTCCCGCCCGGCATGGACGAACAGGTCGGCCATTTTTTCGACGTCAACGGCCACCAGGCGCACTTTTTCACCGCGGAAAATATCTTGTTGAATCATCGCTTTCCTCCGCTCATGCAGCCTGCCGGGCGCGCCACTCGTCGTTCAGCAGCCCGAAGTAGACCAGGTCCCAGCGGCGGCCGTCGCGCATCAGGGCCTGACGGCGGCGCACTTCTTCCACGAAGCCGAACTTTTTCAGCAGACCCAGGGCGGCGGCGTTGTACTCCGGCACCATGGCGGTCAGGCGGAACAGGTTCAGCTCGCGGAAGGCGTAACGCAGCAGCAGGGTGAGGGCGTCGGAGCCATGTCCCTTGCGGCGACTATCGGGTTCGCCGATCCCCAGCTTCAGGAAACCGTTGCCGTTGGTCCACTCGACCCATTCGATGGCCGCCAGGCCGACCAGCCGGTCGTCCTCGCGGTCACGGATGGTGAAGTAGAACAGGTTCTTGTCTTCTTCGATCTGTTTTTCGAGTTTTTCGTAGCGCTTCTTGACCTGCTCCGGCGATAAAGGCCGGGCGGGGGCCAGTTCCAGCATACGCATGAACGCGGAGTCGTGCGTCCAGCGCGATTCGATTTCGGGGTCTTTGTCGTAGTCAATCTGCCCGAGGCGGATAAACTGACCGTCAAAGAGTTGGGTTTGGATATCTAACATTCTCTCTCCAATTTCTCCGGCAGGCTGCCAGCGTGTCAGGGCTTCGGTGTGGCTGATAATGGACGTTGACATGGTAAGACTCCAATAAAAAAGGCGGTCATGGGGTTTTGCTCAACCCATGGCCGCCTTGGATGGACAAAAAAACGGCCACGGGCGGGGTGCTCCGTGGCCGTTAGTTACACTGCGTGTAAGCTACCGCGCGACAGGCGCACTCCGAGGATGTACGGCAACACCTCCGCCGAAAACGGCGGCGTTGATGGTGCTGATAGTGCGGACCTTGTTCATCATGAGTGCGGCTCCTTTCCTTAGAATTAGCTGAGAGAGTTTATCACTGCTTTCGAGAATCCGTCAAGGGATTCGGAATCTTGAAATTGACGTTTTACAACAAAACGAAACCGCCGACTTGTCAGAGTCAGCGGTCTTTCTCAGTCGGGGCGAGAGGATTCGAACCTCCGACCTCTTGCACCCCATGCAAGCGCGCTAGCCGGGCTGCGCCACGCCCCGAGTTGAGCGGGCGTATTATAGCCCTCTTTAAGATTTTTTGCAATGTCGTGTGTTAGAATTGACCTGCACCCCTTACCCTGGAGTTTGGTATGTCGGATTTTGTAGAAGTTGTAATTGACAGTGTACGCGTCAGCCTGATGTCTCCACAACGGATGGTCATCCTTAAGCAGGTCAACGCCGAGCGCTACCTGCCGGTCTGGGTCGGGCCATACGAAGCCGAAGCCATCACGGTCGGCCTGCAGGAGGTCGAGATAATCCGCCCGTTGACCCATGATCTTTTGAAAAATGTCTTCGGTCTGTTCAATGCCCGGATCCAACGGATCGAGATCGTCTCGCTGCGCAATGACATTTACTACGGCAATATTGTTGCGGATGTGAACGGGCACATTATCAACGTGGATGCGCGCCCGTCCGATTCGATTGCGTTGGCTGTCCGCGCCCATGCCACCATCTGGGTCCATGAGAGTGTCATGGAACAGGCCGCCATCGAGCCGGAGCAGGATATTCAGGAAGCCCCGCCCTCGGCCAGGGAGAAAGGCAAAGCCTCCACCCCGGATGCGGCGGATGACCGCCTGTCCATCTTCGAAGATTTCCTCAACCAACTGGATATTGACGACAAGGATAAGCCTGACAAGCCCAAAGACGACAAGGACGAACCTGACAAAACATAAACGCGGCAGCCATGGACAATTATCCGCCATTCGAAGAAAGTTCCGCCCCCGCCACCCCCACCATCCCCCACAGCCGAGAAGCCGAAGAAGCCGTTGTGGGGGCGGTGCTCATTAATCCCGAAGTTTATTACGACGTTGCCCAATTCCTGACTGCGGACGATTTTTACATCCACCGCCACCGCTGGATCTGGGAAGCCTTCCAGCGCCTGCACGAGCAGCGCACCCCCACGGACCTGTTGACTGTTTCCGAGGAACTCGACCGGATGGGCCAACTGGCCGAGATCGGCGGCCCGGCTTATCTGACCGCCCTGGTCAACCAGGTGCCGACCTCGCTCAACGCCGAATCCTACGGGCGGATCGTGGAAGCCCACTCCATCCGGCGCAAAATGCTGACCGCCGCCAACCAGATCGCCACCCTGGCCTACAATGAAGAGAACGGCATCGAAACGGTGATGACCGAAGCCGAAAAAGCGGTCTTCAACGTCAGCGAGAAGCGGCTGCGGCATGATCTACAACCTATCCGCGAGGTGCTTTCCAACTACTACGACCGGATAGACGAGCTGGCTAAACGCCCCGAAGATATCCACGGCGTCCCGACCGGGTTCATTGACCTGGACAAGATGCTGACCGGCCTCCAGCCCTCCGACCTGCTGATCATCGCCGGGCGTCCCGGCCAGGGCAAGACCGGCTTCCTGCTCTCGATTGCCAAGAACGCCGGGCTGACCCACAAGAAACACGTGGCGATCTTCTCGCTGGAGATGTCCAACGAGCAGGTGGTCCAGCGCCTGATCGCCCAGGAGACCGGGATCGATTCCCAGCGCCTGCGCACCGGCAAATTACAGGAAGACGAGTGGCCGCTGTTCACCCACGCTATCGAAGTCTTCGGTGATACCCAGATCTTCCTCGACGACACCCCGGCCATCACCCCGCTGCAACTGCGTACCAAATGCCGCCGCCTGCACATGGAGCACCGGATTGACTTGGTCATCATTGACTATTTGCAATTGATGGGCGGCGATTCGCGCACCGACAACCGCGTCCAGGAGGTATCGTACATCTCGCGCAATCTGAAGATCCTGGCCCGCGAACTCAACGTCCCGGTGCTGGCCGCAGCCCAGTTGAGCCGCGCCGTCGAGCAGCGCTCGGACAAGCGCCCGGTGCTGTCAGATTTGAGAGAATCGGGATCTTTGGAGCAGGATGCCGACATCGTCATGTTCATCTACCGCCCCGACCAGTACGAGAAGGACACCGTCAAGCAGAACGTTGCCGAGATCATCATCGCCAAGCACCGCAACGGGCCGGTTGGGTCAGTGGAGTTGATCTTCCGCAACGCGCTGGCCAAGTTTGAGAACGCCGCCACCCGGCGTGTGGATTTGAACGAATTCTAGGTAGGGGCGGATCGCGATCCGCCCCTACTACAAAACCCAAAATGACCCCATTCAATGGTTTTACCGACTCCGAAACGTTTACCCCCTTACCGGATTCGTTCATCCGCCTGCTGGGCGAAATGGACGACCTGGCCGAGGTCAAGGTCACGCTCTACGCCATCTGGCGGATCGAGCACCTCGACGGTCCGTTCCGGGCGCTGTGCCAGACCGATTTCACGGAAGCCGGCCCACTGTCCGGGATGGAGGCGGGAGCAATCGCTTTGGGATTGGAAAAAGCCGTTTCACGCGGGACCCTGATCCGGGCCGCGCACGGCTCCGATGTTTTCTACTTCCTGAACTCTCCCCGCGGCCGCGCCGCCGCCGAGTCGTTTTCCAAAGGCGACTGGCGCGCTTCGGCCCGGATCATGCAGGGCGCGCCGTTCGAACGCCCGAACCTGTTCAAGCTCTACGAGGAAAACATCGGCCCGCTGACGCCGTTGATCGCGGATGCGCTCAAAGATGCCGAGGACGAATACTCCGCCGGCTGGATCGAGGAAGCCCTGGAAATTGCCGTGAAGAACAACAAGCGCAACTGGCGCTATGTGGAAGCGATTTTGAAACGCTGGAAGGAAGAAGGCCGTGCCAAAAAGCAAGATCGAACAGACGCTCAAGAAAGTAGCCGCCGCTACACCGAAGGCGAGTTCTCCGAGTATTTCAAGCGCGACTAAGACGCTGGGTGACCCGGACTGCCCGCACTGCCACGGCGCAGGCTACGTGCGTTACGACGTGCCGGTAGGCGACCCGCGCTTCGGGCGGCTGGAAGCGTGCTCCTGCCGGGCGGCGGATATTGCCGCCGGGGCCCGGGAGCGGCTGTTCGAGTTGAGCCGTCTCGACCAGTTGAGCCATTTGACCTTCGAGAATTTCGAGGAGCGGGGCAACAAAAACGCCAAATTCATGACCCCGCAAGACGTTCACGGGCTGCAGGCGGCCAAGGAAGCCGCCGAGAACTTCGCCCATTCGCCGCAAGGCTGGCTGCTGCTGGAGGGCGGTTATGGCTGCGGCAAGACCCACCTGGCGGCGGCCATCGCCAACTTCGCGGTCTCGATGGGCACGCCGACCCTGTTCATCACCGTGCCCGACCTGCTGGACAGTCTGCGCTTCGCCTTCAGCGACCCCGAAACGACTTTCGAGGCCCGCTTCGAGGAAGTCCGCAGCGCCGACCTGCTGGTGCTGGACGATTTCGGCACGCAGAACGCCACCGGCTGGGCGCAGGAAAAATTGTTCCAGATCATGAACTACCGTTACATCAACGACCTGCCGACGGTCATCACCACGAATCTCATGTTGGACGAGATCGAGAGCCGCATCCGTTCGCGCTTGCAGGACGAGGAATTCGTGGCCCACGTCCGCATCAGCGCCCCGGATTACCGCCGCCCGACCGAGACCAGCAACCCCGGCATTTCGATGCTCTCGCTGCCTGAGATCAAGGGGATGACCTTCAAGAATTTCGAGACCCGCGAGGACGAGGTCGGCAAGGAAGCGGTGACGACCGTCATCACCGAACGGCAGGACAGGTTCGGCAACAAAGTCAAGGACAAGGAGATCCAGCGGGTGACGGTCTCCCAGGCCGATCTGAAAACCCTGCGGACGGCCGTCAACGCCGCGGTGACTTTCGCCGAGGAACCGGAGGGCTGGATGGTGCTGCTCGGCGGCTCGTTCTGCGGCAAGACCCATCTCGCGGCGGCCATCGGCAATTACCGGATCGGACTCGGCGGACAGGCGATCCTGGTCGAGGTGGCCGACCTGCTCGATTACCTGCGCCAGACCTTCGGCCCCAAATCGGACGTGTCATTTGACCGCCGTTTCAACGAGATCAAATCCACCCCGATGCTGATCCTGGACAACCTGAAGGAGAGCGGCACAAGCTCCGTCTGGGCTGAGGACAAGCTCTACCAGATATTGAACCACCGCTACTACGCCCACCTGCCGACGGTCATCACCTCCACCCTCAAACCGGATTCGTTCGCGGTCAATTACCCCGGCCTGTGGAACAAGATCCTCGACGCGACCAAGAGTCAGGTCCATGTGATTGATATGCCGCCGTATCGGAGGATGGGGAAGGGAGGAAAGCCCGTGGGGCATAAGAAGGGGAAGTAGCTTTTATGAAACCAATCCGTGTTGACGCAGATTTTTATGGTCTGTTTGGCAATCTTCTGTGTCTCTCCCATAGCGACATGTGCAAGGGATCGCGATGGGTGTTAAAAATAGACTCGAATGGGGTGCGTCATGAATCTGAAATCATGGGTGAAGATTAATTTGGAATACGCTTCAAACCAAAAGGCGGCTGTTACGCCGCCTCCCTTCAACAGGCTCAGGGCAGGTTTTGATTCTATTGCGGGAGAGACCTGAGAGAGTGTTTGAAAACCTTACCACCAAGCCACCAGGTCGCGAAGTCACAAAATATTTTCCCTTTTGAGTCTTTGTGACTTTGTGACTTCGTGGTGAAAATGCAGACTTTTCAAACACTTTCTGAGATGTCTCCGCGAGAGTCTGATCGAATATGGCCTTTGTCCACGAGGGCGATGTGCTCGGTCAAGGCGCGGGGGGACAGGTCAGGTCTTCGACTATTCTTCCCTCGCGATCACCTCTTCCAGCGTCACCTTCAACGCCTTCGCCAGCGCGGACAGAACGTCCGTCCTCCCTTTGCGTTTGCCCGTCTCGATCTGTGAGAGATAGGGCTTGCTGATTCCCGCCGCGTCCGCGAGTTGCTGCTGGGTCAGTCCGCGAAACTCGCGCCAGACTTTGACGGGGTTTTCGCCGTCAAGGATAGCGAAAACCACTTCGGCGGGAATTAATTCATCTTCACTTTTTTCAAGCGCGGCCTTTGCTGCATCGTAATCGCGAATATCTTCCAATTCTTCGGCTTGTTCGAGCAGGGCAAGGTATTCTTCGTAGGGAAGAACAGCCCATTCGGGCTTGCCGTCACGTTCGATCAGTTGAATATTTTGTTTCATCGGTACACCTCTCCGCGTAGAGCGACTCGCAATACCAGTATCACTAATTGGTCGTTTTGGATTTCGTAGATCACGCGCCAATCTCCAACTCGCAGACGATAGCCGTCTCTGCCTTGTAACTTTTTCGCATTCGGATGATCAGCGTATGGAGCCGCGGCAATCGCTTCAAGTTTTTCGCGAATCAACTTTGCCACATTGCGTGGAATTTGTTCTAAAGATTTCGCGGCTTCTTTCTTGAAGAGAATTTTATACGCAGGAGTATATTAGCATATTGCTAATATTATTTCAAGGGTTTGTTAGCAACTCTTGGCGCGCTTCAAACCAAAAGGCGGCTGCCACGCCGCCTTTTTGATTCCATTCTGGGAGAGACCATCCACGAACCCTTCGATAGCGAAGCACTCAGGGCAAGTTTTTGTCCACGAATAAACGAATATCGACACGCGTCCATTTGTGTATTCGTGGACAGTTGACTTACAGAAAGATAGTAAAATAAAGCCATGGAACAGAAACAACTGCGCCGAATCTTGCGCGCCTTGCAGAAAGAACTAAAAGACACGCTAGGCGAACGCGTGGAGAAGATCATTCTCTATGGTTCCCAGGCGCGCGGCGACGCGCGGGATGATTCGGATATTGATGTGTTGATCGTCCTGAAAGATGGCTTCAAATACGGGACAATGCTGAAAAAGACATCCAAGGCGGTGGCAAAACTATCGTTGGAGAATGATGTGGTCATTTCAAGGGCATTCGCGACGCGCCAGCAATACGAGCAGAGTAAAATACCTTTCCTGATGAATGTCCGCCGTGAGGGGATCGTGATATGACGCCCGAGATCACGGAATTGCTGGAACGCGCAAAACTGAGTCAAAAAGCCGCCGCCAATTTACTGCGCGACGGCTTTGCCAACTTTGCCGCTTCACGGGCTTACTATTCCATGTTCTACATTGCCCAAGCATTGTTGCTTTCCAAGGGATTGAGTTTTTCCAGTCACTCGGCAGTTATTGCCGCGTATGGAAAAGAGTTTGCAAAGACAAAACTCCTTGATCCAGAGTTCCATCGCTTATTGATGGAAGCGCAGGACACAAGAAACATCGGGGATTACGGAATGATCGGCGAAGTGGAAGAAAGCGAAGCCCAGGCAATCATCAACTGGTCGAAAAAGTTCTTGAAGGCTGCCGGGAAGTATCTCTCGCAAGCGTTTTAGTTCAACATTGGAATATCAAAAAGACGACTGCCTCGCCGCCCTGAACTTTTCACAGATTCCTGACATGCGCCCGGTGGGGGAGTGACAATATTTATGAAAAAAGCGACTTAAATCACGCTAATCCCGGCGATTCCCGTGATAAAATTTATCGGCTAAAACGACCAAACAGGTCGTTTTTGTAATCAACCCACGTATCTTCTCAATGGAAAAGGGGGAAGTGGGGTGTTGCAAACGGATTGCGCCCGTCCGCAACACCCCACATTCCGGTTTATCGAAAAGGTACCAACCCACCACATATCGAGGAGACTATGCTCCCAAGTTACATTCTCTCGTTGCGCGAAGGGCTTGAAGCGGCCCTGATCATCAGTATCGTGCTCGGCGCGCTGCGCCAGACCCGCCGCGCCGACCTGGCACCGGCCGTTTGGCTGGGGGCGGGCAGCGCGGCCCTCGTCAGTGTGGCGGCGGCCGTTTTGCTGACCCAGCTCGGCCTGTCCCTGGATGGGGACGCCGAAAAGATCTTCGAGGGGATCACCATGCTGGCTGCGGCGGGCATCCTGACCTGGATGATCTTCTGGATGAGCCGCCAGGCCCGCCACATCAAATCCGACCTGGAGGCGGGCGTCCACAGCGCCTCGCAGGCGGGGAAACGCGGCCTGTTCGCCCTGGCCTTTTTCGCCATCGTGCGGGAGGGCGTCGAACTGGCCCTGTTCCTGACCGCCTCGGTCTTCGCCACGGACGCCAGCCAGACCCTGGCCGGCGCGCTGCTCGGACTGGGCACCTCCGCCCTGCTGGGATGGTCGTTGTTCGCCGCGACGGTCAAGCTCGACCTGCGCCGCTTCTTCCAGGTGACGGGCATCCTGCTGATCCTGTTCGCGGCCGGGCTGGTCGCTCACGGCGTCCACGAGTTCAACGAGGCCGGTTGGATTCCGGCAGTGGTCGAGCACGTTTGGGACATCAACCCGGTCGTGGACGAAAACTCCTCCTTTGGCCTGGTCTTGAAGGCCCTGTTCGGGTACAACGGCAACCCGTCGCTGACCGAGGTACTGGCTTACGCGGGATATTTCGTTGCCATATTCTTCGGCTTGCGTATCGCCGACCGTAAAAGTGTGGCGGTCGAGCAGCAAGCCTGACCTTTTCCCTGCAAGCAAGCGAAAAGGGATGCCCGTTGGAGCATCCCTTTTTGTGTCAGAGGGTGCGTCGCACCCGACCTGCGGATAAATTCTGTAAACGGAAGCGATTTTCGCCCGGAAGAAGACCGTTTTGGAGAGGTGCGACGCACTCGCGCGCGCTACAACATTTTCACAAAATGGACCAGCCGCTCGGCCTCTTCATAGCCCAGGGCGGTGTGCGCCCGGAGGCTGGTCTCGTTGTCCAGCCAGGTGTCGGAGGCCATTTCGGTCAGGCCGAGGGAGCGCGCCCAGTCTTCGGCGGCGCGGACGAGCTGCCCGCCCACTCCCTGGCGGCGCAGGTCGGGGTCCACGTACCAGCCTTCGATATAGCCGACCGGGGAGGAGTCGCAGCCGTCGGCATAGTTGCGCGTCCCGGATTCGAGGAAACCGCCCAGGGTCCCGTTCGCCCGGACGGCGACGAAGACCGGGGTCGCGGGATCGGCCGCCATCCGGTCCATGTCCTCGGACCAGGATTCCGGGCTGCCGTCCGGCCAGAGGGCCAGGCGCATCCGCAGCCATTCGGGTTTGTCTTCGGGGGTCACAAGGCGGATGGTGATCATCGGATAACTCCTAAAGTTTTCAAGGACCAGACTATGCCCAGCCCGGCCAGCGCCAGCCAGAGCAGGACGACCAGCGCCCCGGTCCAGCGGTTGACCGGCTTCTCGTGGATGTCCCGCGCCTTTTCCCGGCTTTCGGCCATCACCTCGGCGGGGATGAGCTTGAGCGCCAGCAGGACGCCGAGCGGGACCAGCAGCAGGTCGTCCAGGTAGCCGAGGATGGGGATGAAGTCGGGGATCAGGTCAATCGGGGAGAAGGCGTAGGCGACGACGACCGCGGCCCAGGCCTTGGCGTACCAGGGTGTGCGCGGGTCGCGGTAGGCCAGGGAAAGGGCGTAGGTCTCGGCTTTGAGCGCCCGCAGGCGGGACTTCCAGTTCGTGGACATCATTCGCCGGAGGGGCGGGTGAAGAAAAAGGCAAAGACGCCCACTCCGCCCAGGAAGATGGCCGCGCCGAGCCATTTCAGCAGCGGCGGCTGGCCGAACGGGGAGGGCAGCCAGCCGATCCCGGCCAGGACGAGGTAGCCGCCCAGGAGCATGTCGAACAGGCCGCTGAGGGCCAGGATGGTTCTGTTATTTGGGGAGTTTTTCATACATGGTTCGTATCTGGCTATTTCCGGTTCTTCAACCAGTCCAGCAGTTTATCGGTCGGCCAGGTGTTGATCACATCCTCCGCCGTCAGCCAGGCGCGGCGGGCGGTGGCGATGCCGAAGTGGAGCATGTCCAGGTCGGCTTCGGAGTGGGCGTCGGTGTTGATGCTGATCGGGATGCCCAGTTCCTTGGCCCGTTTGGCGTAGATGTCTTCCAGGTCGAGGCGGGCGGGATGGGCGTTGATCTCCAGCGCCACGCCGGATTCGGCGGCCGCGGCCAGCACCGCCTCCATGTCCAGGTCGGCGGCTTCCCGCTCCGGGATCAGGCGTCCGGTCGGGTGGCCGATGATGTCCACGTGCGGGTTGCGGATGGCGTTCAGCAGCCGGGCGGTGACTTTCTCGCGCGGCTGGCGCAGGCTGGTGTGCAGCGAGGCGACGACCAAATCGAGCGTCGCCAGGAATTCGTCCGGGTAATCCAGCGAGCCGTCGGCTTTGATCTCCACCTCGGAGGCGTGCAGGATGCGGATCGTGTCGCCGAGTTCCTTCTGGGCGGCCTCGATCTCCTTCTGCTGTTCGGCGTGGCGTTCGATGCTCAAGCCGCCGGTCACGCCCAGGCTGACGGAGTGGTCGGTGAAGGCGATGACTTTGATGCCGCGCCGGGCGGCGGCCCGGGCCATCTCCAGCATCGTGAGCTTGCCGTCAGACCAGGTGGAGTGGACTTGCAGGTCGGCCCGGATGTCGCCGATTTCGATCAGCTTCGGCAGCTTGCCGGACCTGGCAGCCTGGACCTCGCCCCGGTCCTCGCGCAGCTCGGGCGGGATCCAGGGCAGGCCGAGGGCGGCGTAGACTTCTTCTTCGGTGGCGCAGGTGATCTCGCCGGAACCGTCTGTCCTGGTCAGGGCGTGCTCGGAGAGCGACAGGCCCTTGTCGAGGGCCAGTTCGCGCAGGCGGACGTTGTGGTCTTTCGAGCCGGTGGCGTATTGCAGGGCGGTGCCGAAGCGCTCCGGCGGGTGGACCCAGAGCTGGGCGCGCACGCCGTCGGTGAACTCGATGGAGGCCTTGGTCTCGCCCTTGCCGAGGACGCGTTCCACCCTGGGCAGGTTGACGAAGGCGTCCATCACGGGAGCCGACTCGGCCGCGGCCACGAGGATGTCCAGGTCGCCGACGGTGGGACGCATCCGGCGCAGCGACCCGGCCGGTTCGGCCGCGCTCACGCCCGGGACCTGGCGCAGTTGGGCGATGATGGCCTGGGCGAGCGGGTAAGCGCGTCCAAGCGGGAGCCGGCCCGAACGTCGGGACAGGGATTCGATCCCGGCGATGATCTGGGCCTCAGACTTTTCCCCCATCCCCGGCAATCCCCGCAGTTTGCCGTCTTTGGCGGCCTGGTCCAGTTCGGGCAGGGTGGTAATACCCAGTTCCTTCCAGACCAGGGCGATCTTCTTGGGGCCAAGGCCGGGGACGGCCAGCCAATCGGCCAGCCCCGGCGGGACTTCGGCTTTGAGTTTTTCGAGGAATTCGAGTTGGCCGGTTTCGAGCAGTTCGGCGATCTTGTCGGCGATGGCCTGCCCCACGCCGGGGATGTCTTTGAGTTTGCCCTCTTTCCAGTATTCTTTGGCGTCCCGGCCCAGCGAGGTCAGGCTTTCAGCGGCCTTGCGGTAGGCCAGGGTCTTGTAAATGATCTCGCCCTTGATCTCGAGCAGGTTGGCGATCAGGGTGAAAGTGTCGGCCAGTTCACGGTTGTTCATGGGTACCTCTAAAGGGATTATATCTGTAATGGACGGGCTATTGTATAGCTTGTTTTACGGTTCATTGGGAATCGTCGTGATACACCCCCATATTTGGCAGCATCCCGTAGGTCACGTTTGAAACGTGACCTACATCTGGTGGCATACCACGCTAATTCTCAATGAGCCTGTTTTACCACTATTTTAAACCACGGAGACACAGAGACACGGAGAAATCAAATCTTTAACTCCGTGACTCAGTGTCTCTGTGGCGAAAGGATTTGTGATTGCCCGGTTACGTCACCGGATCCTCGGGATGCTCGCTGTTCCAAAGGGCCACGACCTGCTCCGACGACATGCCGATGTGCTGCTTGTTGATCAGGTCGGCGCTGAATTTGTTGTTGAGCGCCCGTTTGAGCGCCCCGTCTGGGCGGTAGCT
Source organism: Anaerolineales bacterium UBA5796 (assembly GCA_002418215.1). GTDB lineage: Bacteria > Chloroflexota > Anaerolineae > Anaerolineales > Villigracilaceae > UBA5796. The sequence continues at coordinate 34,135 of DIDQ01000021.1, forward strand.
GATATCGAACTGGCCTTTGTAATTGACCTGGGGCAGGTACGTCCCCAACCCCTCCAACCGGACGCCATGACCGCGCCGGTTGAAATAGATGATCGCCTGGTGCAGTTCGAGCAGCACGGCAATGATCTCGCTCGGGTTCAAGCCGGTGCTGATCGCAATGTACTCGGCTACATCCTTCCAATCAACGGTCTTGCCGTACTCGATCATCGGACGGTAGTGGTTGATCGCTGCAATTTTCGAAGCCATGGGATTCTCCTTGAAATGAGGGGATGGAGGATAGTGCGTCGCACCTGACAGGTGGAGCTGCCCGCTGAACCGGATCGGGTCACAGGTCGAATCGTCCCGTCGAAACAGGTGCGACGCACTCGCGCACCTGACAGGTGGAGGTGTCCGCTAAACCGGATCGGGTCACAGGTCGAATCGTCCCGTCGAAACAGATCCCCAAAGGGGATGCTATGCGACGCACTCGCGCACCCGGCTGGGAACACCGGGTTTGACGGGCTGAAACTTCCGTTTGCTTGGCTAAAATCTTAATCCCAAACGCGCAAACCGTCAATATGCTCTGAGCTTACGGCTAATATGCTTGGAGCATATAATAGATATGCTCCAAGCATATTAGCCTGTTGAGCCGCTGGAAATTACTTTCCAGCCGGGCTAAGCCGGGTTTCCAGCCGAGGAAAATCGAACCCGCCCCCTGTAAAAAACGTCGGAAGTCTTCAAGACTTCCGACGTTTGCAGCGCGGCAGCGATTTTGCCCCTTGAATTATTCTAATCCAACACATCCGCAAAAAAGCGTACAATATTGTTGAGAACAGCACATCACAAACTTCGCAGGTCTTCTCGAAGCCTGCGAGACCGCGCAAGTGCAAGTAAGGCGTGCGGGCGTGAACGGCAGGTCGAAAGGACGAAAAATGGAAACAGAAGATCAGGTTCTCAAGAAAATGGAAACCATCTTTCGGAGACAGCGATTGAGCCGACTGACAAAGGTAGGGGCAATCACGGCAGCGCTGATCATCCTGTATTTCATTGGCATCTACTTCTATGCTTCAGCAAGGATCGCCCAGGCAATGGAATGGGGGGTGTTTCCAACCGTTGAAGACGCGGCCATTGGCGTGTACAGCCAGGGGTTTGGAGGCGCTCAAGTAGAAAATATATACCATGTGGATTGTGGTCCCAACGACCCGGATGACTGGCGGCCCTACATCCGGTTTTGCACTGCAACGGTAGTCATGGACCGCGTCCCAAAAGGCTATGACCGAACGACATTCCTGCCTGGCGGCTTTTTCGTCCAGTTGCAGGATGGCTGGGTCTGGATGCCGGAAGGCGCTTTCCCGGGGTTCGTGGTCAGGGTGATGGAGATGTATCACATGGAGGGGCTGTAACCAAAAGTATGACCCCGCTCTTGTAAAAGGGAGTGGGGTCATGGAACGATATGATCAAAATTATCGTGAGCAAATTTTTATCCCGCAGTCGGGGGGCGGTTTGTGGGGATACGGAATTTAAGGCTCTCCTTTTCTCAACCGATGCTTACAAACCATCCACGAATTATTCACGAATAAACGAATATCACTTCGTGGCATAGGTTTGCGCCGTCTATTCGGGCATTCGTGGCTAAATTCGTGGACGGTACGCCAGCAGCGTGAAGACCACGCCAAAAGGGGAATTTTGTGAGTGCGCCATGCTGCCACCTCGGTTGCAAAAAAGTGTACAATGATGTGAGAAAAGTATAGCATCACTCGCTGAACACTGAACACTGAATACTGACCCCTGACCACCAAACCCGGAGGGAACCATGTCTGACCGAGATGTTTTCATCGTATCCGCCGTCCGCACCGCGATTGGGGTGGGCAAGCCGGGCGGCGCGCTCCAACCGTTCCACCCCGTCCACCTGACCGCGCTGGTCATGCAGGAGGCCGTCCGCAGGTCCGGCATCGAAGCGGGCCGGCTCGAAGACGCGCTCTGGGGCTGCGTCACCCCCGTCGGCGACCAGGGGGCCAACCTGTCCCGCATGGCAGTGCTCAAGGCCGGGTTCCCGGTCCACGTCCCGGCGGTGACGATGAACCGCATGTGCAGCTCCAGCCAGTCGGCCATCCACTACGGGGCGCAGGCCATCCTGGCCGGCGACATGGACCTGGTGCTCGCCGGGGGCACCGAGATGATGTCGCACCAGCCCATCGGGGCCGACTATCCCGAAGGCTGGCCGCCGGACTTCCCCTACGCCCTCGTCCACCAGGGCATCAGCGCCGAGATGATGGCCGAAAAATGGGGGCTGACGCGGGATGAAGTGGATGACTATTCGGCCGAATCCCACCTGCGGGCGGGACGCGCCATCGAGGCCGGGCACTTCACCGGGCAGATCCTCCCCGTCTCCACCCCGGACTTCGGCCTGTTCGCCGTTGACCAGGGCGTGCGCTACCCCCCGAACCGGGAGAAGATGTCGGCGCTCAAGACGGTGTTCAAGGAAGACGGCGTGGTCACCGCCGCCAACGCCAGCCAGATCAGCGACGGGACTGCGGCGCTCGTTTTGGCCTCGCCCAAAGCCGTGGGACGCTACAACCTGCTGCCCATGGCCCGCATCCTGGCCCGCGTGGTGGTCGGCACCGACCCGGTACTGATGCTCGACGGCGTCATCCCGGCCACGCAAATGGCTCTCAAAAAAGCCGGATTGACGTTGGATGAAATTGACGTGATCGAGATCAACGAAGCCTTCGCCAGCGTCGTCCTGGCCTGGGCGAAGGAACTCTGCCCCGACATGAGCCGGGTCAACCCCAACGGCGGGGCCATCGCCCACGGACACCCGGTCGGGGCGACGGGGGCGATCCTGATGACCAAGCTGGTCCACGAACTGGAGCGGCGCAAAGCCCGTTACGGCCTGCTGACCATGTGTGCCGGTCACGGCCAGGCCACGGCGACGATTGTCGAACGAGTGTAAAAATATCACCACAAAGGCACCCTTCGGCTTCACTCAGGGTAAACTCCGAGCACAGAGGTTTTCTGGCTCTCTCGTAACAAACGGGAAAGAGCCTCAACACAAAGGACACAAAGTACACACAAAGGAAAAGAGGCTCATTTTACGAGCGTTTTCCTTCGTTGCCTTTGCCTGCACTGGGCCGCAGGCACACGTGTGTCCCTTTGTGTCCCTTTGTGTTTCAAAAGGTTTTTCCCGCCAAAAACGGGGGAGTCGGTTTTCTTTAGAGAGCTTTGTGTCCTTCGTGCCTTTGTGGTGAAGTTTCCTTGCCAGTCAGCGATTTGGTCTAAACGGCTTCTGCCAAACTCTGGGCATCTGCCAGTGCGGAGGAAATGATCTCATCTTTGACGCCCTGTTTCCGCAGGCTTTCGATCAGGGTGGTAATTTCGACATTACCTTCCAGTCGTTCCAGGTCTGTCCGCAATCCCTGGCTGATATAAGCCTTGACCAAGGCCTGGTAGCCCGAAAACCCCAGCAACGGCGCAACGCGTTTCAAATCATCCAGCACATCTTCAGGGATGCGTAAACTGACCATGGTCATTGGGCGGTCTTTTTGCAAACGCTGGGAAAGTTTATTGATTTTCATAATTTTCTCTCTCTGCTTTCGTCACCAATCGGGCGGAAATAACACGGATAATGTCGTCCCGCAAGACGTAAACCACGTATAACAATTGCCAGGTGGTTGCCAGGCCGATGATGGTTTCCCGAAGTTCCCCTTCGATAAATTCATCTTCGAGATAGTACACAAACGGGTCGAAAAACGCCTCGCAAGCCAGCTCGAAAGAAACACCATGCTTGCGAAAATTGGAGGCCGCTTTCCGGCTATCCCATTCGAAGGCGATATTGTGGAGGGCGTGTCTGACCTTCATCAACGCCAAGTATAGTGCGCCGTATATGCCTTGTCAATACGCTTATTAATTACTTTCTTTCCTGAACAATTTCAAATACTCCCCATACCCCTCTTCCTCCAGCTTCTCCATCGGGATGAAGCGCAGGGCGGCCGAGTTGATGCAGTAACGCAGCCCGGTCGGGGCGGGACCGTCGTCGAAGACGTGGCCCAGGTGCGAGTCGGCTCCCTTCGAGCGGACTTCAGTGCGGGGCATGAAGAGTTTGAAGTCGGTGCGGGTCTTCAGGTTGTCATCTTCCAGCGGACGGGTGAAACTCGGCCAGCCGCAGCCCGCCTCGAATTTATCCAATGAACTGAAAAGCGGCTCACCCGAGACGATGTCCACGTAAATGCCGGGTTCTTCGTTGTCCCAAAATTCGTTCTGGAAAGGCCGCTCGGTGGCCTCGTGCTGGGTGACGGCGTACTGCTGGGGCGACAGCCGTTGGCGCAATTCTTCATCGGATGGTTTGGTGTAGGTTTTCATCCTAAACTCCTGTCTACCGGTAAGTGTTTAACAGAAGGTATTTTCAAATCGAATCTTACCTGCTACTCCTCGGTGTACACACCCCAGGCCAAGTCTGTATAGCGTGAGACGAAATCTTCAGAAAAGTAAAGCGCATACTCTTCGCGGCCTTGAAGGTAGTAGCCGAAAAATGCTGTTGCGAAATGCGTCATACGCTTGACGGGTTCAGTATCATAGATCATCATGTGACCCTCCCCAACAAACGAAATCATATATCGGTCCGGTGTGTTCAGGTGCTCGAAAATGTACACCGCTTCCGTTTGGTAGGGACAAAGCCCATCCAGAGTAGCCCCAATAATCAGGGTTGGACGATCCGCTGCCGCCAATCCGCGTTCGCCAAACAGCCATGTGCCTTCAGGCGCCATCGGCATGGCGGCAAGGATGCGCGGGTCTGTCATCGGCTGCCACAAACCATCTTCGCTGGTTATAAGCTCTTCTCCCGCACGAGCGGTGAATGCATCCCACTTGCTGGACAGATCACAAAAGTACCATATCCGCCATTCGGAGAGAGGCGGCTGCACCTTATCAGCTTGCGCGCATTGGCTCAAATAAAACTCCGGGTCAATGCGTGCCCCGCTCATCGCAAGCGAATTGTAACCGTCGAAGGAATACCCCATCACGCCAGCGCGGTTAGAGTTGATGATCTCTTCAAGACCGTCCAGCGGTTGGGTTGCGATCATGTCCAGCGCAAATAAAATATCCAGGGGCTGGTCAACCAGGTTCCAATCCCAAGGTTCGTAGGTATCAATATTCCTAACCCCGACTGTGATGAATCCATGCGATGCCAGGTGCGAACCAAAAATGGCTGCAACTTTCGAGGAAGATAAAATCACCGGGTAAGGCGCATCAGTCAAATTTGGAGGCGCATCCTTGACATCGCTCCCTTTTTGGTCTTCGGACACAATAGCCGGATACCTTATGACAATACTTACTTCACGGTTGTCACGACTTGAGTCAACAAATGAAAAATGAGCGATACCCGTATCGTAAGGGCCGGGTGTTGCCAACACAAATGGGATTGGCTCCAGAGTCATCGTCGGTTCCGGGGATGCCGTCGGGGTGGGGGCCAGGGTAGATGTTGGGGAAATAAGCGAGGGCGTCGTAGTGGGAAAATCAACTATCGGGGTGGAAGAAAACGTGCATGACGACAGTACGAATGTGAGAAATACAATCCTTATTGAATTTAGACGTTTCATGGTTTTCGCTCCCTTTGTAAAGCCGGGTTTAATGAAAAAGTGAAGCTGTCTACAAACAGCTTCACTTGGATGGTTCTCAGGGTATTATTCAAAATGCGAAGAGATGACTATAAACCCTGGAATATTGTTTTTGTGATTTTCGAAAATCTTTTTAGTAGATGCACTATAGCATAACGAGCTTGTGAATTCAAGCACTTTATTGACAATGGTTTTCGCTCCTGGACTATAATCCCCCCATGCCTCACACCGTCTACATTGCTTTGGGAACCAACCTCGGCGAGCGGCTCGCCAACCTGGAATCTGCCATCGCTGCCCTGGCCCCGGAGGTGCGCGTCCGCGCTGAATCGCCCGTCTACGAGACGCCGCCCTGGGGATACGCGGACCAGCCCGCTTTCCTGAACATGGTCGTCGAAGCGGAAACGGACCTGGATCCGGGCGCGCTGCTGGGTCATCTCAAACGCCTCGAAGCCGAACTCGGACGGGTCGAATCCTTCCGCTACGGGCCGCGCCGGATTGACCTGGACATCCTGTTCTACGACGACCTGATCCTCGATACGCCGCCGCTGGTCATCCCGCACCCGCGCCTGCACGAACGGGCCTTCGTCCTCGTTCCTCTGGCAGACCTGGCCCCGGAGCTGGTCCACCCCGTCCTGGGACGGCACATCTCGGAATTGCTGGAAGATGTTGATGCCAGCGGCATCCACCCGTTTTTGCAACTGCCCAAACAGCCTGGCAACAATTTATGACCGCGAAGGTATCTTCTCAAAAAGAAGAGGGAAGCGGGGTGTTGCGGACGGGCTGCGCCCGTCCGATTTATTGAAAAGATGCCCGCGAAGGGTATAATGAAAAAAACTCTCAGGAGGTGCAAGTGTGACCGAACTCAAACCGCTCAATTGGCAGCCCAAACCGGGCGTCGGCTATTCTGTCGTGCGCCGGGGCGACGGCGGCATGACCCTGACCTTTACCAACCTTTCCGAGGCGACCCTGGCCGACTGGCACGAATTTGCCTCCGAGCACCTGCTCGGCTCCGACCGCCTGACCCGCAACCTGTACGACCTGCGCCAGGTGGCCGAAATCCCCGAAAAGGCCGTCCGCATGGCCGTGGAACTCAACACCGACCCGTCCTCGCGCAACATCCGCCTGGCGGTGGTGGTATCGAGCGCCAGGGTGAAGACCGCCATCGAGGCGATCGCCGCTCTTTCGGCGGGCGACACCGCCGCCATCAAGCTCTTTACCGACATCAACGAGGCCGAAGCCTGGCTGGGACGTCCGCTCGACCAAATTGCGTAGCATGTCCGGGTTGAAAATTGGCAACCAGACACTGACCTGGGGCGCTCGCACGATTGTGATGGGCATCCTCAATATCACGCCCGACAGTTTCTCCGGCGACGGCCTGCTGCCCGCCTCACCCCCGGCCCCCCTCCCGCAGGGGGATGGGAACCATGCGGCCCTCTCCCAGGCCCGCGACTTCCTGGCCGCAGGGGCCGACATCCTCGACGTGGGGGGCGAATCCACCCGGCCGGGGGCGCAGACCGTCAGCGCCGAGGAGGAACTCGAACGGGTCATCCCCGTCATCCGGGCCATCCGGGCCGAATTCCCCGAAGCGCTGATCTCGATTGATACCTGCAAAGCCCGGGTGGCCGAAGCCGCTTTCGAGGCCGGGGCCGGCATCCTCAACGACGTTTGGGGCCTGCGGGCCGACCCGGACCTGGGGCCGGTGGCCGCCAGATACGGCGCGCCGGTGATCCTGATGCACAACCGCAGCAACCCGGCCAGCGTCGAAGTGCGCGGACGGCTGGGCAATGCCTACATCGGTCCTGAATACGACGATTTGCTGGAGGACGTCAAGCGCGAGCTGATGGATTCCGTCAAGCTGGCGCGGCAGGCCGGGATCCCGGACGAGCGCATCATCCTGGATCCGGGGATCGGTTTCGGTAAAACGGTCGGTCAAAACCTGGAACTGATCAACCGTCTCGACGAGATCCGCGCCCTGGGCTTCCCGGTGCTGCTGGGGCCGTCGCGCAAATCCTTTATCGGTTTCACGCTCGACCTCCCGCCCGACCAGCGCCTCGAAGGGACGGCTGCGGCCGTCGCCATCGGCATCGCCCGCGGGGCCGACATCATCCGCGTCCACGACGTGACCCAGATGGCCCGCGTGGCCCGCATGACCGACGCCATCGTCCGGAAAAAATAATGCAAGACCGATTCGCCCAGGGCCTGCTGCAAAACGGGATCATCGAAGCCAAAGACGGGAACAAGGGCGCGGCCCGCCGTTACCTCGAACGCGTCACCATGTCCACCAACGACCCCGACCTGCTGGCCGAAGCCTGGTTCTGGATCAGCCAGATCAGCGACGACCCGCAGGAGAAACGCCAGGCGCTGGAAGCCGCTCTCTCGAACGACATGCAGCACGCCCGCTCGCGCCGCGAACTGGCCATCCTGAACGGCAAGTTGCAGCCCGAAGAGATCGTCAACCCCGATTTCCTGCCAGCCCAATCCGAAGAACCTTCCCAGGCCAGCGCCGACCGCTTCGTATGCCCCAAGTGCGGCGGGCGGATGTCGTATGCCCCGGACGGGCGTGCCCTGATCTGTGAGTATTGCACCCGCCAGGAAAACCTGGTTGTCCGCAAAGACCAGGCCGATGAGAAGGATTTCTTCGTAGCCATGGCCACCGCCCGCGGCCACCGGATGCCGGTCGCTGCGCAGGTCTTCCACTGCCAGGGCTGCGGGGCCGAGTTCATCCTGCCGCCGGAGCAGATCTCGGCCACCTGCGCCTACTGTGCTTCGCCCCACGTGGTCAGCCTGGAGGAGACCAGAGAGCTACTGCCCCCGGACGGGATCATCCCGCACGGGTTCAACCAGCGCCGGGCGGCTTATCATCTGGTCAAGTGGGTCGAAAAACACGGCATCACCCCGCAGGGACAGGTCCAGGCGCCGCGCGGCCTCTACCTCCCGGTCTGGACGTTCGACGTGGGCGGCGAAGTGGATTACAGGGGTGAGATCGTCGAGTACGAGCACAATGTCCTCGGGCAAACCGAGCGCAAGGTCCGCCGGGTCAAGGACTCTTACGCGGTGCTGGTGGACGACCTGACCATCCCGGCCAGCCGCAAACTGGCCCGCCGCGTGGCCGCCCTGCTGCCGACCTACAACCTGCGGGAGATCCGCCCTTACGACCCGCGCTTCCTGGCCGATTGGCCCGCCGAAATCTACGACGTGGCCATGGGCGACGCCGCCCTGGAAGCCCGCAGCCAGGCATTCACCCATTACAAAAAACTGCTTTCGAGCCAGCTCGACCACGTCACGAATTTACGGATGTCGTCGGCCAATTTAGCCATCGAATCGTTCAAACTGGTGCTGCTGCCGGTCTGGATGACCGAAATCCCGCTCGAAGGCCGCCAGTACCTGGTGCTGATCAACGGCCAGAACGGGCAGGTCAGGGGCGAGACGCCCAAGAAACAAAGCCCCGGCTTGCTGGCCTGGCTCGGAGATTTATTCGATAATGAGTGAAAACCCGTATCGTAGGAGCGACTTTAGTCGCTTTAACGGCTGAAGCCGTTACTACGTTTGACTTAATTCCCCATGCCTGACACCCTGACCATCATCCGCAGGCGGCGCGACCGCCGCGAACAAAATCGTCAAAGCGCCAACCAGCGCCTCCAGCGGGTGGTGATGGGCGCGGGATTCACTGCCGGGGCGCTGCTGGCGTTGCTGCTGATCGGCGCGGCGCTGGCCTACGCCGAAGTCACGCGTGACCTGCCGCCGGTGGAGCAGCTCCCGGTCCTGCTCAACCCGCCCGACGGCCTGCTGCTCCAGCCGACCGAACTCTACGACCGCAGCGGCGAACACCTGCTCGCCACCCTCGCTCCAAATAGCGGCCCGCGCCGCTACCTGCCGCTCGATCCCCAGAACCCCCAGCACTTGTCCGAAACCCTGGCCGAGACCACCCTGGCCGCGGCCGATCCGGATTTCTGGTCGCACCCCGGTTACAGCCTGCAAGGTCTCGACCGGCCCGAAAACCATCCCACCCTGGCGCAGCGTCTGGCCGCCGACCTGTTGCTCTGGCATGAACCGCCCTCCCTGCGCCGGGCCATCCGTGAGCGGCTGCTGGCGGCCCAAATTACCGCCCGCTATGGCCGGACGCAGGTGCTGGAATGGACCCTCAACAGCGCCGACTACGGCCACTACGCCTTCGGGGCCGAGCAGGCCGCCCAACTCTATTTCGGCAAATCGGCTGCGGAACTCGGCCTGGGCGAAGCCGCCGTGCTGGCCGCCGTCGGCCAATCCCCGGCGCTCAACCCGCACGACGCGCCCGTCGCCGCAGTCCAGAACGCGGCGGAGCTGCTCCAGGGGATGGTCAGAGCGGGGACCATCACCGTGGAAGAAGCTAACGAATCGGGACTGAACGGGATTACGTTTGCCCCGCCCCCCGCCGCATCGAACCCGGACCCCTCGACAGGCTCAGGACAACGCCCTGCGCCTGCGTTCGTTAATCTGGCATTATCCCAACTGGAAACTTACTACGGCAGCCCCCGACTGGAACGCGGCGGGGTGAAGATCATCACCAGCCTCGACTTCGACCTGCAATCCCAGGCTGCCTGCGCCGTGAGAGCGATCGTTTCGCCCGATGTGGACTCGACCGGGTGCGAGGCCGCGTCGCTGCTGCCCAGCCTGCCCGACGCCGACGGCGCTTCGGCCAGCGCGCTGATCCTCGACCCGCAGACCGGGCAAATTCTGGCGGCGGTCGGCGAGACCGGCCCGGGGGGCGAATCCGCCTTTTTGGCGGCCCACGACGCCGGGTCCCTGAACGCTCCGTTCGTCTATTTGACCGGGTTCACGCGCGGGCTGAGTCCCGCCTCGTTGGTCTGGGACATCCCCGGGCTGGCTTCCATCCCCAATTTCGACAACCTGTACCACGGCCCTCTGCGCCTGCGCGAGGCCCTGGCGAACGACGCCCGCGTCGCGGCGGCGCAGGTGCTGGCCCAAATGGGCGCGGACAACGTCAGCCGCACGGCGGCCTCGTTCGGGCTGGAAATCCCCGAAAACCTGTCCTGGCTGGACGAGCCGGTCTTCGAGTCGCCGCTGCGCCTGGCGACGGCCTACGGCGTGTTTGCCGCCAACGGGGTGATGGCCGGGCAGCCGCTGGGGAATACATTCAGCCCGGTGAGCGTGTTGAGCGTGACCGGTTTCGACCACGCCGCCTGGCTGGACTGGACCTCGCCGCAGGCCCGGGCGGTGGTCTCGCCGCAACTGGCCTACCTGATGACCCACATCTTGAGTGACGCCAGCGTGCGCCTGCCGGAATCGGGTTACGTCGGCCTGTTGGACGCGGGCCGCCCGGCCGGGGCCAAAGTGGGGCAGACGCCGGAGGGCCGGGACGCCTGGACGGTGGGCTTCACGCCCCAGCGGGTGACGCTGGTCTGGGTGGGGAGCGAGGCCGG
>DIDQ01000036.1 GCA_002418215.1 Anaerolineales bacterium UBA5796
TTGGCTTATGGCCTTTTTCCTTTGTGTTTCAAAAGGTTATTCCCGTCAAAAACGGGAGCGCCTTAAGGGGGTTTTATCCGCGAATTTTCGCTGATCTACGCTAAATCAAGGGACATTCATCTCGCCGCGGATGACGGTCACGGCCTGCCCGCCGACCTGGACGGTTTCGATATCCTGGCGCGGGCCGGTCACGGTGACGTAACCCTGGCCGGGGCGGCCCATCCAATGGCCCTGCTCGGCGATGAAGGCCGGGCTTTCGATCAGGCCGTGATACCAGAGGTAGGCTGCCATGCCGCCGGTGGCCGAGCCGGTGAACGGGTCTTCCATCGTGTCGGGCGGGACGCCGAAGTGGCGCGCAAAGGTCTGCCCGGCGGGGGTGACGCCTTCCAGACAGAACAGGTGCGGGCTGAAGAAATCGGATTTGTTGCGGTAGGCAGTATAAGCGGGGAGATCCAGGCTGAGGCGGCGGAGCGCGTCCAGGCCCCGGACGGGGACCATCAACTGCGGCGTGCCGGTGCTGACGGTTTGGACCGGCGCATCGGGGAGGATGTCATCCGTCGAGATGCCGAAGAGCGGGGCAACTTCTTCCGCGTTGTGGAGCATCAGGAAACGCGGCTTGATCTGGGTCATGACGATCTGCGTCACCCGGCCATTTTCGGCGAAGATATCCACCGGGACGATCCCGGCTTTCAATTCGAGGCTGACGCGCGTCCGCGCGCCGGCCAGTTTTATATCGCCGCGTTCGACCAGCGCCCAGAGGGTGGCGATCGTGGGATGCCCGGCCAGGGGGATTTCCTCCGCCGGGGTGAAGTAGCGCGCCCCGAAATCGGCTACGCTGGAGCGGCGCACGAAAGACGTTTCAGATAAGTTGTTCTCGCGGGCAATCGCCAGCATCGTTTCGGCAGGCAAATCGTCCGTTTCGAAAAGGATGGCGCACGGGTTCCCGCCCAGGGCCTGGGTGGTGAACGCGTCCACCTGCATGAAAGGGAGCGTCGGCATTTTATTTTCCTAAATGATACGGCTGGAACGCGCCGGGCAGCAACCCGCCGACGGTGGTCTCCTGGGTCAGCCGGCCATCCTGATCAGCGATCAAGACCACCGTATCCAGGCCAAACTCGGCCAGCACCTGGCGGCAGGATCCGCACGGGGCGCCGCCGTTGTCCGTTACAACGGCAACCGCTTCGAAGTCCCGTTCGCCTTCAGATACGGCCTTGAAAACGGCTACGCGCTCGGCGCAGATACTATCCGGGTAGGCGGCATTCTCCACGTTTACGCCGGTAAAGATGCGGCCCGATTTCGTCCGCAGGGCCGCGCCGACGCGATAGTTCGAATAGGGGGCATAAGCCCGCCGCCGCGCTTCATTGGCCAGGTCAATCAGCGCCTGGCGTTCTTCAACTGAGGGGAAGCCCATCACCAATGTCCTCCAAATTCTGTGGGATGCGGCAGACGCGCACCCGGCGGATGCGACGCCCGCTGACCTGCTCGACGATCAGTTCCAGGCCTTCGACCTCGATCTTCTCACCGCCCTGCGGGACGCGGCCCAGCCGGTCATAAAGGTATCCGGCCAGAGTGTCGGCTTCGTCTTTGGGGATGCGAGTGTCCATGAGCTGGTTGAAGTCGTCAATGTCTATCCGCCCGAGGAAGAGAAACTCATCGGGACCTATGGCCTGGTACAGCGATTCTTCGGCCTTATCATACTCATCCTGGATTTCGCCGATGATCTCCTCGACAATGTCTTCGAGGGTGACCAGCCCGGCCACCCCGCCGTACTCGTCCACCACGATCGCCATGTGGATGCGCTGGGCCTGCATCTCGGCCAGGAGTTCGTCGGCCTTCTTGGTCTCCGGCACAAAATAAGCCGGGCGCAGCAGTTCGCGCAACCGGGTCGGCTGGCTGGGTTGTCCGTTCATGACGTGGAGCAGGTCTTTGGCATAGAGCAGGCCGAGGATGTCGTCCACGCTGTCATCGTAGACCGGGACCCGTGAGTAACCGGAATCGAGAAAGGATTGGGCGGCGGTGTTGAGGTCGGTTTCCACATCCAGGGCGAGCATGTCGAGACGCGGGACCATGATCTCACGCGCCATGGTCTCGCCAAACTGAAAAATGGAGTAGATCATCTGGCGCTCTTCGCGTTCCAGGCTGCCGGGTTCCTCGTCGGCTTCGACCCACGTTTTCAATTCATCTTCAGTCATCTGGGCCATGGACTGGGGGACATCCTGCGAACGGAGCAAGGCCAGCGGGAGTACCACCAACGGCGTAAAGAAGAAGACCAGCAGTTGCCCAAAAAAGCCCAGGTTCAAAGCCCATCGGTCGGGGTCTTTGATGACATTGCCTTCGACGGTAAACTCAGCCACGAGCATGACCATGCCCAGCAGGAGCAGTCCGCCCACCTGGAACCAGAGCAAGTATGGGCTGGTTTCGAACCAGGCGTGGGTGAGGGTGAACAACACCCCGGCCAGGCTGAAGCGCGTCATCACCTGGCTCAGCCGCAGGCTGGCGCGTAAACGCCGGTTTTCGATCAGGCGCAAAACCCGATCCACGTCTTCCTTTTTCCCGTCGCGCAGCGAGAGCAGGCGCAAGGGACGGGCGTTGAGCATACTGACGCGGGTGGCGGCAATGAGCAGGTCCAATACGATGAGCAAAACAGAGGCAAACAGCCCCCATTCAATCACTATCACGTTTCTCCAATTTCTTGATCGCCCGGGCGGGCATCCCCACTGCCAGCGTGGCGGGCGGAATGTCTTTGGTCACCACCGCCCCGGCCCCGGTACGCGCCCCGTCACCGATCGTCAGCGGGGCGACCAGCATGGTATCGCTGCCGATGAAGACATCCCTGCCGATCTCAGTTTTATGTTTGCGGAGGCCGTCGTAATTACAGGTGATCGTCCCCGCACCGATGTTGGTCTCCTCGCCGATAACGGCGTCGCCGATGTACGAGAAATGTCCCATTTTGACGCCGGGAGACAGGTACGAATTCTTGACCTCGCCAAAATTGCCCATGTGGACGCCGTCGGCCAGGTGGGCGCCTTTGCGCAGGCGGGCGAAAGGTCCCACGTCCACCTGGTTTTCGAGCACCGCGCCTTCCAGCACCGCCGCCAGGATTTCGCACCCGTTCCCCACCGCGCAATCCCGGATGATCGTGTTAGGGCCGATCCTGCACCCTTCACCGATGGTGGTTTGGCCCTGCAAATGCGTATTCGGCCAGATGACCGTATCCCGGCCAACCGTCACCCCGGCTTCGATGTAGGTGGAGGCCGGGTCTATCATCGTCACGCCGTTGAGCATGTGCGCCTGGTTGATGCGCCGGCGCATCACGGCCTCGGCCTCGGCCAGGTGGACGCGGGTATTGATCCCGATGGCGTCCGAAAAACTGTCAATGAGCAAAGCCTGGACGGGCAAACCGTCGGCCACGGCGAGCGCGATGGTATCGGTCAGGTAATATTCGCCTTTGCGGGGATTCTTGGGGATGCGGGGCAACGCCTGCCAGAGCCAATCAGCGGAGAAGCAGTACGCCCCCATGTTCAATTCCCGGATTTTGGCCTGTTCCGGCGTGGCGACGACTTCCTCCACGATGGCTTCCACCGTCCCGTCGGCCTTGCGGACGATCCGCCCGAAGCCGCGCGGGTCGTCGGCCATAACGGTCATCAGGCTCACGGGTCCGGGGTTGTTGCGCTGGGTTTCGACCAGGCGTTGGTAAACGTCGGGGGTGAGGAGCGGCATATCAGCGTAGGAGACGATCACGTAATCCGCCTCCCCCCGCAAAATTGCTTCGGCCTGCATCACGGCATGGCCGGTGCCGAGTTGGGGTTCCTGCAAGACGCAGCGGGCTGAACCCCCTACGAAGGCCATCACCTGTTCGGCCCCGTGCCCCACGACCACTACCGGCGGCTCGGCGCCGGCCTGACGGACGGCCTCCAGGGTGTGGGCGAGCATGGGCCGCCCGCAGAGAGGGTGGAGCACTTTGGGCAGGTCTGATTTCATCCGTGTGCCCTGGCCGGCGGCAAGCAAAATCGAAGTAACGCGCATGATGCACTCCTAAAATAAAACAGACTTGCGCAGCCACCGGCACGGCGCAAAGCCTGTTTAGATTTGTTCACAGTCCCGCGTCGCGGGTGCCTGCAAGGCGTAGTATTGCTGGGGCGCCTGGATTCGAACCAAGAACCACGGCTCCAAAGGCCGGTGTGTTGCCGTTACACCACGCCCCAGAGTTGCCCCGTTTGGGCGGGCGAATTGTATCACAGCGCATAGAGTTGGGCAATATTACCGTTCCTCACCCTCACCCGGCGCAAGGCCCAATTGTTTGGCCTGTTCATAAGAAATCACCTCGGGATTGGTTCGCACAGACGAGGCGCCGCTCATCGCATCGGTCCAGAAAGCATCCACGTCTTCGGGTTTCATTTTCTTCTTGGAGTGTTTGAAGAGGGCTTCGATGTCTTCGGCGGGAGGGGTATCTTCCTCCACGCTTTCAGCCAGTTCGGCCTGGACCTCGGAGGCCTGTTCCTCGCCCCGTTCAGTTACCGCCAACCCGAGCGACTGGAGCAGTTTTCCCACCTCGCCGCGCACCGAGAAGAGGGTATCGAGCAGCAAGGCAAGCTGCCTGGATTCAGTGATGTCGTAGCCGGCCATCAGGAGGGCATGGTGCTGGTCCACCGGGATGAAAACCAGGTCATGGTCGCCGCCCTTGAAGATGTGGAAGCTCGAAGCCGGTTCCTGGTGGGCAAAGCGGGCCACTTTTTGCCCGGCGCTGTAGATCGCCATCAGGGCCGAAAGCAGGGAGACCTCCATGCTGCTGTCAGGCAGCTCCCCGGCCCGGACGAGGATGCGACCGCGGTCGCTGAGCAGGAAGACCGCCAGGGCTTCGGCGCGCTGGCGCAGGTTGCCCAACAAACTGGACAGGTTTTCGCGCTGGACTTCCAGGTCAAGCTCAGATTCGGCGGGGAAAATTGTGCGCACGAGGCCCAACAACCGTTCGACAGCATCGAGGAAATCAGCCATGGGTACCGGCTTTTCGAAAATAGCATTGGCCCCGGCCTGCACCAGTTCCCGGCGGACTTTATCATCGGTCAACCCGGTGATCAGGATGACCTTCGAATCGGCCCGGCGGTTGCGTACTTTCTGCATCAGTTCCACGCCGGTGATCCCCGGCAGCCTGTAATCGGACACCAGCAGGTCCACCTGGCGGCGTGAAATCTCCAGCAGGGCTTCTTCGCCTGAAGGAGCTTCGACTATTTCCAACTCGTGATTCAACGACTCAATCGCCGAACGCAAAAGGCGGATGACATCACGCTGGTCGTCAACGATCAATATTCGAGGATTTGCCATGATAAGTGCCTGCAAGAATGTAGGTTTGGAATTGAATAGGTGGATTATAGCAAAGAATCGTATCAAAATTTTGGCGGCGATGCTTACACATCTCTTAATCCAAATAAAATGCCCGGCAGTTTAGCCGGGCACTGGCAATCGCGAGGAACGCTTACTTCTTCAACTTGACGTACATGGCTGTCCCGATCAACCCCATAAACAAACCTGCTATTGAAACCGTGTAAGACAGGAAGTTCAGGAAGAATGTAGACGGGAGTATCTGCATGACAATGAGGAACGGCAAAACCGCACCCAGGAGCACCAAGAAGAAGCCGGTCACGATTATCTTAATGGGCGTCCACGTCCACATAATTGGGATCCTCTTTAAAGTTGTAAAGCCAGCAAGCTACCTCGTGACCGGGTTCGGGCACGAATTCAGGCGGCTCACGCACTTCACAAAGCCCTTGGATAGCCTTGGAACAGCGCGGGTGGAAACGGCAGCCCGCGGGAGGTTTTACCAGGCTCGGCGGCTCGCCCGGAGGCACGTCCCGGTAACGGGTGGCATTGTCCGCATCCGGGTCTGATGTGGCGGCCAGGAGCGAGTGGGTATATGGGTGCAACGGGTTATGGAGCAATTGCTGCACCTTGGCTTTTTCAACCAACTGCCCTGCATACATCACGAAGATTCGTTCCGAGAAATAGCTTACGGTTGACAGGTCGTGAGTGATATAGATGACCGACAAGTGGTGTTCAGACTGGAGATTGCGCAGGAGTTTCAAGATTTCGACGCGTACAGAGGCGTCGAGCATGGAAACGGGTTCATCTGCGACCAGGAATTTCGGTTCCATGATCATGGCCCGGGCGATCACAACGCGTTGTTGCTGCCCGCCACTCAGCATGTGAGGAAATTTCTGGAGGAAGTCCTCAATCGGGAAGAGTTTGACTTCTTCCATCGCTTTTCGAATACGTTGGGCACGCTCAGCCCGGCTGCGGACTCCGCCGACGATGAGAGGCTCCTCCAGGATGCGTTCAATCGTCATGAAAGGCGCCAACGCTCCGTAAGGGTCTTGCTGCACATAGCCGACGCGCGAGTGGTACCATTTCATCCCCTTGGTGCCCAGCTCGCTCATCTTTCTATCATCGAATGTGATGTCGCCCTCAGTCGGACGGTAAAGCCCCAGGATGGTCTTCATCAAGCTGGATTTGCCGCATCCGCTTTCGCCCACAACGGCAACTGCCTCGCCCCGGTGGAGGTCAAAAGTGACCCCGTCCACCGCGCGGACATAACCGGCATGTCCAAAACCGAAGCGGCGCAATTCGAACCATACGCGCAGCTTTTGGATCGAAATCAGCACATCTTTGTCATTGGCAGGTGAAATCTGTGCCACGTTCGTGTCTGTTATTAATTCAGTCATGAGATATGTTCCTCGATCCATTAAGCGTAGAGCCAGCACCTGACGATGCGGCCTTCTTTCTTGATGACCGGGGGATCCTGGTCACACTTCTCGAACCGGAAAGCGCACCGGTCTGCGAAGCGGCAGCCTGACGGCAAATTGATCAGGCTGGGCGGCTGCCCGGTGATGAACTCAGGTTCTTTTAACTGTTTCAAGCGCGGCACACTCGCCATCAGCTTTTTGGCGTAAGGATGCAGGGGCTCGCTGAAGAACCGGGCTGCATCGCCTACCTCAACAATCTGGCCGGCGTACATCACCGCCACATCATCCGCCAATTCGCTGGAGGTGGCGATATCATGGGTGATCAGGATAAAGCTCACGCCCAGTTCGTTTTTCAGCCGCTTGAGCACGTTGAAGATGTTCGCCTGGGTCAAAACGTCGAGGGCGGAGGTGGGTTCATCCAGGATGATCAGGTTGGGCGATGTGACCAGGGCCATGGCAATGGCGACGCGCTGGCGCATGCCGCCGCTCAACTCGAAAGGATAACGCGTCAGGAAATCTTCCGGTACGCCCACATACTGGAACATTTTCAGGGCCAGTTTGAGGGCTTCTTCCTTGTTGAGGCCAAGGTGGATCTGCGCCGGTTCTGCCACCTGGTCGCCCACGCGGATGACCGGGTTGAGGGCGTTCATGGCGGCCTGCGGCACAAGCGACATTGCCACCCAGCGGACGTTCTGGCGGAATTCTTCGTCCCCCAGTTTCATCACGTCGTTACCTTCGAAGAATATTTCGCCGGAATATTGCCCCACATTGCGAGGCAAAAGGCGAAGGATGGCTTTCGCCAGCGAACTCTTGCCGCACCCCGATTCGCCGAGGATGACCACGGCCCGGTTGTGGGTCAGTTCGAAGTTCACACCATCCACTGCCTGCACGGGGCCTTTCTCAGTGCGGAAATGAAGTACCAGGTTTTCGATCCGTAACAAAGTATCTTTAGCCATGATGCTATAGCCCTCTTAATCTCGGGTTGAAGATGCGGTCCAGTGAGAAGCCCAGCATTGCAAAACCAAGGCCAGTAATCATCAACGGGACAGCCGGTTCCAGGATCCAGTAATAGAAGCCGTTGTACAGGGCGTTGTTATTTTGGGCGTCGTTGATGACTTTGCCCCATGTAGGCAGAACCGGATCGCCCAGGCCCAGCACAGCCAGGGAAGCCTCCAGGAATACGTAAGCCGGAATGGCCGATACCAGGCCGGGGATGAGCAGCGGAATGATCCTTGGGATCAGGTACAGGAAGATGATCCGGGTATTGCTGGCCCCATAAGCCCGCGCAGCTTCGATATATGTCGATTCTTTGACCTGCATGAAAATCGCCCGGTAGCCCTTGATAGCGCCGGTGAAAATGCTCAACAAGATCGTCACCCCCAGGATCGTCCAGATGCTGCGGGAATAGAAGGTGCCAACCATGATCAAAATGGACAGGAACGGTAACACCAGGTTGATCTCGGTAATGCGCTGGATGAGTTCATCCACCCAGCCGGCATACCATACGCCAATGGCTGCGATAATCATGGTAAGGACACCTGTAACCACTGATGCAGCCAGACCAAATGCCAGGGCAATCGGGGTTCCCCACAAGAGCGGGACCATCAAATCGCGGCGCTGGTGGTCTGTCCCGGCCCAGCCGTGCAAACTGCCGTGCAAGACCAATTCAGCCGATGCGCTCGATTCGGGTTCGAAGGTCAAGACATCTACAACCACTTTATAAGTGCCTTTGAGCACCACAGGTTTTTCCGTGCCGAACTCCGGGTCGAGGAACAGGCCTTGCATAACGGGGATCCGGCCCACCCGTCGCTCGAGTTTCGTATCCTGGGAGAACCGGTAGGTCGTCTTGGCCGCGACCCCCATGTCCGCAACGCGTATCTCGCGCCCGTCCGGTGTGGTCCACATGATGGAAGCAAAGGGTTGTTTATCTACAAAGTTCCCGGCAAAGTAAAAAATGATTTCCTGAGGAAATTCATCGTAGTTGTAGTCGAATGTGTAGACGATTTGGGCTTCGTTGTTCCCTTTTTCATTGACGAAGGTCGTCTTCTGAGAATCATCTTCCCTCTCGCTGCTCAAGACAAAGGAAACAGGTTTCTTGATCTCAGAGAACCAGTTTGTCCAGAGCGGGGGGGCATTGCGAGGGTTTTGATACCATACTTCTTCGCCGCCACGCCAAAGGCGCACGGCTTCGCTGTAAGGATATTTGATGATCGCATAGGCCGCGACCGCGAACAGCCCTGCGATGATGAACAGGGCGGCAATGGATGAAGGGTAACGCCTTAATTCTCGAAGGTTGTTGAGAAACGATTTCATGGCTACTTCGAACCTCCGACCTTAACCCTGGGATCTACCAGGGCATAGATGAAATCGAGCAAAAAGACCGTGATTGCCAGCATGTAGGCGTAAATGATCGTCAGGCCTACGATCACGGGTGTGTCGTACAGACCGATCGCCCTGAAGGTGGCCCGCCCGATGCCCGGCCATTGGAATACGGTTTCGGTGATGATCGCACCGGTCCAGATGCCGATCAGTAACAAGCCGAAACTGGTAATGATCGTAGGCAAGGTGGGGCGCAAAATATAACGGCGCTCCAAGTCTTTGTCGGTCAAGCCCTTGGCTTTGGCCATATCTACATAGTCTTCACTGGAGTAGATAAGGAAGAATGTGCGCCAGTTGTAAATGCTGATGAAAATCGAGCTCAGGATCAAGGCAGAAACCGGAAGGATCATGTGTTTTAGCACGCTCAAGGCATAAGGAAGACCTTCAGCAGGCGGCGGGGAATCGATCATCCCGCCAAACGGCAGCCATTTCAAAAATGCTGCGAAGATCAAGATCATGAAAATACCGTAAAACCAGGGAGGCGCTGATGACGTGGGCGACATACCCACGACCATTTTGTCAACAAAGCTGCCATACCGTCGTGAAAGTGAAAGAGCAATGAGAATGGCCGCAAAGAACAGGATCAAATTAGAGGTAGCCATCAGCAACAAGGTCGCCGGGAGGCGCTCCAGGATGATCAGGCTGACCAGGCGCGAACCGGAATCGCTGGTCATATTGATGGCGCGTCCCAGTTTGAGTTGGAGCGCATTCACCAGGAAACTCACGCTGCGCACGGCAAACGGCCGATCCAACCCCATGCGTGTTTCCTCTTGGGAAACCAGGGTGGCAACATACGCAGTCCGATCTTCGGGGGCCATATTCTTGTAATTCTCGTCCCTCGCCAGGCGCATGGCAATCCCCTCGCGTATCTCGCCGCGCATGATATTATCCACATAACCACCCATATTGGCGATCAGGATGGTCAGGTAGACGCCAATGACCACGGTGATGAACAAAGTGATGAGCCGGGAACCGGTATACTTCCCAACCCGGGCCAGTGTGCTCACCGTAGCCTTTGCTTTGACAGAGCCAGAGGTCTGCTCAAGGGGTTGACTTTCTGCGCTCATAGTATCCTCGACAATTTTTATGGATTAGGATAGGGGCGAGGGAGACCCTCGCCCCTATCTTTTGATCAAGCTGTTATAGAGCCGAAACCCTATTCAGCAACAAACTCGAAGGCAGCGAAGGACGGGACGCTCACCACTTTCGAAACAACAGCGACTTCCAGCTTCGCAGCGCCAGCTGCGAGTTTGCCGGTCGTCTCAGCGCTCAAGGTGACGACGTACTGCCCATCGGCAACCAGTTCAGCCTCACCGACCTCGATCAACGAGCCGTCAGCGCCGAACAGCAGGTACTTGACGTTGTCGATCTCATCAGCCGGGTAGGCGTCGCCCTGGTAGCTGACAAAGACATCGAAGGTGGCTTCGGCGCCAATGCCGACGCGGCCAGCACCATCAATCTCGACCTCAGACAGCTTCGGAGCGCTGAAGGCCAGCCACTTGTCAGCCAGATCGGGATAGTCAGGATTGCGGACCAGGGTGGCAGTCTTCTCGACGAAGAACACCTGATCGAGGATCATCGGGCCGGTGCCAACCCAGAAGTGGCCACGGTCAGCGTAGAAGGCCTGCAGGTTGGCGTAGCGAGCGGCAGCTTCGTCAGCGGTGATGTAGGCGCCCAGGGTGGGGGCGTAAGGGATCAAGGATTCGGAAGCGGCCTGATCCAGGTATTTGGACAGGATCTCGAGGCTCGGGCCACCGACGTAGCTCATCCATTCCACCGGGGCGGTCTCGGACGAAAGGGCATCGGCCTTGTCAGCCGAGTAGGCCAGTTCGCCCGCGGCGTCTGCCAGGTTGGAGACGGCGATCATGTGCCAGGAGGCGTTGCCGTAGCCGTATTCGGGCCACATGCCGGTAACGTTCCAGTCAGCATCGAAGTACCAGACATCGCTGTAGTACTCGATGGTCAGCGGATCGGTGGAGACGATGCGGAAGCCCTTGAAGGAGCTCTTGAAGGATTCGAGAGCGCCCACCTGGGACTCGTCATAGATGGCGCTGCCTTCGGTACCGGGTTCGAAGGTCATGATCATCGGCATGATGAAGTCGGCCGCGCTCATGTTGCTGCCATCGTGCCACTTGATGTCATACAGTTCGGACGGGTAGTAGACAACGCTCTTGCGCTTGGCCGTCAGGCCATCGGGATAGGCCTCGCCAACGGTCTTGAAGACCTGGGCGGCGGGGTCCCAATCGATCCAGGCATCAGCCGGGACGTCGATCTGGGCGGCGAAGTCGAGGGTGACCCAGTCAGTGGTGTTGATAACCGGCAGGCCTTCGAGAACGGTAACTTCAGCGCGATCGATGCGGTTGGGGATGTAGTTACCGGTGAAGGGGTTGCCCATCACTGCGTAATCACCGGTGGCGTTCTGCCACTGGCTGTCATAGGTCCAGTTGGAACCGGCGATGGGGTTGGGGGGATCAACGAACAAGTCGGAGTTGCCCCATTTGACCGTACCACCCTCGATGGGCAGGCCGGCCTCGTCAACGAAGCGCAGGGTGCGGGACCAAAGCGGGTTGATGTCGATACCAGCAGCCAGGTCATAGGAGACGGCCAGGCCGGGTTTCCAGGGGCTGAAGCCCTTGCCGTCAATCAACCAGACACGGTAAGAAGTCGGGATGATCAGGTCCATGGCCTGGGCGAACAGTTCGCGGCGCTCATCGAAGGTATTGAAATCGTTGAGGGCCAGGGCCTCGGAGACGACGTCCGCCTCTTCGGTCAGGGTATAAGCCTGCCACAGGGGCGAGAAGCCATAGGCGCTCTTGGGCGAATAGAAGAACTGGAAGTTATCGCCTTCGCTGCGGCTGATGCCGGAAACGCCCCAGGCGCCGGTATAGATATGCCACAGGCCGTCGGCCGGGTTGCCGAGCACCCACAACGGGGAAGCTTCGGATGAGGTCTTGTACTGGCGATCCACGGTGAAGCCGATGGATTCGAGCTGGTTGGAAACATAATCACCTTGCGGCACGCGGGTGCCATCCGAGTCAGTACGGATCAAGATGATCACGGTGACAAGCTCGTCGTTATAGGTCCACTTGCCGTCGGCGTTCTTGACCGCGCCCAACGCTTCCATTTCAGTGGTGATGACTTCGTTGGCCTTGTCGAAGTTGTAGGCGTACTTGGCTTCGACTGCGCGGGCCAGGTCTACGTAGCGGGCATAGTCCGGGAAGCCGGCCGAGATCGGCAGGAACTTCGGAATGGCCACGCCGCCGTAGATTTCCTGGTTGAGGTAGTCACGATCTACCAGCCAGTTCATCGCCTCGCGGACGTTCTGGACGGCGA
This sequence comes from Anaerolineales bacterium UBA5796, assembly GCA_002418215.1. Lineage (GTDB taxonomy): Bacteria > Chloroflexota > Anaerolineae > Anaerolineales > Villigracilaceae > UBA5796. The sequence goes on from DIDQ01000036.1 coordinate 12,450, forward strand.
AGGGGTTCAACTTGCCAGTGCCCTCGAAGACCGGGCCGGAGGGGTTGAAGGTCAGTTCGTAGTACAGGCCGTACTGCTCGGAGTTATTGAGACCGGCATCGCGGATGGCCTGCAGGTCCTGCGGCGTGGCCAGGTTACCGCCGTAGATGTCAATTGCGCCGGCAGAAATCTGGGTCACAGCAGAACCACTGGTAACTACGGACATGGAAACTTCGTCCACCCAGGTGCCCGTGCGGGTTGTGGTGAAGGGGGGTTCCGTCGGGGCGGCGGTGGGAGCTTCGGTCGGGGCCGGAGCACCAGGCTCGTCGGTCGGGGCCGGAGCGGGGGGTTCTGCGGTCGGGGCGGCGGGGGTCTCAGCCGGGCCGCAAGCAGCCAAAATCATGCTGGCAACCACCAGGAGACCGAGAACGATCATAATCTTACGGGACATTGTGTTTCTCCTCCTGAAACATTTGAATTTTGATAGGGTTGGGGATTTTTAAAAGCAGGCAAGGCGTATCGGTATCGGCAACCACCTCCTTCCAAACTTGATCACTAAATTCCTATCTTTCTCATAAACAAAGATAGATTCTTAATCTTTCAACTTATAGCATAAGGAAATCATATCGTCAAGAAACCCCGGTATGGATTTTGACGCTACCCGGGTAGTATTCCTGGCGGAAATCCTGCATAAAGTTCGGTTATTGCAGGCCGCAATCATCACTGATGGCAAGGGATTCGATGTTCCAGAAGGTAGCCGATGAAAGCGGGTCGAGATCGAAATTGCAGAGGTCGGCTCGTGAAGCCGCGATCCGCAAGCGGGTGTAGAGAGGGACAAAGGGCAGGTCTTGGGCGAAGATGGATTGCGTGGCGTATTGCTTTTCGAGATAGTCCGCTTGACCGGGCAGGGAAAGCAATGCCGCCCGGCAAGCCTGGTCATAAGCAACGCTCTGGTAACCCGCCAGGTTGGTCCCTATCCAGTTGTTTTCCTGGCGGGGGATGGCTGTGGTCGAATACCATTCGCAAGAGGGGCTGCTGCCCAGCGCGCCCATCGAGAATTGGGCCAGGTCAAATTGGCGCCCGAATAAGGGGCCATCCGGGCCGGCAGCGTAAAGATCGTCAGGGGACAGGTAGATCAGGTTAACCTGGACCCCGCATTGTGACAATGACTCTGCCAGGATTTCGCTGACCTGCCGCCGTTGCAATGCGGTCGTGGTTACGTAATCCAGGGTCAGCGGTGTGCTGTTCGGGACGCCGGAAATGCCCAGGGATTGGCGCGGCGTCCTCGGGTCCGAATCGTGATCCAGCCACCCCACCTCTTCCAGAAGCGCGGAGCCGGCCGTCGGGTCGAACAGATAACGTTCCGCATCTGTAAGGTAATCCGGGTCTTGCGATGAAAGGTAAGTGTTCGGGGTCAGGGCGATGTTGTAAAGCACGGTTTCGACAGCCTTGGGACGGTTGAGGCACATCGCCAGGGCCTTGCGGGTGCGCGCATCGCCGAAAAAACTTGGCCGGGTGGGGTCAGCGGACTGGATGCCGAATTCCAGCTTTTCGATAACGGGTTGGTGGGCAATATAGAGGCGGGCTTTGCCGGATTGCTGGAGTTCACGCAGGAGGCCCAATTGCCCGTCGAGGGGGACGCTGGGGTCAATGACATCGCAAGTCCCATCCAGCAAATGGCCGATGGCGTTATCGGGTGAGCTGGCAAACCGAAAAACCACCGTGTCGAAATAAAGGTCGCCGTCGAAATTTGGGTTCTTTATCAGTTGGATCGACTCTTCGGCAACCCATTGTTGGATCATGTAAGGTCCCCATCCCAGGGGAGCGCGCGAAGCAATCTCGGTATTGGGAAGTTCGGCGGTCTCGAAATCGCCCCAAACATGCTCGGGGGCTGGCATCCAGAAATTTGCTGAATAAGTGTCATCCAAATATCCGGGTTTGCCGCGCCATTCTGTGACGTAATCTTCAACGGCGTCGTAATACTCCGTCCGGTCGAGGAGGTATTGGGAACCCGGGGCAGCGCCGCTCGAATCGAGGAAATATCCAAATGCTGAGTCCAGGGCGGTGAGCGGCGTGCCATCTGACCAGAGAATATCGTCCCGCATTTGGAAGGTGACGGCCATCTGGTCCATGTTGACTACGCTCTGCCCATCGTAGGTGAGCACGCAGTCGTCGCTGGTACAGCCGCTGGGACGGATGCGCATCCCTTGAGCCAGGGTGACCGGGTTGCCGTCGGCGTCTATCACCTTGTACCCGACCCCGACCGGGACGACCCGGACCATGGCATCTCCGTCTTCAAGGCTGGGAAGTTTTTCAAGCAAGGGGGATTGGTTTTTGTACAAGACCTGGTCAATCGGCCCGTCATAGATCGCGGACAAGACGCTGCGAGCGGTTACCGATAACGCCCCGAAAGGATAGAGGCTGGCCGGTTCCTGGCCGAGACATACTGTCAGGGTCTGCGGGGGCGGCGCCTCGGTGGGGGTGGCTGTCGGGGTTCGGGTGGGTCTGGGCGTTGGCGTCTTTGTGGCAGCCTGGGTGGGTTCTTCGGTCGGCGTCGGCGTTTCGGCGGCCCCGCAGGCCGATAAAAGCAGTGAAAGGACGACCAACACGGATAGGACTGGAATGATTTTTGGGGAGGATTGGCGCATGTTTCCGCTCTCAGCGAAAGCTGTATTTTGGATAAAGTGTGGGCAAATTATACCCGGATTTACCTGCCCGGATGCGCTGCGGTTCGGCGGGGCGTTCAGATGAAATGCGCCCGGTCTTACGACCGTTGTTGACACGAGTCCGCGCAGACGTTAGAATCAGCCCAAACACCCCACCCCCATTTATCGAACAGCTACACACTGGAGGAGAAAATGCTAAAGGAATTCAAAGCTTTCGTCATGCGCGGTAATGTGCTCGACCTGGCGGTTGCGGTCATCATCGGCGGCGCGTTCGGCAAGATCATCGGTTCACTGGTCAATGACATCCTGATGCCGCTGATCGGACTGCTGTTGGGCGGGATCAATTTCTCCGACCTGATGTTGACCGTCGGCGCGGCGGAAGTCAAATATGGGGTCTTCATCCAGGCCATCGTAGACTTCCTGATCGTTGCCTTCGTCATCTTCCTGATCGTCAAAGCTGCCAACTCGATGAAGAAAGAAGCGCCAGCCGCCCCCGCCGAACCGGCCACCAAGGAATGCCCGCACTGCTTCACTGCCATCCCGGTCAAGGCGACCCGCTGCCCGCATTGCACGTCGCAACTCTAAATAAATCGGGGTGTGGAGTGTTGCGGACGGCTGCGCCCGTCCGCTACATCCCACTTCCTTCCTTCTTTCTTATGGACTTTCTCGACAAACTCAACGAACCCCAACGACGCGCCGTCACAGCCGGGGATGGGCCGATTTTGGTGCTGGCCGGCCCCGGGTCCGGGAAGACGCGGGTGTTGACCCAGCGGATCGCCTACCTGATCTCGCAGCAGGGCGTCCGCCCCTGGCAGATTTTAGCCGTCACCTTCACCAACAAAGCCGCCCGCGAGATGCAGCACCGCGTCAAAGAAATGCTCGGCGAGCAGATGACCGAGGGCTTGTATCTCGGAACCTTCCACGCCATCTGCGCCCGCATCCTGCGCCGGGAGGCGGACCTCCTGCCGTTCGACTCCAACTTCGTCATCTTCGACGCCGATGACCAACTCAGCATCGTCAAAAGCATCATCAAAGAGATGAACCTGAACGACAAGCTCTACCGCCCGCTGGCGGTCCACGCCGGCATCTCGAACGCCAAGAACGACCTGATCGGCCCCAAGGATTACCCGGCCAACACCTACCGCGACGAGGTGGTCAAGCGCGTTTATGAGGAATACCAGAAACGCCTGCTGGCCAGCAACGCGGTGGACTTCGACGACATGCTCATGTGGACCGCCCACCTGCTCGAAAGCCAGCCCGAAGCGCGCCAGAAATACGCCGAGCGCTTCCGCCACGTGCTGGTGGACGAGTTCCAGGATACGAACTTCGCCCAGTACACCCTGCTCAAGCATCTGGCCTCGCATCATAAGAATATTTTCGTGGTCGGGGATCCGGACCAGTGCTTCCCAATCGGGACGGAAATCCAGACACCAAATGGCAAACAGGCCATCGAAACGCTGCAATCTGGTGATACAGTGTTGGCCGCCAGTGGACGCGGCTCAACTCTGGCTTCGCGGGTAGCCTACGTTGGAAAACGTCATTTTGACGGGGAATTGGTCAAAGTTATCACAAAAAACGGCTTGTCGTTCAGCGCCACGCCCAACCATATCGTTTTTGCCCGCTTGGGGATGAAACCCGGCTGGCATTACGTTTACCTGATGTATCGCAAGGATAAGGGCTATCGCATTGGGATCGCATCTCACGCCCGCAGTGATGGCATAAAGCCCGATCTCCAGATGGGATTGAAAGTCCGCAGCAACCAGGAAAACGCCGACCGCATGTGGGTTCTGAAAGTCTGCCAGGATCGGGGCGAGGCTCATTTCTGGGAATCGTTTTTCGCCTTCAAATATGGCATCCCGACTACGATTTTCCATGTGCGCGGACGGCGGATGCGCATGTCACAGGGATATATTGACCGCCTGTTCGCCGAACTGGACACGACTTCGAATGCCCAGACCCTTCTGGCCGACCTGGAAATGGACTGGCGCTACCCGCACTATACCCCGCAAGGGACCTATCGCAATGTGGTCAACCTGCGCTATTTCGGGGATGGTCGTCAGACGAAAGAATCGCCCTGGCACGCTCACCGGGTTGACCTGTGGAGCAGCGAGCCGCAACTGGCTGAACAACTCGAAACCCTTGGCTATAACCCGCGCATCCATAGCCGGAACAACTGGCGGATTGGAATCAACCGTCTAAATTACGATGATATTCATGATATGGCCCAACGCCTCAGCCAAGACGCAGGCGAAGCCGAGATTGTGGTCGGCGCGTTCCTGGTGGATAAAGGCAGCGCCCCGCTTGCGCCGCGTTTCAGCCTGATGCCTGCCAGTCACCTGCACCCGTCAATGCTTCTCGCCGTTGAAAAAGATGGGCAAATCATCGAAGATGAAATCGTTTTCATCGAACGCCAGCCTTATAGCGGCGATGTCTTCGATTTTGAAGTCGAAAACTTGCATAATTATCTAGCAGGAGGGATCGTCGTCCACAACTCGATCTACCGCTGGCGCGGCGCAGACTACCGCAACGTCCAGCGCTTCGAGCAGGACTACCCCGACTGCCAGACCATCCTCCTGGAGCAGAACTACCGCTCGCGTCAAACCATCCTGGACGCGGCCATGGGCGTCATCAACCGCGCCCAGAACCGCAGGCGCAAGCAACTCTTCACCGACCGGGGCGCGGGCGAAAAGATATTCTTCTACGAAGCCAACGACGATTACGGCGAGGCCTCCTTCGTCGTGGATACCATCACCCAGCTCGTCGCCGGCAAACAGTTCGAGCCGGGCGAGTGCGCCGTCATGTACCGCACCAACGCCCAGTCCCGCCTGATCGAAGAAGCCTTCCTGCAAGCCCGCCTGCCCTACCGCCTGGTCGGGGCGCAGCGCTTCTACGGTCGCCGCGAAGTCAAGGACATGATCGCCTTCATGCGCCTGGTCCACAACCCCAGCGACGAAGTCTCGCTCAACCGGATCATCAACGTTCCGCCGCGAGGCATCGGCGGCAAGACCGTCGAAGCCCTGGTCGCCGCCGCCCGCGCCGCCGGGACCTCCCCCGGCGCGGCCCTGATAGACCTGGCCCACGGCTCCGACTCACCCTTCTGGGACAAGTTCAGCAGCCGGGCCGCCATCGCCCTGTCCGACTTCGGCAACCTGCTCGCCACCTGGGTCGGGATGCGCGGCATCTTCACCGTCAACGAGCTTTTCGACCAGATCATCAGCGACACCGGCTACAAAAACCACCTCGACGACGGCACCGAAGAAGGCAAGGAACGCTGGGAAAACGTCCAGGAACTGCGCCGCCTGGCCCAGGAGTACAGCCAGCGCACGCTCGATGAATTCCTGCAAGACGTGGCCCTCATCTCCGACCAGGACACCATCGCCGACGAAGTCAACGCCCCCACCCTGCTCACCCTCCACGCCGCCAAGGGCCTCGAATTCGGCGCGGTCTTCATCGTCGGCCTCGACGACGGGACCCTGCCCCACAGCCGCTCCTTCGACGAGCCGGAGGAAATGGAAGAAGAACGCCGCCTGTTCTACGTCGGCATCACCCGCGCCAAAGACCGCCTCTACCTCGTCCGGGCCAACCAGCGCGGCGGGCGGGCCTGGGCCGAGGAGACCTACCCCTCCCGCTTCCTGAACGACATCCCCGAAAGCCTGCTGACCGGGAAATCCCGCAGCGGGAGCCGGATGGGAGGCCGCGGCCGGGACGACTTCTCCTGGCTCGCCCCGCGCGGGGACCAGCGGCCGGCTCCCGTCAAAGAGACCCGTTACCGGGCCGGGAACCGGGTCACGCATCCGCTCTGGGGCGAGGGCATCGTCCTCGACGCCCGCCTCCAGTCCGACGACGAAGTCGTGGACGTGGTCTTCGAGAGCGTCGGCATCAAACGCCTGGCCGCCAGTCTGGCGAACTTAACCATTCTCAAGTAACGCGACATTCATGTCGCTGTACCCCCATAAGGAGACTCTATGCTCACCAACCTTCCCGCCACGACCGAAGCCCTGTTCGATTGGACCTGGGCCGGGATCGAACCGTATTACGAAGAACTCAAATCCCGCAGCCTGACCCCCGCCAACGTGGACGAATGGGTCAAAGACTGGTCCGACCTGGGCCGCCATGTCTACGACCTGTACACCCGCCTGCAAGTCGCCACCACCGTCAACACCGCCGACGAAGAAGCCGAAAAGCGATTTACGAATTTCCTGGATACCATCTATCCCAACTCCGAAGCCGCCGAAAACGCCCTCAAACAGAAACTGCTCGACAGCGGCCTCGAACCAGAGAACTTTACCGTTGCCCTGCGGAACCTGCGCGCTGAAGCCGACCTGTTCCGTGACGAAAACGTCCCGCTGATGGCCGAGGAACAGAAACTCAACCTCGAATATGACAAAATCATGGGCGCCCAGACCGTAATGTGGGAAGGCGAGGAGAAGACCATCTCCCAGATGTATCCCGTGCTGCTCGAAAAGGACCGCCCGCGCCGCGAGAAAGCCTTCCGCCTGATCCTCGAACGCCGCTTCGAAGACCGCGACAAGATCGGCGAGGTCTGGTCGAAACTGATGGGCCTGCGCCAGCGGGTCGCCGCCAATGCCGGGAAGCCCGATTACCGGGCCTTCTGCTGGCAGCAAAAACTGCGCTTCGACTACACCCCCGACGACGCCAAACAATTCCTGCGGGCGATCGAGGAAGTCGTCGTCCCGGCCGCGGCCCGGGTCCGCGAACGCCGCCGCCAGCGCCTGGGGATAGACTCGGTCCGCCCCTGGGACACGGAAGTGGACACCCTGGGCGACGAACCCATCCGCCCGTTCAAGACGATGGACGAGTTGAACCGGGGGACGCGGGCCATCTTCGACCGGGTGGACCCCGACCTGGGCCGGAACTACCAGGTGATGATCGAAGAAAGGCTGCTCGACCTCGACAACCGCAAGAACAAGGCTCCCGGCGGCTACTGCACCGCCTTCGAAGTCACCCACCGCCCGTTCATCTTCATGAACTCGGTCGGCACCCACGACGATGTCCAGACCCTGCTGCACGAGGGCGGGCATTCCTTCCACGTCTTCGAGACTGCCAGGATCAAGCTCCGTCAGAACATCAATGTCCCGATGGAGTTCGCCGAGGTGGCTTCGATGGCAATGGAATTGCTGGCCTCACCTTACCTGCTCGACAGCGGCATGTACACCGAGGCCGAGGCCGCCCGCGCCCAGATCCAGCACCTGGAGTCGAACCTGGTCTTCTGGCCCTACATGGCCGTGGTGGACGCCTTCCAGCACTGGATCTACGAGAACCACGAGGCCGCCACCGACCCGGTCCGCTGCGGCGAAAAGTGGAGCGAACTCTACGACCGCTACATGGCCGGCCTGGACTGGAGCGGCCTGGAGCAGTTCAAAGCCATGCACTGGATGCGCCAGCTTCACATCATCCAGGTCCCCTTCTATTACATCGAGTACGGGCTGGCCCAGCTCGGCGCGGCCCAGGTGTGGGCCAATTCGCTCAGCGACTATGCCGGTGCGGTCAAGGCCTACCGCAGGGCGCTCTCCCTCGGCGGGACCGTCACCCTGCCGGAGCTGTTCAGCGCCGCCGGGGCCAAATTCGCCTTCGACGCCCCCACCCTCAAACGCTCGGTGGACTTGATGGAGCAGAAGGTCGAAGAACTCGAAGCCAAACTGTAAGACGGGTCACGGAGAGTGCGTCGCACCATGTTTAATGGAATTTTTCCGGGCGAGGAAAAGCCCCGTTTAATTGGGTTTCGCCCAAAAGTCTGGTGCGACGCACCCTCGGAAGTCAGGAGTAAGTCATGCAATATGTGAACCTCGGTAAAACCGGACTGAAGGTCTCCCGCCTGTGCCTGGGGATGATGACCTACGGCACGCCCGAATGGCGCAAATGGGTGCTGGACGAAGAGTCGTCCCGCCCGTTCATCGAAAAAGCCCTCGACGAGGGGATCAACTTCTTCGACACCGCCGACATGTATTCCAAAGGCGTCAGCGAGGAAGTGCTCGGTCGGACGCTGCGCCGCTTCCGGGTCCCGCGTGAGACGGTGGTGGTCGCCACCAAACTGTATTTCAACCTGAGCGGAGACGTCAACGGGGGCGGGCTGTCGCGCAAGCACGTCATGGACGCGGTTGACGCCTCCCTGCGCCGCCTGCAAATGGAGTACGTGGACCTGTACCAGATCCACCGCTGGGACTACGCCACCCCCATCGAGGAGACGATGGAAGCCCTGCACGAGGTGGTCAAGGCGGGCAAGGCGCGCTACATTGGGGCTTCTTCGATGTTCGCCTGGCAGTTCGCCAAGGCCCAGCACGCCGCCGACCTGCACGGCTGGACCCGCTTCGTCTCGATGCAGAACCACTACAACCTGGTCTACCGCGAGGAAGAGCGCGAGATGATCCCCCAGTGCCTCGACCAGGGCGTGGGCCTGATCCCGTGGAGTCCAATGGCGAGGGGTTTCTTTGCCGGGGACCGCAAGCGCGGCGGGGGCGGCGAGACGGTCCGCTCGCAGACCGACGACTACGCCGACAACCTGTACTTCCGCGAGGAAGATTTCACTGTCGCCGAGCGGGCCTGGGAGATCGCGGAGGCCCGGGGTGTGACCGCCTCGCAGGTCGCCCTGGCCTGGCTGCTGGACAAGCCCCACGTCACCGCCCCGATCATCGGCGCGAGTAAGATGGAGCATCTGGAGCAGTCCATCGCGGCCCTCGACATCCAACTCAGCGAAGACGAGATCAAGCGCCTGGAAGAACCTTACCGGCCTCATCCGGTATTGGGACACACCTAACATGGGATACATCAGGAGGGTCTTTTACCGGTTCCTGACGTTTGGGCTGGCCCTCGTTAAACCGGTCAGCACCGGGGTGAGGGTCTTGCTCGTCAAGGACGGACAGGTGCTGCTGGTCCGCCACACCTACCAGGACGGATGGCATTTGCCCGGCGGTGGGGCCAACCGCATGGAGCGGCTCGACGATGCCGCCCGCCGCGAGGCCCGCGAAGAAGCCGGGGCCGACCTGGGCAACCTGCGCCTGTTCGGCATCTTCACCAACCTGGCCGAGGGCCGCGCCGACCACATCGCCGTTTTCCTGTGCGAGGACTTCACCTACACCGGCCAGCACGACGGCGAGATCGCCGAACTGCGCCCCTTCCCGCTCGACGCCATCCCCGCCGACACCCTGCCCGGCCATCGCCGCCGGGTCGAAGACTACCTGCGCGGCGCGGAGATCAGCGGTCAGTTTGGGATGTGGTGAGGCTTTCTGCTAAAATAAGCCAGTAGTGACTGTCATCCTGAGCGCAGCGAAGGATCTCTTATCAAGAGATAGAGACTCTTCGGTCGCAGCAAACGCTTCATCAGAAGAGTGACATTGCAGTTTTGAAGAAACTTAAACGATTAGGGAGACTTCTCTTGACCGACACCCTCAAAATCTTCATCCCCATGGCGGGCTGGGGCACACGGATGCGCCCGCACACCTGGAGCAAACCCAAGCCGCTGGTCAGCGTGGGCGGCAAGCCCTCCCTCGACCACCTGATGGACATGTTCGCCAGCATCCCCGACCCGGCCAACGCCGAGTTCATCTTCATCGTCGGGCCGTTCCTGGGCGAACTGCAGATCCCGGCTTACGTTGCCGAGCATTATCCCACCGTCAAGGCCCATTACGTCGTCCAGCACGAGATGAAGGGACAGAGCCACGCCCTCTACCTGGCGAAGGAGCATCTGCGCGGGCCGATGGTCGTATGTTTTTCGGATACCCTGATGGAGACGGACTTCTCCTTCATCGCCGGCGAAAGCGCGGACGGGGTGGCCTGGGTCAAGCCGGTCGAGGACCCGCGCCGCTTTGGCGTGGCCGAACTGGACGCCGACGGCTGGGTGACACGTTTCATCGAAAAGCCCCAGACGATGGACAATAACCTCGTGGTGGTCGGCTGCTACTATTTCAAGGACGCGGGCCGGTTGCGGGAGGCCATCGAAGAGCAGATGCGCCGCAACCTGACCCTCAAGAACGAATTCTTCCTGGCCGACGCCATCAGCCTCATGATCGAGGGCGGGGCCAAAGTCTGCACCCGGCGCGTGGACACCTGGCTGGATACCGGGACGATAGAAGCCACTCTCGACACGAATCGTTTCATGTTGGAACGTTTGAACGTTGAAACGTTTGAACGTTCTGGCGTAAAAGTGATTCCGCCTGTATTTATTCACGATTCGGCCGAAGTCGCCAATTCAGAGATTGGGCCGCACGTCTCCATCGGCGCGGGATGCGTGATCCGCGACAGCAGGATCGAAGACAGCATCCTCGAGCCGGGGGCGGAGGTGAACGCGGCAGCCTTGACCCATTCGTTGATCGGCAAGCAGGCCAAAGTCCAGGGACGAGGCGCTGACGGCCCCGCCGCAGAGTTGAACGTCGGCGATGACAGCACGGTCAAATTGTAGTTGAGGGTGCCTCGCACCTGAAACTTGAGACCGATCCGCAAAAACGAGATTTGCCAATGGACGAAAAAATCCCGTCGGAAAAGGTGCGAGGCACTCGCGGCGAGGTCGAATGCCATTCCGGTTTCGCCTATGCCGAAAGACCCGTCGCCATCACCTGGCAGGGAAGACGGGTCGAAATCCGCCAGGTTTTGGATCGGTGGCGCAGCCCGCAAGGGCGCAACTTCCGGGTCGAAACCGAAGACGGGCAAGAGTTCGAATTGCTTTATAACGAAGCCGCCGACGAGTGGCAGATCAAAGAGTAACATGGACTGCAAAGTCTCCTGACTTTGCGCCCATGTCAGGCCAGGAACCGTTATGTCCGACATCAGGAGATGTTGGACTCCATAATCCCAGGAGGATCAATGCAAGAACTTTCAAGCGTGCGCTATCTTTCGCAGCGCGTGGCGGGCCTGAAGCCTTCGGGCATCCGCAAATTCTTCGACATCGCCGCCACCATGGACGATGTGATTTCGCTCGGCATCGGCGAGCCGGACTTCACCACCCCCAGGCCGGTCCTCGAGGCGGGCATCCGCTCGCTGCAAAACGGCGAGACGCATTACACCTCGAATTGGGGCAAGCTCGAACTGCGCCGGGCGATTGCCGACAACCTGGCCCGGCTCTACGGCGTGACCTACAACCCGGTGGACGAGATCATCGCCACCGTGGGCGTCTCGGAAGCCCTCTACCTGGCCCTGACCGCCATCCTGGACCCCGGTGACGAGGTCATCATCCCGACCCCGTGCTTCGTCTCGTACCAGGCCGAGGTGATCCTGGCGGGCGGCGTGCCGGTCGAGATCCCGGCCAAAATGGAGGACAACTTCCAGGTGGACCCGGAGCGCATCCGGGCGGCGATCACACCCCGGACGAAGTGCATCTTCGTCGGCTACCCCAACAACCCGACCGGGGCGGTCGCCGAGCGCGAGACCCTGCTCGAGGCGGCGAAACTGGCCGAGGAGTTCGACCTGGTGCTGCTCTCGGACGAAATCTACGACCGGCTGGTGTACGGCTTCGAGCACGTCTGCCTCCCGGCCCTGGACGAGAGCATCAAACAGCGCACGATCCTGCTGGGCGGGTTCTCGAAGGACTACGCCATGACCGGCTGGCGCATCGGTTACGCCGCCGGGCCGGCCGAACTCATCAAGGGACTGGTGCGCATCCACCAGTACACGATCATGTCGGCCCCCACCACCGCCCAGGACGCGGCCATCGAGGCCCTGCGCTCCGGCGAGCCGCACGTGCAGGAGATGGTGGCCGAGTATGACCGCCGACGCAAGTTGATCGTGGGCGGGCTGAACCGCCTCGGCCTGACCACCTTCGAGCCGCGCGGCGCCTTCTACGCCTTCCCCAAGATCGCCGCCTCCGGCATGGACGACGAGACCTTCGCCGAGACGCTGCTGCGCGAAGAAAGGGTGGCGGTCGTGCCGGGCAACGCCTTCGGCCCCGGCGGCGAGGGATTCGTGCGCGCCTGTTACGCCACCGCCTACGAGAAGATCGAAGAAGCCCTCCACCGCATGGAGAAGTTCATGGAACGGCACGGGTGAATCAGTAACCAGTGAACACCCCACTTCCCTCTTCTTTTTGAGAAGATACCCCCGTGGTAAAACAAAAGGACTCATGTAAGAATAACTT
>DIDQ01000047.1:0-10741 GCA_002418215.1 Anaerolineales bacterium UBA5796
TTACAAAACTTGGCGACTTTGCGGCCCGGCGTCTTGGCGTTAAAGATTTTGACCTTTTTGCAGGGGAGTCAATTGTGTAAATGCAAAACATAGGCCCTCCATCTCGCTATTTTAGTGTTTTTTGTCCGGGGGATTTCGTGCCTTCCCCCATGTATTGAATGATGATGATCACTTTCCAGTATAGCGACAAACCTGTGACATTCAAGTGAGGAATGTCATAAGTTTACGGCTTTCTTAAAGTCCGGGTTATGTCACCCTGAGCAAAGCGAAGGGTCTCCCTGGCAACAGAGAAGATGCTTCGCTGCCGTTTCGACAAGCTCAACGCGGCGGCTCAGCATGACAAACCATGATTCACTCTTCGATATACACGCGCGGCACGCGGGTATTGATATTGGTCAGGATCTCGTAGGGAATCGTCCCGGCCCATTCGGCCAGTTCCTCGACCGTCACCCCCTCGCCGATCAGGGTCACTTCGTCGCCGTTGAAGGCCGAATCCGCCTCGATGTTGACCATCACCTGGTCCATGCAGATGCGCCCGACGACCGGGTAGCGCCGTCCGTGGATGACCACCTGGGCCTGGCCCGACATGCTGCGGAAGTAGCCGTCCCCGTAACCGACCGGAACGGTCACGATCCGCACCTCATGGTCGGACTGCCAGGTGGAGCCATACGAGACCGGATGTCCCGGCCGGGTGACTTTGAAATACACCACCCGGGATTTCCACGCAAGCGCCGGCCGGACCTGGAGGCTGCGCGCCGCTTCGGGAGAGGGATACACGCCGTAAAGGATGATCCCCGGCCGCACCATGTCGAAGTTCGCTTCGGGCAGTCCCAAGATCGCCCCCGAGTTCGATATATGGCGGATCGGCGTCGGCAGGCTGTGTACCTCGTAGAAGCGCAGCACCTCGTTGAAGCGTTCCAGTTGCAGCCGGGCATGACTCAAATCCGCTGCGTCGGAATTGGCGAAGTGCGAGAAGATGCCTTCCACTTCCACGTGCTTGCATTTCAGGGCGGCTTCCTGCAAGGTATGGGCATTGTAATAATGGACGCCGATCCGCTCCATGCCGGTGTCAATCTTGAGATGCACTTTGGCCTTGCGTCCCATCGCCGCGGCGGCCTGGTCAATCTGCTCCAGCCGCTCCACCGACGGGGCGGTCAGGGTCAGGTCGTGCTGGAGGTAGCCGGGGATCTGGTCGCCCCAGATGCCGCCCAAAACCAATATCGGCGAGGTGATGCCGCGCTCCCGCAGCAGGATGCCCTCCTCCAGCACCGCCACAGCGATGGTGTCCGAGTACGGGTCGAGATACTTCGAGACCTCCACCAGTCCGTGCCCGTAGGCGTTGGCCTTGACCACGATCATCACCCCCGCCGGGGCCACCCTGGCCCGGATGGCCTCGATGTTGCGCTTCAACTGGGCCAGGTTGACTTCCACGAAGGTGGAACGGACTCCGTTGGCGGAGATGGTGGGCTGGTTGATGCTGGACATGAGGGGAATTGTACTCTATGACAAAAGATGTAGTCTTATTTTCATCTGGTAAAATCAATTTGTGAATGAACCGGTCAGCAGTGACAAGATTCGCCATGCAATTAGCCAAAGGAAAGTTATCTGGCGTAGACATGCGCTGGAAAGAATGTTGGAGCGTGGCTTGAGCCGTCAAGCGGTTCTGGATGTCGCTTCGAAAGGTGATGTGGTTGAAGATTACTCAGCTGACCGCCCTGTCCCAACTTTTTTGTTGATGGGTTGGAACAACAAGCGTCCGGTCCATGTTGTTTTGGCTTTGGAACCTGATGGACAAGTCGCTGTCATCACAGCCTATGAGCCAAGTTTAGATGTATTCGAGTCAGATTATCGCACTCGGAGGAAAACATGAAAAACAAAGATCTTTGCCCAATCTGTGGTGGAACCAAAACCCAGGGGACTACGACCTTTACAGTTGACCTGGGCTTCGGAGTTGTTGTGGTTCGCAATGTGCCTGCCCTGGTGTGTGAACAATGCGGCACAGATTGGATTGCTGATGAGACCGCTGAACGCCTCGAAAAAACCGTCAACGATGCCCGCCAGCGTCACAGACAGGTGGAAGTAATGGCTTACATGCCCGCCTGATAAAAACTCGGAGATCGAACATCTCCGAGTTTTTGATTCATACCTTTTGGAGTTATGCGGCCACCAAAGCCTGCGGACAAAATCGTCCTTTTCGGCGCGCTCATCATACCTGCATTTTTTGCCGCGAATTTCGCGGATTTTCGCTAACCTAAACAATTCGCGGCTGAGGTTGTAGGAACTTTAAGCTCAAGATTCATTGCAAGCTGGATGGCGCCCGGTTTCCCGGACGTCATCCAGCTTTTCTACAGTCCGGCTAATTATTCCCGCACGGGGCGACGTTGCGCCAGTTGAGCACCACGTCGTTGACGGTCATCGTCCCGTCTGAGCCGTAGCTCAGGGTCAGCAGGCGGTTGCCGATCTCGTTGCAGGTCGCGCCCTTTTCGACGTCGAAGAAGTCCGGCGAGCCGAGGGTGTATTTGTACTCGATCAGGGTGCCTTCCAGTCCGGTCAGGGTGATGGACCACAGGTTCGCGCCGGCCGGGGACAACGACACCGCCGAGGAGTTCCAGTCCGGCAGGCCGCCGTCCAGGCGGCTGAGGGTCCCGGCGATATGCGCGGATTGGCTTGCCGGGGTCCAGTCCGGGACGGTGACGAGGAAGGTAACGGACACGGTGCGCGGCGAAGCGGTCACAGTAACGGTGTTGGACGGCCCGGAGCGGTTGAAGCTGGCGTCGAAGGCCAGGACGAAGTATTCATAAGTGGCGTTCTCGACTACCGACGCGTCGGTAAAGCTGGTCGTTGCGCTGCCCATGAGCCGGGCGATAAAGGCCCCGTCACGATAGACTTCGAACCCGGCCAGGTCGCCGTCGGGGTTGGGATGGGCGTCCCAGGCCAGGGAGATGGCCGTCGGGCTGGCGTCCGAGGCCAGCAAGCCGGTGGGCGCAGGGGGCGGGGTCTGGTCGCCGCTCGGGTTGACGGTCAGCTTGCCGGGGTTGGGCGGCAGGCCACCGGTCGGGATCGGGCCGCTCAGGTCGGCGTACAGCCATCGCTGGCCGTTCGTCGTCGAATAGCGGTAGAGGTAATCGAATGTGCCGGTCGTTTCGGGCAGCAGGCTGGCGACGAATTCATCGTTGTTCCCCGCATCCTTGTTGAAGCTGGCGTCCACCCAGGTCCAATCGGGATTTCCATCCGGGTTGCTGGCCTCGGGGCCGAACCCCAACTGGGCAGACAGTATGGGTGCCGGGCCGGGCTGGTCGGTGTACCCGCCGATCCAGACCTGGCCGTAGACGTTATCGGTGCGGTCGGTGGCGCTGAGGGTGTGGGCGAGGGTCGGCGGCCATTGCAGGTTGGCCCAGCCGATCGCAATGGACGGCAGCCCGGCGGCCTCATTCGAATAGGCGCTCTCGTTGCCGTCCTCATCCAGGGCCGTGACCACGTAGAAATAGCGCTGCCCGTTGCGCAGGCCGGTGTCGGTGAAGTCGGTGCCGGTCAGCAGGGAAGCGTTCAGCCTGACCCAGCCGCCGCCGCTGACAGGGCTGCGGTACAGGTTGTAACCGGCTGCATCGTCCGCCGCGTCCCAGGCCAGGCTGACCTGGCTGTCGCCCTCCGCTGTAACTGTCAAGCCGGAGGGCGGTTCCGGCGGGGTCAGGTCAATCTGTCCGGTGAGGAGCAGCAGGGCGCTCTTCGGGCCGACGGTCCCGGTCAGTTCGCCATTGGAGACGGTCACGGAGTCCGGGCCGCCTGAACCGACCACGTAAGCCGCCTCGAGGACGACCCCGTCCGGCAGGAAACCGGACATGGGGATGGCCCCGGCCTGTTCGACGCTCCCGCGGTTGACGATCACCACCGCCGCCTGGGACCCGGTCTTGCGTCCGTAAGCGACGAGTTCCGCGGCGTCGTCGGCCAGCAGGACGCGGAAGTCCCCGTCCACCAGGGCCGGGTTCTGCTCACGCAGGCCGGACAACGCCCGGTAGTGGGCGAACAGGTCCATGTCCCGGTTCCCGTCCTTTTCCCTCCAGGGATAGGTGCGGCGGTTGTCGGGGTCGTCGTCCCCGGTCATGCCGATCTCGTCGCCGTAGTAGACGGTCGGCGCGCCGGGCAGGGTGAACTGGATCAGGGAGGCGATCTTCTGTTTCTGCTTGCCTTCCGCCAGGTTGGCCGGGTTCAATTCCTTGTCGGCGGTCGTTTGAGCGCCGGGGGTCAAGGCCCACAGGAGGCGCTCGGTGTCGTGGCTGTCGAGCAGGTTCATCAGGCTGTAGTAGGCCGCATCCGGGTAATCTTCACGGATGGATTCGAGGCGGGCGGCGAACTCGGAGACCGAGATGATGCGCCCGCTGTCGGCAAAACCTTTCGAGTCGAAGTCGCCGGGGGAGAGCAGGCCCAGCACGGCGTCCCGCAAGCGGTAGTTCATGGTGGTGTCGGCCCGGTCGCCGCGCAGCATCCGCAGCAGGGTGCTGTCTTTCTGCCAGGTCTCGCTGATGATCAAGGCATCGGATTTGGTATCCTTGACCACGCCGCGGAAAATTTCCCAATAGCCGTCCGGGAAGGAGGCGTCGCCCATCACGTCCATGCGCCAGCCGGCCGCGCCCTGCCTGAGCCAGTAGCGGCTGACGCTTTTATTACCGGTCAGGAAGTAGCTCTGGACAGCCGGCAGGGATTTGTTGATGACCGGGATGCTGTCGAAGCCGAACCAGCCGTCGTAATTGGCGGCGTCCGGCGTCCCGTCGCTGCCCACACAGGACCCCGTGCCGGGCGCGACATCGTGGAAGGTGAACCAGTCACGGTATTGGGAGGTGGCACTCTCGCACGCGCCGACGGTCTTGTAGTGGTGGTAGCGGTCGAAGAACGGGCTGTCGGAGGACATGTGGTTGAACACGCCGTCGAGCACGATGCGGATGCCGCGCTCCCTGGCGTGTTTGACCAGGTTTTCCCAGTCTTTCTGGGTGCCGAAGTACGGGTCTATCTTGTAGTAGTTCTGGGTATCGTAGGCGTGGTTGGACCCGGCATCGAAGACCGGGTTGAAGTAGATCGTGTTGACGCCCAGGGATTGCAGGTATTCGAGCCGCTGGTCAACACCTTTCAAGTCCCCGCCCATGTAATCCCGCCCGCGAGGGCCTTCGATGACCGGACTCCAATCCGGGGGCGAGTTGTCGTAGCGCCAGGGACAGTTGGTCCCGCTGTCGGTGTAGTTGCGGCAGTAGCCTTCGGGCAGGGTGCCCCAGGGGAGCGCCAGGACCGGGTCATCGTAGCGGACATCCCCGGTTTCTGGATCGTTATTACTGCGCCCGTTTCGGAAGCGGTCCGGGAAGATCTGGTAGATCACGGCATGGCTGGCCCATTCGGGGGCGGTAAAGGTCGGGTCGTAGACCATCAGGGCGTAGCTGTTGTCTACCAGAGCGTCGCTGGGACTGCCCAGGCCGCCGTCCAGGGCGGGGGTGTTGTCGGCGTAGTAGACGGTTTTGGTCCCGTCGGTGACGATGAAGCGGTACCACAGGTTGGTCGGCGAGCCGTAATCGAGGGCGGCCTCCCAAAAATCACAAGTGTAGGGCAGGCCTTCCTGGTAGCAGTCCACGTCGGTAGCGGCGGGCTGCATGGGGATGAGTTGCTGGCCGCCCGTGTTCAGGTCGTACACCCGCAGTTTGACGTCGGTCACGTCGTTGTGATAGGTGCGGAAGCGCAGCTTGACCGGCGTCCCGGCCGGGACCGCGCCGCCGGGCGTGCGGTAGAGCAGGTCACGCGAGTCGTGGCGCAGCCCGTCCCATTCGACGTTGTTGTCGGGCTGGGGGCCGGTGCTGACCATGCTGACGCTTGGGGTATTCGTGGCCGAGTCGAAGCTGAAGGTCACGAGGTAGTTCGCCCCGGGCACGGTGAAGAAGACGTTCGCGCCGCCGGGCACGCCGCCATCGCCGTAGTTTTCGTCCCAGCTCTCGTTGATGGCCGCTTTGAATTCATAGTTGCCGGCCGGGATGCCCGTCGTCGAAAACGTGAAAATACCGTCCCCATCCGGGTCCTGGAGCCAGGAACGCAGGCAGTCCGGCTGCCAGTCGCCGGGACAGCCGATCTCGCTCTGGTAGTTGCCGGGCGCGGTCACGATCCGCGAGGTATGGTTGTCGGTGATCCAGTGGGTGTAGTGGCTGTAATAGAACTTGACGTTTGCCGGAGCGCCCAGCGTGAGGCCGATGTTGGCCCCGCCAGGCTGGGCATTGGCCCCGTAGTTTTCGTCCCAACTGTTGTTGAGGACCGCCTTGTACTCCCAATACCCGGCCGGGACCGGGAAGACGGCCTGCCAGGCGTCGTCGCCGTTGTCGTAGGCCAACTGCGTCGCGGCGCAATCCGGCTGCCAGTCGCCCGCGCAGCCCAACTCGTCCTGGAGTGATCCGGCGATGGTCACGCTGGCGGGGTCGGGCGTATGGTCCGCCCTGGCTGTGGATGTGGGGCTGAATGAAAGAAAAGAACTGAAGATCAAAACCAAAATCCCGATCAATGAAGTAGCTATTCTTCGATGGTCGCGCACGTTCATTTCTCACCTCTCTCTTTGGAATTGGAACTGCAAACAAGGAAATTGGACTTTTATGGTTGAAAAGCTGAAATAATACTAGCACGAACGAGAGGGCAAGTCAATTTGGATTTTTGGGGAGCCATAAGGAGTCGTGTAAAGATAACTTCCGTTTTTCGCGTGGGCGGATTTGACCATTTGGCAATTTGGCGCTGGCGTTGCCTTTCAACTTGCGCCATCGGCCCTGACCGTATGTTTTTTGCAGATAACCAATCGGTATGGACGGATTCGCCGGGTCATGGGTATGATTAACCTGTTCACAGGAGTCTTTATGTCCCTCATGCAATACCTGCGCGATATCTATCCCTACGACCCGCAGCGCAAAGTCTTCACCGTTGACGCCGCCATGGACAACTACGACGAGTTGTACAACTACCTCGACCCATCCCCCTCCCCCAACCGGGACCTGGCCCCGGACGTGGTCGAGTACCTGGACCAATGCTCGGAGGAGATCCCGCTCCAGTACGGGATCCGCATCGTCATGCACATCCAGGAGGAGCCGCGTGACGAGGCCCGTGAGCGGGAGTGCGCGGCCAGCATCAGGACCTACTACCAGCACTCGACCGTCCTGTCCCGGCTGGATGGCCGCCACACCCGCGTCCGCTCGCTGCGCTATGTGGCTTTCTCGCTCGCCTGCCTGACCGTCTACCTGCTGGCCCAACCCTGGGCCGACATCTCGCTGGTCGCCACCCTGCTGCACGAAGCCTTCCTGGTCGGCGGGTGGGTCTTCATGTGGGAAGCCGTCTCGATCAATTTCATCGAAACCGACCCGCCCCGGCTGGCGCGGCGGCGTTTCAAGCGGCTGGTTGAAGCCCCCATCGAGTTCACTTACACCCACAAAACCGACTGACCGGTATGTGTTCGGGTATAATTGTCCAGACGCCACCCTCCCCCCGAAAGAGAGAACCAAATGAAAATAGTAACCGACTGCGCCGCCGACCTGCCCGCCGAAGAACGCGACGCCCTGGGCATCATCGAAGCGCCCCTGTACATCCAGTTCCCCGAAGGCGAGATCAACTCTGCTGACATCAGCGCCGACGACTTCTACAACCGGCTCGAAGCCATGCGTCCGGCCATTCCCACCACCGCCCTGCCCTCCAGCGGCGTGTTCAGCGAAATCTACAACAAACTGGCTGAGACAAAAGATGTATTGTCCATCCATATTTCGTCCGGGTTGAGCGGGACTTTCAACTCGGCCCGCATGGGCGCCGGACAGATCAAAGACAAGGTCGTGGATGTGTTCGACTCGATGACCCTCTCCGGCGGACAGCGTTTCCAGGTCCTGGCTGCGGCCTGGGCCTCGAAAGCAGGCTGGACCATCGAAGCGATCAAGGAACGATTGGCCGCCATCCGATCCCAGACGGAGGTCATCTACACCCTCGACACCCTCGAATACCTGGCCCGCGGCGGCCGCATCGGACGCGTCCAGGCCCTGGCAGGGTCGCTGCTCAAGCTCAAGCCGATCATCAACGTGGACCACGCCGACGGCAAGTACAGCACCGTCGGGCGCGGGCGCACCATCCCCCAGGCGTTGACCACCATCGCCGAGCACCTGGCCGCCAAATACGCCGGCACCCCGGTCTGGGCCACCATCCTGCACGGACGGTTTTCCGAGGGGGCCGAGATGCTCTCCGGGAAACTCCAGCAGAGCCTCAACATCGCCAAACTGGAAGTGATGCGCATCTCACCCGTGCTGGGCGTGCATACCGGCCCCGGCATCGTCGGCGCGGCAATCGTGCCGATGGCGCTTGTTTCAGACATCGAAAAATAGCCCCAAAATTGACCCGCAAGAAAAGCACCGGTTTCGGTGCTTTTTTTGTATAATAGTTAATGTCGTCACGATCGGGGAGGCCTTTTTGAAAGCACTACCCGCACGGAAAAGATATCATCGCAAGCCGGGCCAGGGTGAGGGGTAAATGACCGCTGCCCAACTCAATGCGCTGAAAGTGCTTGGCCTGGTTTATCTTCTCTTTACCTGGGGAGGTGCGTTGCTTGCTTTCAGGCGCAACCGGCTCCGGTCTGATGATGATCCGAGCAGACAAAAATACTCACCCCTCTACATCCTCATCGCGCCCGTCATCATCCCACTGCTGATACCCGTCGTTATTTCCCTGCTCACGGTTTTCAGCCTCCTGTTTGGCGCTTTCCTGGTCATTTTCGCCCTGGTCATGCTTATCTTCCGGCAAGTGGCCCTGCTCAAAAAAATGATCGAAATGTGGGTAATAATTGGCGACGCGCTGCTCAAGGTAGCCCGCATCATTCTCCGGCCTTTTTACTTCATCTTGAAGGCGATATTTGCGCCAGAACAAACTCCTTGAGAATAACAGTGAGCGCAAGGATGTGTCCCGGCGGAGGGAGCCCTGCGCTGGCGATACCTTCGAACCTTCGGGACGTTTTGCGGAAGGCGAGTTAATCGTGACCGTCAATGTCCCTTGCGCCGGTACGGGACCATCAGCAGGAACCCCGCCAGGACGATCAACATCCCGAACTCCACGCCCCGCGCCTGCCAGGGGCCGAAGTGCGGCACGCCCGGCAGCGGATGCGAACCCATCCCGAAAATATCGGCCATCCCGGCAAAGATGGCGATCACGTAACCTGTGCCTACCAGCCGCAAACCGAAATCCGCGGCAATGCTGCGCTCACCCCCGGCCCACAGGGTCGCCAGGCTGATGTACCCGCCCACACAGATCAGGGCCAACCCGATCAGGAAGACGGCAATCTGCACAAAACCGACCACCGCGCTGCGGTCCAGGCCGAACCACTCCGGTTTCGCGCCCAGGATCAACAACAGCAAACCCATAAATGTCAGCGTAAATCCCGTCCTGACCCGGGCAATCGAAGGGAAGATACCGTTGGAGGATTGCAGACCAGCCATTATCAGGGAAGGACCTCGTCTAAAAACCTGAGCCAATTCCCGCCCAGGATCGCTTCAATATCCATGGATGAATAACCTTTATCTGCCAGCAGCGGGCCGAGTTTCTGCAAATCGGCGATGGTGTCTATCTCGGCGGGGGCGCTCTGGCGGCCAAAACCGCCGTCGAAATCGGTGCCCAGGCCCGCGTGGCGGGCATCCCCGGCCATCTGGCAGATGTGGTCAATGTGGGCGATCAGGTGCGCCAGGGTCACTGCCCCCTTTCCGTCAGTTGCCTTCCAGCCGGGTTCCAGGAACTTGTTGTACGGCACCACACCGATCACACCGTTCCTTTCCAGAATACCGGCGATGACCTCATCCGTCAAGTGACGATTGCTATACGATTCTTTCAAGAGCGCCAGGGCATTGGAATGGCTGGCCGCAATCGGGCCGGGGTAGGAATCCAGGGCCTGGCGGGCAGATAAAACGTCCATGTGGCTCAGGTCGAGGATCAGGTTATAGCCGGACATCGCTTCGAGGAGCTCGCGTCCGGCTTGGGTGAGGGGACCCGGTTCCCGCGTCCCGCCGCAGAAACGCGTCCCAGCCCAGGCCGGGCCGATCATCCGCACCCCGCTTTCGACCCAGGCCGGCAGCTCGTCAATGCTGCGGATGCCTTCGGCCCCTTCCATCAGCGCCACGAATCCCACCGGACGTCCGGCCTGCTCCGCTTCGAGCGGCCTTTCCCATGCAGACAGGGTTTCGCGCAGGTCGGCGCCGCTGGCGATCAACCGGAACTTGTCCGGGTGCAGGTCGCAGAGGCGGTGATAGGCGTCCAGTTGCGCCCGGTAGAGGCGGTGGGCCTGTTCGAAGTCGGCATAGACTTGCGAATCCCAATCGCCTTCGCTGTGGCGCAGCGGCGCGGCAAACAACGTGGAAAAGACCACCGCCACCCGGCCTTGCTGGTACTCCGGCCAGCCTAGCAGCGAATCGCCGTTGTGTTCCACGTTTGGGCCGCCGCGTTCGAGCCGGCGGGTCTCGGCTGCCGAACGGGTGTAATCCCGGCCGAGGGCGAGCATGTTCCAGGCAATATCCTGATGCGAGTCGACAATGAGGGGCATAAGTGGGAGTTAACTTGTGTTTGGGTGAATAAAGTTCTCGGATTTCGGGCATGGGTGTGCTGTGCGCACCCGCGCCCAAAATCCGAATTTTCCAAACAAATTATGGATAGCAGGCATCTTCTCAAAGTGAAGGGAAAAGTGGGGTGTTGCGGGCGGGCTGCGCCCGCAACACCC
>DIDQ01000047.1:10751-11373 GCA_002418215.1 Anaerolineales bacterium UBA5796
ACCCACGCCCCGATTTCTTAGAAAGATACGAGAGAAGGTTTATTAAGAAAGCGCACCGGGCGGTGCGCTCTCCTGAGCCGTTTTATTCTTCAGCCGAATCAGTTGTGGCGTCGTCCACAAATTCTTCAGCCGGTTCTGGTTCATCGCCGAAACCGAAATCCAGTTCCTGGGCAAGGGCCTTCATATCTTTGTCGGCGTAGGCCGGGGAGTCCACTTTGCGCAGGCTCAAACCGATGCGGCGCTGGTCGGGATCAATGCGCACAATACGCAGGGTCACTTTTTCGCCGTCGCGCAGCACTTCACGCGGGTGCTCGATGCGGCTCTCGCTGAGTTCGGAGATGTGGATGAGGCCTTCGATATCGTTCGCCAGGCGGGCAAAAGCGCCAAACTTGGTCAGGCGGGTGATGGTGCCTTCGACCAGTTGGCCGACCTGGAAAGCATCAATGCGGGCGCGCCAGGGGTCTTCTTGCAACTGGCGGATGGACAGGCCGATGCGTCGTTTTTCGCGCTCGATATTGATAACCTTGACCTTGACTTCCTGCCCGACTTCGAGGATCTCGCTGGGATGGTGAACACGGTCCCATGAAAGCTCGGAAAGATGCACCAGGCCGTCTGCGCCGTT
>DIDQ01000047.1:11405-12243 GCA_002418215.1 Anaerolineales bacterium UBA5796
CGAAATCGGCCAGGCTGGTGACGCGGCCGGAATAGATGCTGCCTTCTTTGAGTTCATCAATCACCCGTTCCTTGAGCGCGGCGCGGGATTCGGTGCCGGCAGCGCGTTCAGACAGGATCAGGCGGCGGCGTTCGCGGTCCACTTCGATGACGCGTACCACGATCGGCTCACCGATCATCTTGGCCCAGCGTTGGTCAGGCGTATCGCCAACCGCCATACTGCGGCGCAGCGCGCTGACCTGCGAGGCGGGCACAAAACCGCGCAGCCCGTGTACGGGGACGATCAAACCACCCTTGTTGAAACCGTCAACTTCACCTTCGTAGACCTCGTCGTGCTGGAGCATCGACTCGACCGCATCCCACCCCATCTGTTCCTGGGCGCGGGTATAAGAGACGATCACGTTGCCGTTCTGGTCTTCAGGGTTGACAATGTAGACCGGGATCTGCTGGCCTACTTCGAATGCCGCACGCTCTTTCTCCGATATTTGTTCCAGTTCACGGCCAGCGATCACACCCTCAGACTTCGCGCCGATACTGACGAGAATCTGGGATGGGCCAACGCTGGCAATGGTCCCGGTGCGGATTTCGCCGCTTTGGGGGAAATCCAATGCAAGACCGCCTTCCTGTTCGAGCAGGCTTTCCATGGAGGGCATGGCGGGTTGTTGGGTTTCGTTTTCGGTGAGCGGGGTGCCCTCGAGCGTTCCCTCCTTCCCGATTTGGGCATCATTCTGTTCCATAAGGTGGTTAAACTCCGATTTAAAAAAGATAAGCGAGATTATAAAGGTAAACACCATCCTTGACAACCCTTGTTCTTTGGGTTCTCTGAGACTTGCCGTGAT
>DIDQ01000122.1 GCA_002418215.1 Anaerolineales bacterium UBA5796
TTTCAAGGTAGCAACTTAGGTTATTTACCAATTACCAATCTCCATTCATCCTTCATCTTTCATCCTTCATCCTTTCCCCCTCACTCCCCCGTCGGCACCCAGATATTCTTCACCTGCGTCGCCTCATGCAGGAACTCGTGGCCTTCGCCCTGCTCACGGGACATCCAGTCACGGGGCAGGCCGTAGCCCACCCAGGTACGTTTCATGTTGGCCGCCGATTCAAACTCAACGTGGTAACTGCCTTCCGCCGTGCCGAAGTACCAGACCGCGTCCACGTCTTCGTGCTGAACGAGAGTCTTGGTCAGGTGGTCGCGGTCGCCTGTGACGATGTTGACCACGCCGCCAGGCACGTCGGACGTATCCAGCACCTGGTAGAAGTCGGTGGCGGAGAGCGGGTGTTTCTGGCTGGGGATCATCACGACCGTGTTGCCGCGGGCGATGGCCGGGGCCATCAGCGAGACGAATCCCAACAGCGGAAATTCGTCGGGGCAGGCGATGCCGATCACGCCGACCGGCTCGTTCACGCCGACGGTGACACCCCGCAGGGTGGTCTCCTGCACCGTGCCGCCGAATTTATCGGCCCAGGCGGCGTAGCTGAACAGGCGCTCGACGGACGCGTCCACTTCGGCCTGGGCGGATTTTTGCGTGCGCCCCGTCATCTCGACAATCCGTTTTGCGAACTCGGCGTTGCGGGCGTCCAGGTTTTCGGCGATGAAGTACAGGATCTGCGAACGGTTGTAACCGTGACGCATGGCCCAACCGGGCTTTGACAAATGGGCTGCGTGAGCCGCTTCGACCGCGTTGCGGATGTCCTTGCGGTTGCCGTCGCCGACCTGCCCGACGATCTTTCCCTTCGCGCCGAGCACCGTCAACGTGTAGGCCCCATCGGGACGAACCTGCCTGCCGCCGACGTACATCTTGGGGGTGCGGTCTACTCGGGGCAATTCGTGCCCATTCGTGTGGGCGGTTCCAGGCATGGCCGGGCGGGTGGGGACGTGTTCGCCCCACGTTGGTCGAGTAGGCGTGTTTTTCGCCGTATCGAGACCAAAGTCAGGCCGCGGGCGGGCCATCCAGCCCGGCCTCACGTACTCGAACAGCCCTTCCTTGCCGCCTTCCCGTCCAAAGCCCGATTCGCGGTAGCCGCCGAAGCCGGATGCGCCGTCGAACAGGTTGGTGCAGTTGACCCAGACCGACCCGGCCTTGATCCGGCTGGCGACGTCCAGGGCCAGGTTGACGTTGTCGCTCCAGACGCTGGCGGCCAGCCCGTAGCGGGTGTTGTTCGCCAGTTCCACGGCCTCGGCCGGGGTGCGGAAGGTCAACGAGACCAGCACCGGGCCGAAGATCTCCTCTTGAACGGTGGCAGCCGCAGGGTCCAGCCCCGTGATCAGTGTCGGCTTATAGAACAGTCCCTTTTCGGGCAGGCGGATGTCCGGCTGGAAGGCGTCCCCGCCCTCGCTGATCCCAGTCTTCACCCAGCCGTCCACCGTCTCCCATTGCGACTTGTCCACGATGGCGCCCATGTCAATCGCCTTGTCGAGCGGGTCGCCGACGCGCATGTGCTCCATACGGGCCTTGAGCTTGCGGATGAACTTTTCGGCGACGTTTTCCTGGACGAGCAAACGGGACCCGGCGCAGCAGACCTGGCCCTGGTTGAACCAGATCGCATCCACGACGCCTTCGACGGCTCCGTCCAGGTCGGCGTCTTCGAACACGACGAAGGGCGACTTGCCCCCCAGTTCGAGCGAGAGCTTCTTCCCGGACCCGGCGGTCTGCCTCCGTAAAATGCGGCCGACGTCGGTCGAACCGGTGAAGGCGACCTTGTCCACGTCCGGGTGCTCGACCAGCATCGAACCGGCCTGGCTGCTGCCGGTGATGACGTTGACCACGCCCGGCGGCAGCCCCGCTTCGGCGACGATCTCGGCGAAGAGCAGGGCGCTCAGGCGGGTGTAGGAAGCGGGCTTGAGCACGACGGTGTTGCCCATCGCAATTGCCGGGGCGATCTTCCAGGCCAGCATCAGCAGGGGGAAGTTCCAGGGGATGATCTGCCCGACCACGCCGACCGGCTGGTAGTCGCGCAGTTCGGTCTCCATGAGCTGCGCCCAACCGGCGTAGTAGAAAAAGTGACGGGCCAGCAGCGGCACGTCAATGTCACGCGATTCGCGGATGGGTTTGCCGTTGTCCATGCTTTCGAGCACCGCCAGCAGGCGGTGGTGCTTCTGGATGTTGCGGGCGATGGCGTACAGGTAACGGGCACGGACGACGCCGGGCGTCCGGCTCCAGGTCTCGAAGGCGGCCCGGGCTGCGGCCACGGCCGCGTCCACTTCGGGCTTGCCCGCCTGGGTCGTCTCGGCCAGGGTTTCCCCGCTGGACGGGTCGAGGCTGGGGTAATATTTGGCATCCTTGGGCGTGACCCACTGGTTGTTGATGAACAGCCCGAACTTGCGCCCGTGTTCGTCCAGCCAGGCATTGACGGCAGAGGGGGATTCGGGTGCGGGGCCGTAGTCCATGGTTTTGAAGAGGTCGAGTAAAGTAGTCATGTAAAACTCCAGATTCAACCACGAAGGTCACAAAGGTACACGAAGGGAAAAACTAAAAGATTTTCTTTGTGTCCTTCGTGGTAAGAAAACTATCCCATCGGCATGTGACATTCGATACGTAAGGGATACCTAAACAGGCGGATGTTCTCCTGCTTCAGACAGGATACGACGCAAATTGACAAGACCGGCGCGATTGAGTTGAAGTTTTTCGACGGTTGCGCGGCCGATTGGTGTCAGTCCCAAAATAAGCGAATAATCGTCACTCCACGCAAAATGGTCGTTCCAGCAATGTTGCCGTGGATGATACAGCGGTGTGATCGCCTGCGTGACGGGATCCATAGCTTCAGTGGCTGTGTATTTTCGGTTGTTGCATCCCTGGCAGGCGAAAGCGAGATTTTCCAAAGTATTCGTACCTTCTTTGGAGAGTGGGACGACGTGTTCGACTGCAAACGAGTCTGGGGAATATTGCTCCTGAGAGAGACAGTACTCGCAACAACCTTTTGCGCGTTCCAGAACGCGGGCGCGTTGCGCAGGTGACGTGTACGATTCAGCCATGGGTGGGAGACAGTCCCAACGTTGACATCAACTCGTGGACGGTTACTTTACGAACCCGCGCTAACTCTGCCACAGCCTCCATGCGGCTGACGTTAACTTCTTCGATTTTGTCAGAGAAGGCTATTAATTCCGCGTGTTCCTTGTCGTTTAGTGTTTCAGCGTCACGCTTTGCCAGTAATTCGCGATACCGTTCCCATTCCATCGCGGGAAGGCTGGTATTGATTTTTTGCAGAAGTTCGGTTTCCTCAGGGGATAAACGCGTGGACGTTGAGCGCGCCTGTAATTCCTGTTGTAGTAACCGCATGATAAAAGAATCGGGGCTTAGCCCAACCTGGTTGGCGGCTTGCTTTAATTTGCGTTCCATTTCAGGAGGGACGGTTAGGGAAACATTCATCGTTTTCTCCTTTCAAACTTTCACCATTATAACTTTGCCGACAATTCAGTTTGAACCGCGAAGCACGCCATGATCGCAAAGATTCCTTGCAGTTTTTTTCGTGCTCTTCGTGTCCTTCGTGGTAAAAGCTTTTATCCCATCGGCATGTGGTGTTTGGCGGCGTAGTGGCCGGTGAGGTAATGGTACAACTGCCGCTCAAAACGGTTTTCATTCGTCCGCTTGTGTCAATATCTGGCGGTATAGTTCAATTGGAGATGTATCACTGACCGCTGGCATAGGCAATGTCATCCTGCAAGTCAGTCTCATCGTACTGTCGTGGGATGTTGCGCTTGCCAAGCAACAGGCCAAACTCCAGCATGTTCATTTCGGCAAGTTCGGAAGCCTTGCCGAACGATAGAACTCCCTGCGCATACAGGCTGAGTGCCAACTCTATTTTTAATAAACGTTTTTGCTCTTTGCGCGGAATCCTGATTGCACGCGCTACCTTATCGGGGATTTCTATAAGTAAGGCCATATTCACCTCTTTTGTGAACGCTCTTTAAATTTATCCCATCGGCATGTGGTGTTTGGCGGCGTAGTGACCGGTGAGGTAGTGGTACAACTGCCGCTCTAAATCCGTCAGCAGGCTGGAGGCGCCGAAGCGGAACAGGCCGGGCATCAGCCACTCGTCGCCGAGTTCTTCTTTCATCAGCGACTGCCAGGCCAGGGCCTCTTTGGCTTTGCCGATCCCGCCTGCCGGTTTGAACCCGACCTCGTAGCCGGTGCGCTCCAGGTACTCACGGATGGCGCGCACCATCACGAGACTGACTTCCAGCGTGGCGTTGACCGGCTCCTTGCCGGTGGAGGTCTTGATGAAGTCCGAGCCGGCCATCATGGCCACCAGGCTGGCCTGGTAGACCTGCTTGAGCGTCCCCAGGTCGCCCGTCGCCAGGATGGTCTTCATGTGGGCCGCCTCGCCACAGGTCTGGCGGAACAGCTTGAGTTCGTCGTACATCGCCTGCCAGTCGCCGGTCAGGACGTGGTTGCGGGAGATGACCACGTCAATCTCCCTTGCGCCGGACTCGATGGCCTGCTCGATCTCGGCGATGCGCTGGGGCAGGGGGGTCTGCCCGGCGGGGAAACCTGTCGCAACGGAAGCCACTGGAATATCCGTGCCCCGCAGCGCCTGGACCGCGTCCGCCACCCGGTTGGGATAGACGCAGACCGCCCCGACGGTGATCTTCTCCCCGTCCAATCCCAGCCTGGACAGCATATCCGGGCGGATGGGCTGGCGGGCTTTGGCGCACAGGCGTTTGACCCGTCCGGGCGTGTCGTCGCCGGAGAGGGTGGTCAGGTCAATGCAGGTGACGGCCCGCAGCAGCCAGGCCGCCTGCCAGTCTTTCTTGACGGTGCGGCGCAGGGGCAGGCTGGCGACCCGTCGCTCGACCGCGCTCTTGTTGACGTGCGCCCCCGCGACCCAGTCCAGGTCGAGGGGCATGCCGGGGTTACGAGTATGGTTGGAATTCATTGGGAAACCTTTTTATTGTGCATGGGATATGCACTTTGTTTATCTTTCTTTACGACTGAATCGAACTTGACCGGGTTGTACGACTACGAAAGCATCCTTCAATTCACTTGCGTATTGCTGAACCAATTGGAGTACAGACTGCGCCAGGGTAGAACGTTTATTTCCGGGGAAACGGATAAGGATGACTCCAGCAGAAGCGGAATGACTGGCGAATACCAGCCACCCAAAATCCTTATCCTCGGTTATGAGGATGCGATCCTCCTGGTGAGCCTGTTCAATCAAATCTCGGTCTACCGAACGCTGCATGTACTCGCTGACGGCAAGGACATCGTAACCGCTGTCCCGCAAAGTACGGACAACGGCAAAATCACAACTTTCATCCGCCATGAAGCGCAATTCGCTCATGCCGTTTGCAGGATGATCGTTTCATGGGCCAGGGTGCTGGCGGCATAAGCCAGTGCGGCCTGGATGTCAATCTTTTTCAAACGCGGGTAAGCATCCAATATATCTGTCTCGGTAGCGCCTTCGCTGAGTTTGCGCAGGATCAATTCGACGGGGATGCGCGTACCTTTGATTACCGGTTTTCCAACCATCACTGCCGGGTTGACTTCGATCCGTTCGAGAAGTTTTTCAGGCATTCCTTTGCTCCTTAAATATCTCTGCGCTCATAATACAGGGCTTGTTCAAATTACCTTGTGTTTTCTCAACTATATCACAACGCGGCTTTTTGCCGCAACGAGGATATTCTTCACTTGCCTGGCTCACCCGTTCGCCGTATAGTGGATATGCAGGTATCTTTTCAATCAATTGGGGGGTGGGGTGTTGTGGACAGGCTATGACCGTCCACAACACCCCGCTTCCCCCTTCTTTTTTGGAAGGAAGATACTTATGCAGCGGCCTGCACGGAGGTGGACGATGGAAGTTGATCTGTGGCAACTGGTTTACACCCTCTCGAACACATTAGACCTGGTCGGCGTGGACGACCGCTTCCACGGCAAGCGGGTGGCAGTCATGGCGGCTGCCGTGGGCGAAGAACTCGGCCTGGACCGGCCAATGTTGGATATGGCCTTCTTTGGGGGGCTGCTGCACGACATCGGCGTGTCCTCCACCCGGGTCCACCGGCAACTGGTGACCGAACTGGACTGGGCCGGGGTCAGTGCTCATTGCGAGCGCGGCGAGACCCTCCTGCTGAGCTTCCGCCCGCTGGCCCATCTGGCCTCCTTCGTCCGGCATCACCACACCCATTGGGACCAGTTCGCTTGCCGGGACCTTCCTCCGCAGACGGCCCTGCTCGCCAACCTGATCTACCTGGTTGACCGGGTGGACGCCCTGGCGGGCAAGCACTACGGGCAGGACCTCCTCCTCGCTCACAACCGGATAAGGGGGACTGTTGGCCGTTACCGGGACACTTTCTTCGCCCCCGGCCTGGTGGACGCCTTCCTGTCGGCCTCCGCCAAGGAAGCCTTCTGGCTGCGGCTGGAGCCGAACCACGTCCGGGCGAGCGCCCTGGCCCGGATGCCGGAGCCGGAGCCTGGCGAACTGGAAAGCGCCGACACCCGCCAGTTGGCGAAGCTCTTCGCCGTCATCGTGGACGCCAAAAGCCCCTTTACCGCCGAGCATTCGGTCGGCGTGGCGCGGCTGGCCCGCAGGCTGGCGGAGGCCGCCCGGCTCCCGGCGGAGACCTGCGACCGCCTCGAAATCGCCGGGATGCTGCACGACATCGGCAAGCTGATGGTCCCGGACGAGATCCTGGAGAAACCCGGCGGCTTGAGCGCCGCCGAACTGGCCGTCATCCGCCAGCACAGCTTCGAGACCTATCAGGCCTTGAGCCAGGTGCGCGGCTTCGAGCAGATCACCGGCTGGGCCGCCTACCACCACGAGACCCTGAACGGCAGCGGCTATCCCTTCCACCTGGGGCGGGACGAGCTCAGCTTCGAGGCGCGGATCGTAGCCGCCTGCGACGTGTTCCAGGCCCTGGCCCAGAAGCGGCCCTATCGTCCGGCCCTGTCGAGGGGGGTCATCCTGCGGAAGATGAAATCCAAAGTACGCATCGGCCGCCTCGACGGCGACGTGGTGGGCCTGGCCGAAAACCACCTGGACGATTGCTGGCAGGCGGCAACCGGGGCTTGATATTTCGGCGGTTTACCTGCTGGCGGCCTTCCCCTGTAACCGGCGATTTGCGCAAATTTAATTTACAAAACTTGGCGACTTTGCGGCTCGGCGTCTTAGCGTTAAAGGTCTTGACCTTTTTGCTGGAGAGTCACAGATTACCAGGAGTGCAGACGCCTGTGCTGAGTTTATCGAAGCATCAGTCTGCAATTCTACCGGCCAAAGCGGACTAAAGTCCGCACTCCTGAACAAAAATCATGATTTACTGTATTTGTTCCACAGCCGGAGCGTAAATCTCAGCCGACGAAACAGGTTGTTTTGGCAGAATGGTCTTGACTTCGGGTTAAAAAGATGTACATCTCCATGTCAAAAGATGTACATCTCCAGGCTGAAAGATGTACATCTCCAGAGCAATAGATGTACATCTCTGGGGCAGAAGATGTACATCTTTCGGCTAAAAGGTCAAGTCTTTATGCCTTGCGGAACTGGATGTCATTGAGCACATTCCTGAACGATTTCCCCGGTTTGAAATGCACTTTTGCCTCTTTGATGTTGTCCCTGCCCACCTTCTCCGGGTCATCCTCCCCGCTGGCCCGGATCGTCAGGTAAAACGCGCCAAGCTCCCCCAGTTCGACAATGTTTCCCCTGGCAAGCTCATCGGGGAGCACTTGAAGCAGCAACTCTAACATGCCGATGGTGTCTCCGATGGAGTAGGTGGACATCAAGGCGATCCGTTCGGCCAGGGCGCGCAGGCCGGTATGGTCGGTGCTGACGGCGATCGGGTAATATTTGGGCGGGGACTCCGGCTTAAACGGGTCTTTCTTGGGGACGACGGTGTATTTGACGGCCATGATCTCCTCCGGTCAGTTTTCGACGACAATGTCGGGTAGTTCGTCCTCGACCAATCTCAGGCGGGGATAGAGGTACATTATAACGGTGACAAGCCAAAATCCCAGCCCGACCAGGGTCATCATCAGGCCGATGCCGCGTCCGGTCCCGGTCCCGAAGAGCGGGCCGAACAGGGGGGCCAGGGTCCCGTTGGTCATCATCCCCGGTTCGAAGAGTTTGTCCGCCAACGGAGCGGAGATGAGGAAGCCGAGCGGCGGCCCGAGGCGGGCGATCAGGAAGACGACCGAGAAGACCCGGCCCTGCAGGTCTGGCGGGGATTTGGTCTGGATGATGGCCCGCAGTTGGGCGTTGACGGTGGGGATGGGGGCCAGGAGGAAGAAGATGCCCAGGCCGATCCACCAGAAGATGGGGCGCAGCCCGGCGAACATCAGGCCCAGGCCGGCGATGAGCACCCCGATGTAAACGCCGGTCATCTTGCGCCGGGTGCCGCCCCAGGTGCTGATGAGGATGCCACCCAGCAGCAGGCCGAGGCTGGAGATCATCTGGGTCAGGCCCAGGATTTTGGCGTCGGCAAAGGAGAGGATGAGCGGGGTTTGCAGGGCGATGACGGAGGTGAGCAGCAGGTTGATCAGGCCGATGTAGACCGGCAGGGCGATCAGCCCGCGCCGGGCGGAGAGGTATTGCCAGCCCTGGCGGATGTCCTGGATGATCTTTTGCGCCTTGTGTTCGGGGGTCATCTCCGGTTGGGGGATGCTGACCAGGAGCAGGGTGCCGACGGCGGCGAAGAAGGTGGCGAAGTCTACCAGCATCATGCCGCCCACGCCGATCACCCCGACGAGCAGCCCGGCCAGGACGGGGGAGAGGATCCCTTCGACGGAAGCGCCGGTCTGGACCATGCCGTTGGCGCGGGTCAGGTGCTGCCTGGGGACGAGCATGGTGATCGAGGCGTTGAAGGCGGGCATCTGGAAGGTGCCGAACAGGGCGGCGAAGAAGGACGAGACGTAGATGTGCCAGACTTGCAGGTTGCCGCTGGTGTACAGGAAGAATACGGCCAGGGTGGAGAGGGCTGCGCCCACGTCGGTGAAGACCATGACCCAGCGGCGGTTCCAGCGGTCCACGAGCGCCCCGGCGAAGAGGCTGAACATGACCACCGGCAGGGAGCTGAACAGGGCAGTGTAGACGAAGGGGGCGGCCTGGCCGGTCTCCTGGTAGATCCAGATCGAGAGGGCGAAACCGGTCAGCCCGGAGCCGACGGTGGAGATGAGTTGTCCGATCCAGATGATGACGAATTTGCGCATGGGACTCCGAAGGCCGCCGGGCCACAGAGACCCGGCGGGGGTGATGGGTGAATTTGTCCATTAAACCATAGTTCTCCCCTTTGCCTGTGTCCATCTGTAGTTCCGGGCGTTTTCTTAAACCAAGAACCGCCTTATCGGCGGTTGCTCTTTTTAGAATTTCAGCCAAAATTGCCGACTTAAGAAAGCTGCGCCTGTCTCACCCGGGTCTTGGAGAGTTGCCGAAGCCAATCCCAAAACCACCACACCACAAAGTACAGGCTGATTTGGGCCAAATGCGCAACCAGTTGAAGGTGGTTTACATAGCCTTCGCCGATGATTTGCCCGTTGAGCACGTAGTTGCCACTCATCCACAGCGATTCGGTATAGACATAAACGTATCCAAACGGGGGGTTGGCCAGGAGCATAGCCCAGGCCGGCAACATGTCACGGACGATCAACGAGCCTAGAATCCAGTCGAGGACCGTGAGCACTACAAAGATCCCGAGTAACACTTTGAGTTTTCTGGCGTCCATCAGTAGCTCCATTCCTGCGTAACCGATCACAAAAGCTCAAGAATATTGTAGCATTTTTCATGAATGAGTTTAAGCGAGGATCCCACAGGGAAATCGAATATCATCCCCTCGATGATGATCACGACTTTAACCAAAAACCGCCGTAAGGCGATTTTTGGTCGTGCTCCCGCAGAGATTCTGATTGTGGCCCTGGTTTGTGGAAGGTAAGTCAAGATCGGAGGGCAGGGGTTGTAAATTTCGAGACAGGCTCGGATGGTGTTTCCATCTTGTTCAGCCTGGAGTTTGTGAATTTAGCTCGCTATAAGCTGGCGTTTTCGTCGTAGCCACCGGAGTAGAAGGCGCGAGGGTATGATAATAAGTTGTAAGTGCTTAGGGATTGTAAGGAAATAACTTTCCTCGTTTCGCCTATACTTTCTGGCAAAAGCGTTTTTAGTGAGGGAAGTTATTCTTTTGCGGACCCTAAGATAACAACTTCTTTGCTTCTTTGACATCGATTTTAGCCTTATACCCATGTTTTTGGAGCAAGAATAGAAGGTTATTGCCATTCATCAAGGTAATTGGTTTTTCGCGGGCAAAGTTGTAGGCATCTGGGCCGTAATCCGCTGTCGTAACCAGAATGCCCTTGATAGCTCCTTCGTTCACTACGGTTCCATACAAATCTCTTACAGCCGAAACACCAACCGTGTTGGTATAACGCTTGGCCTGAATGATGATTTTGCCACCCCTGATGGGATCTGGATCAAATGCAACTGCATCTACACCACCGTCACGGCTAGCTTGAGTTACCTTGACCTCCCCACCAGCGCCAACGAATTCCTTTTCAAAGAGCTCTCTGATCAGGTGTTCAAAATCTTCCCAATCCATAGCTGCAATATTGACAGATTCGTCAAGTTGATCGGCAACGCCATAAGAAGCAACAAAGCGGGAATCTTCTTTGTTCATTAGTATCAGCGGCGCGATCGGTGTAAGGCTGTGGAGTTTTGAACTCCCAACACCTTTTAGGCTTTTGAAGCAGGCTTTTGGATCTACGTTGCTAAGATTTATCTGTGCTAATTCGTCTTTGTTTGCCTGGATGGTTAGCACACATGCGTTGACTTCATGACCAGTTGCTGGATCGACCGATCTCACGAAGCCATTGAACACTATACTAATTAGGGCGTCTACTTTGTCTGCGTTAAATAATTCATGCAAGGTGCGAAGTGCAACCTGGTAAAGTAAATCATCATA
Organism: Anaerolineales bacterium UBA5796; assembly: GCA_002418215.1. GTDB lineage: Bacteria > Chloroflexota > Anaerolineae > Anaerolineales > Villigracilaceae > UBA5796. Next base: position 10,989 of record DIDQ01000122.1, read on the forward strand.
GAGTTTATTCTGCTTAATTTGGGAAATATGTTTCTCGCCGAATTCATTCCTCGTTTGGATGAATTTGACTTCTTCCAGCGTAGGCATTTCTGCAGGAGCGGGCAACTGATAGTTAATTACGAGCAATTTACCTTCTGGCCTGTATTCAAGTTCGTAAGTTTGGGGAAAGAAATCCGGGTATTGTGAGCTTGACAAGACCATATCGCAATAGTCGATAAAAGAATTCACGTCCCCACTCAAATAGGCTTCTTTTTTCTTTTCTATGAGTTCATTAGCCTTGTCACGCTCTTTGATGTATTGATCCTTTTGGTTTTCCCATTGAACGAGTTTCTCCCTGAATCGCCCTACTTGTTTGGCTACTCTGTCTTCAAAGTTTTTTCGCCAAGCAGGTATCAATTTTGTAATGAAATCCATTTTAGGCAGAACCGGCGGTTTTGGCTGAGACTCTTCGTAATCGGAGAAATTTTTCAATGATTCCCAGTCGACTGCACTATTATGTTCAATGCCCTGGATTAGGATGGTTTCTAGGTCCCTCAACTCACCTTGTGCTTCTGCGGTTCTGTCGGCTGCTTGCTGCTTGTTATCTATGCGAGTGGCAGATCTATCCCAATGGGCCATCTTGGTTTGTGCCCTTGAAAGCACATCCACCTTGTTGGTTCCTTTGACAACATGCCGCTCCTTAAGGCCAGAATGCCATATTTCCAATTCGTATCTTGGAGTACCTCGAGATGAATAAGTGACCCTAAGTTTCCCTTGTGAACTCATTAGACCCTTCCTTTGCTTGAATGATGGGTACCTTATGTGATAACACAAAGAGTACACATTGTGATTGACCAAATATAACTATTGGCCGGGATTTTTTACAGAACTTTTACCGTTTTCCCACGGTGTTCTTTAGAAGCCTTTGTTTATCGAGAGCGGTCACGTCCGTCCAATTCTTTTCGATGTAATTCCGGCATTCCGTTTTCCTGGAACACGCTCCGTGTTGCCGAAACGATGGAGTTATTTTAGCATTTTTTAGGGGATTTGGTTTAAACCAAAAACCGCTTTTCAGCGGTTGTCTTTGGGAAGTGCCCCCACGGGGGTGCTGAGTGTAGCCCTGGAAATTTTATATTGTGTGAGGGTGGATCGGGGCCGGAGGGTGGGGGGATGTAGAGTTCGAGGTAGGCCCGGAGGGTATCCCCGTCCCGTTCGGCGTGGAGTTCGTGGATCCAGCCAGCCATGAGCTGGCGTTTTTCGTCGTCGGTGCCGGTGCCCAGGATCCGGTCAAAGCGGGCTCGCAGTTTGGCGATGCGGGCGGGATCGAGTTCAACGGGTTTGGATTTGAGGAGGTGGGTGAGCTGGTCGAGTTCATCATTGAGTTCGTATTCCTGTACTTCTAAGGCGGTGAGGGATTTCAACAGGGCGCCAGAGTGGCCATGTTCGGCGATGGCGGCGGCCAGGTTGGTGATCTGCCGGCGCAGGTTGGCGAGGCGGGTTTCGAGTTCTGCCCGGAGGGCGGGGAGCTGGCTGGCGACCTGGTCGTATTCCCGGAGGCGGTCGGATTGGAGAGCCTGGAGGGCAGCGGGATCGTCGATGTACTCACGAATGGCTTTGATAATGGCCTGCTCGAACTGGCTGGCCGGGATTTTGATGGCGTCACAGTCGAGGCGGCGACGGGAGCGGGAACAGGTGTAGTAGGCCCATTGGCGGGCTGAATCGCCGTTGAGGGGGGAATTGCACCTGGCGCAGCGGGCGAGGCCAGACAGCAGCCAGGTGGAGGCCACCCGGCGGGGATGCAGGCTGGGGGCGGCGTCCGATCCGAGGTGGCGGCGGCCTGAGCGGGCGTCGAGGATGCGCTGGGCACGATCCCAGACGGCAGGCTCCACTACCGATTCGCAGTAATCAGGGATGACCAGGTCTTTGTAGTGGAGCTCCCCTTTGTAGAGGGGGTTGCGGAAGAAGGTGGTGAAGGAGTTGATGGAGGTGTAGAGGCCGGTGGCGAGATGGATCTCCCGGAGGGATTGGCCGCGGACGAGCATGTGGAAAGCCCGGCGAACCAGGTCGATCATGGTGGGATCGGGGGCCCAGCGGTGGAGATTGTGGGGCTGGCCATCCCGGCGAGTGCCGACGGTGATGGGCTGGCGGGTGAAGCCCCTGGGGGGGATGCCGGGGACAGCGCCGTGGGTTTGGACGATGTTGCGGAGGCCGGATGAGACTTCTTCGGCGAGTTCTTCGAGGAAATATTCGTCCTTCCAGTCGAGCACGTCTTCGATGAGTTTGCCAAAACGGTCGTTGGGGATCTGGTCGGAGAGGGAGTGGATGGTGTAGCCGAGACGTCGAATGTCGGCTTTGTAGTATTTGCGGTCGGAGGCATTGCGACCGAAACGGCTGAAGCGCCAGACGACCAGCCCGGCTTCACGGGCCTGGCCGCTGCGGAAGTGGCGGATCATGCGCAAGAATTCAGAACGGCCGACGACTGTGGAGCCGGGGCGGGCTTCGTCGGCGAAGACCTGGCCGGGGAGGAGCTGGTGTTCGGCGCACCAGCGCTGGAATTCACCGACCTGGCGCTGAATGGAGAGGTCCTGGTCATCGCCGCCGGAGTCACGGGAGTAGAAGGCGACGAGGGCGCCGGGGGGGAAGGGGTTTAGCGGAGCCAATGGTAGGGGGGGCGGGTGAGGGTGAGGAGGCGGTGGGCGATGGCGAGGGTGGTATAGAGGGAGGCGGCCCAGGTGAAGAGGGTGAGGGGCAGGCCGGCAGTCTGGACGGGATGCAGGAAGCGGATGATGGCGGTGGTGGTGAGGGTGTGGAGGGTGGCGAGGGCGGCGAGGGCGGGACGGAGGTCGTAGCGGGGGTAAGCCGGGCGTGGGATGCGAACCGTGCGGGCGTGGGACAGGATCAGCTGTAATTGGTGATCGGTAATTTTACGGCGGAGACGGCGGTATTGGAGTTCCTGGAGGATACGTCTAAGGTTGTTCATGGGTATCTTGACACTTCCAGTCCTTGGGCATTGTACAGTACGGCTGGATCAGATTGACTGTTGTTCCAGATATCTGAGCCAAAGCCACAATTAAAACCATCTGATCCAGACATTGCATAAATTCTCAAACTGGTTTTAGATTCAAGGATGCCTGATAGAGAACAAGATTGGTTTCCGCGCTCCGAAACTAATCTCCATCCGGTAAGGTCCACAGCCTGGTCAGTTTGATTGGTTATATCCACATATTCAGCTTGCTTGTTTACAGAAACTATTACTACACCAGATTTTGTTTCTGTTGGGGGGATTGTTTCTGTTGGTTCGGTCGTAGGGAATGATGTCTCTGTTAAATAAACCGAGGTCGGCTGTGGCGTAAATGTTGGGCCAGCCGTCCGGGTCGGTCTTTCGGTTGAAGTGCTGGCCGGCAGGGGCGTATTTGTCACTGTGGGGGATGCTGTAAGGGTGGGCAATAGGCCGATTTGACGCAACCCCCGATCTACTGAGTAATACCAAAAACTACATAAACAGCAAAATATTATCAATAACGGAATTACTGGCAAGGCTCGTTTTTTGCCTGAAAGATTGAAATTTATTTTCCAATTCATCAGCTTTTTCATTTAGACCCCCTTTCAGGGTTATTGATTTTCAGCTGTACGGGTTTTGGACTTTTCGGAGATCAGATAACGGGCATAGCGAAGTATCTCGGCACGTTTTTCTTCACTGGCTTCAGCCATGATTGCATCGAGTTCTTCGAGTTCTTCGATGTGTTCGGGGACCGAGGGCAAAAGACCGGCGGCTCGGAAGGTGATTTCAGGGGGTAATTTGAGGGCTTTTGCTATTTTCAAAAGAGCTTCTCCATCAGGTGTACGACCATTGATATATTTCGAAATAGCAGCCGTTGTTAGATTAGATGCCCGCGCTAAATCTGCCTGAGACCAGTTTTTTTCTTGCAGACGATGAAGTAACCAATCGGTAAACATTTACTGACAATTGTTACATTAAAAACCTTAACATTTGGAATTAACTTACTTCCGCCTATTGACAAATGTAACAACGTGGCTATAATAATATTAACAGTTGGAAGTAAGAAATAAGCAACTGGCAGGAGTAATAATGGCAGAGGACGAATTTACCCAACTCAGGATCAAGAAATACACCCGACGCAAAATTGCGATCTTGGCGAAGGTTTTAGAGAATGTCACCATTTACAGCCTAGTGGAGTATTGGGCCGACCAGGAGTGGCAAGAAGCGCTCAAGGCCGGTTTAGTGACTAAGGCCATGCTAGATCCGACGGGTCATTTCGTCCAGGCGGAGGAAAAATCATGATCCGGATCATCCTGGATTTCGTTTTCAACGTCTGCGCCGCCGGCTGGTGGCTGGGGCTGTATGTGATGGCGCTGATGATGCACGTGGCGGCCAGGCGGGAGATCGAAATTGGCGGGGGGATGTCAGAATGATAAACGAGAAGCCATTGGGCGAGAAATCATTGATCGTTTTGGGGGCACTGGTGCGAGTATCCGATGATGGCCCGCCGCCGACATTGCGGGAACTCTGTGTGATGACAGGGCTATCACTTAATACAGTGACCTATCACCTGGATCGCCTAGTTCGAGCGGGGTTAGTCATAAGAAGGAATAGTTTGGCCCGAATGACAATACCAACACCCCAGGGTCGGGAGCGAGTATGCTGCACCTGCCTGGAGCAGGAAGGGGATGATCCTAAATGTTATCTACATCGGGTCAAAATCGTTCATGGGATCTCATTCAGGCGGTTTTTACCTGCCAAAGAATCAATAGAGGTGGCGCATTGCGAATGCGGGAAACCGTTGTCTGCTGAGCCATACGCCGCCGGGATGAAGAAATGCGTGGCGTGCCAATTAAAAGCGATGCGCCAATGGCGGGAGACGGTGATCCATTCGACTACGCCGGCTGAGCGTGAGAAAGCGGCAGAGTATCGCCGACGGCAGCGGTTGAAGGGGAAGGTATCGTGAGTGGTCAGCCATCGAAAGGGCCTGGGCGACCGAAGAAGCAGTTTGTGGCCGAGTTGACCGTGACTATCTGCCGTGAACGGGACGAGGCGGCTGAGGAGCGCTGGTTCAAGGCTGCGGCACTGCTGATGGACCCGAAGTGGGACGAGCCGGTGGTCAGTGATCAGTTGCCAGGGATCAGTGAGATTGCTTCGCCTGCGGCTCGCAATGACATCGAGTCACGGTTACGGATGGTGTGCGGGGTGGTGGCGGGCGAGGGCGTTTCATCGGTTTCAGGATAGCACGGGAGCCATTATTTATCATGATCGGGATAGAAAGCGGCATCTTTTCGGCAGTGATCCTGGTCGGGCTGTTCGGCTTCGGCTGGTGGTTCGACCGCCAGGTGGGGCGGTGGGGGGCCGATGCAGACGGGTTTACCTGGCTGCTGGTGGTGATCGGGACATTGGTCACGCTGGCGGGGGTCGGGCTGCTCGACCTGGTGCTGGATTGGAATGCAGGGGTGTTGGGGCTGGCGGCTTTTTCGGCAAGCGGATTTTTTATGTGTTACGGCGCCATCCAACGTTACGTCAATATGCGTGAACGATTGAAGGATATGGCCCAGGATGACGCCCCGAAAACGCTGGCCGAATGAGGCGGATTGGGCCAGGCAGAATGCCATTGCCGGGGCGCAACGGATAGACCGGCTGGCCCGTCCGATTTTGGACGGGGAGGGGATGACGGAGATCGAGCGTATCCAGCGGGCCGGGCAGATTTGCCGGGCGGCGCTGGAGATCGTGAAAGACCTGCTGGCAGTGGGGCCGCAGGAATTCCTTGAAAAGTAGGCTTTCCCGCACGCCCAATCACTTTATCGGTAATCGGCGGGACGGTCCCCCCAGGGTGTCCCCTCCATCCACCCTGGGACATGGAGCGGTATCTTGGCAATGGCGCCAAATGGGCCGACCAGGCACATACAATCGGGTTCGACTCCCGGCCGCTCCCCACAAATTATTTTGATGCGGAGACTGTTGCTGTGGCTCATAGGGTACCGGGCGACCGGGAACTGCATAGAACCGCAGGTCGACGATTGACCTAACCCCCAGCCCCTTCCCTGATAGGGAAGGGGAGAGACAAGAAAGGAAGGAACCCATGCCCACAAAAACTTATCAGATCAAGCCGGGATACCCGGTGTTGTCGCTGATCAGCATGGCCGAGCAGATCGGCAAGCTGACCGGCTCGGTTGTGGTCTGCACGCCGGTGATCCAGATCGAGGCGGCAGGTCCGGTGCTGCAGGCTTTGGATGCGCTGCTGCCGGCGATGAAATCCGCAGGCAAGAAGCGGAAAGCGGCAAAGTTCGTTGCCCAATCAGAAGCCAGCGACGAGGGGAGCGTGGAAGATGCGTGAGGATATCGCTCTCGAACTGATCGATCCCAACCCCTGGCAGCCCAGGACCAGCGAGGACCCGGAGACGGTCGAGAAGATCGGCCTGTCGATCCAGACAGACGGGTTGCTGCAACCGCCCGTTGCGCGCCAGGTACCCCCCTCCAACTCCCCCCAAATGGGAGAGCACAATTTGGGGGGAGTGCGCTATCAACTGGCCTTTGGGCATACCCGGCTGGCGGCGTTCCGCTGGCTGAAGGAGCGCCATCTCAATGGGGCCTATTCGAAGATGCCGCTGGAGGTGGTGGATCTGACCGATGAGGCGATGTACCGGCACGCTGTGACAGAAAACCTGCAACGCAAGGACCTGACGCCGATCGAGGAGGCCCGGGCGATGAAGCGGGCGATGGAGGATTTCGGGTACAACTCGGTGAAGGTAGGAGAGTTGTTCGGGAAATCCGACGCCACGGTGCGGGGCACGGTCCGGCTGCTGGACCTGGACGAGGATTTCAAAACCAGGCTGGATGCCGGGGAGATGACGGTGGGGGCTGCCCGCAAAGTGCTGGCCATGCAGCGATCGCTCAAGCCGGAGGACATGCAAAAACTCAAATCCGATGGGTCGATGAGCATGGACGAGATTATCAGGGGTGAGATTGACAACATCTATAGCGCTGTGGGCAAGAGCCTGATCCGAATGCACTCCAGATGGGATTCGCATGACCCGAAGGGCGGTCCCGGCCTGTGGCCGTTGACATGGACCTATGACACGCCGCCCTATACTGTGCCGACCGACAAACAATCAAAGAAAATCTGGGCCGGGGATGAAAAACGACATGGGCGAAAGGTTATTGATGTTGCCCATGAATTCATACGATCGATTGTCTCGATCCATCCGGGAATGGAAAAATCCTGGGAACAACTCTATGCGGAGGATGGTGACCGTTGGGGTGACGTGCTCGATCTACTGAAACAGTTGATGCAGCCGCCAGCCTGTACGGCTTGCGAGCATTACATCAAACAGGACGGCAATCATTATTGTGCGCTGAAAGCCTGCCACGAGAACAAGGTGAGGGTGTGGGGGGAGGCCGCACTGGAGCGACTGTCGAAAGAATTGGACATCCCCATTTATGACCCCGGCCAGGATGGGAAGGAAATCATCAAGCTGGAATATTCCTACGACGACCGGCAAAAGAAATGGTGGAATGAAAAGCCTGCCGGCCTGCGGCTGATGCTCAAGAAATCGCAATACAGCCATGCGTTTACCGGTCACCCGGCCATCCTGGCCGTCCTGACCGGCGAGACGGCTCGGAAGATCGTCGAGAAGGAAAGGAAGGCCAAAGAAAAGGCCAAGGCGAATGCGCCCAAATATACATGGGAGGAAGCGTGGGAAATCAAAAATCGGCGCCGGGAAGCCTTCAACGCTGTCATTTATCGATTTGTATGGGACCAGGCAGCGCCGGTGCTTGGGGAGGTGTTCGGGAAACTCTCCGCGGGGATCCTGGAAGACTTATCAAGCGGTTATAGATTGCCGGACGGTGTGGAACGGAAAACGGCCAGCCTGACCGCCCTGGTGGCGTATGGACTCCTGATGAATAAACACGATGACGGCCTGGTCAAGGAACCGTATAACAGCAAATCCCTGACCCCCGTCCAGGATGCGGCCAAGCATTTGCAGGGGGTGGCCAAGGCCTGGGGGGTGAAGCTGCCGGCAGACTGGCTGGAGGTGGCCCAGGGGTACGAGCCGGAGGGGTATGCCGACCTGGTGGCGGCAGCCGTTGCCGTGGAAACGGAGGGCGGATGAACAGCGGCATGATGTGGTTCGACAACGATAAGACGGCTAGCCTGGCCGTGAAGCTCGATCGGGCGGTGGACTATTACCGCCAGAAGTACGGCCGGATGCCGAATCTGTGCCTGGTACATCCGTCGGCGGTGGGGGAGTTGGCGGTTGAGGGTCCTATTACGGTGCGGCCTTACCGGCCGGTGCTGCCTGGTCACTTGTGGATCGGGGTGGAGGATGCGGCCCAGGGGATGGAACGGGCGAGCGCCGACCTGGTGAAACGGGTGATCGAGGCAGTCGAGAAGTTGTGATGCGTGAAGCCGCTCGACCTGCCCCTGGGATTGAAAATTGCCGGACACGGACAGGTGGTCTTCCGGGACGTGACCCGTTATGGCCTGCACCGGTTGTGTGTGATGCAGGCGGGCCAGTACCCGGATGAGACGGTCTGGGTCACCCTGGTGCGGTGCTGCGAGGTGCTGGCGGTGCGCTATACCGAGCGGATCATGGCCGGCGTGTTTACGGGTTTTTTATGGATCTACTGGAAGGAAGGTTGACATGGCAATCCTGGCAACGAGTGGTATCCTGGCATCCCTGTGGCTGTGGGCTGCGCTGGTGGTCAGCAAGCGGGCCGACAAGCGGATGGGAAGGATGGTGGACGATGAATAAGCGTGAGATCATCATCAGTATTTTAGGGGCGGTCCTGGCGACGGTGGTGAGTGTTTGGGCCGTGATCTGGGTTGCGCTCCATACGGTATGGCTGGGGAGGTGGTGATGGACGGCAGCGGTTTGCTGGCCTTTTTGGTGCTTTTCATCGTGATCGCGGCGGCGGCTTTCGGGCTGGCGAATTTCGACGGGATCACGCCGGCGGTGGCCCAGGCGGAGGCGGGGGTGGCAATTGGTGCAACTACCACGATGGCGCTCGAACAGGTGGCGGCTCTGGTGCTCAAACTGTTACTCGGTGCGACCGTGACCGGCGTTGCATTGGCCGTATTTGCAGAGGTTCGAAAAGCTTATCGGGCCTGGAAGCGCAACGCCCAGATGGGACGCTGGCAGGGCGGGCCGAATGCTCATTACCAGCGACAGGCTGCCGAGCCGCGGTTGACCCGTCAGGACCTGATGCTGCTGGCATTAGCAGGGAGGTATCCTGCCGATAAAGCGGCAGCCAGGCCGAGGGTCCAGCGGGAGACGGATCAGGACAGCGATGATCTGGATGTGATCCTATGAAAAAGCGCATTATTTTGTTCGGTCTGGTGGTCAGTCTCGGCAGTCTGATGACCTCGGGCTGCGAGTATGCGATCAATGAGGCACTGGCCATCGAGATGGCGACCAACGCCGCCCTGGGAACCCCGCCTGAGCCGTTATACCAGACGGCGGCGGCAATCTATCTGCATTTAACCCTGACGCCGACGCCGCAGCCGATGCCCTACGGCACGCCGACAATGAGCGTGATGGATTTTGCGGCAACGCAGGCCGAACAGGTGAGGGCAGACAGCCTGACCCAGCAGGCCCGGGAGTATGCGCTCGAACAGGAAAAGATCGCCGCCCAGGAACGGGCGGAGGCGGCCCGGCTGGCGGCAGAAAAAGCCGAGAAAACGGCCCAGGCGGTGGATGCCATCCGCACGGCGAATGCCCAGGCTACCCGGCAGGCGGAAGAGGTCACTGCCCAAGCCCAGGCGGTGGTCTGGACCGCCCAAGCCCAGGCGACGGCCACCCAGCAGGCCCTGATCTGGCTGCAAGGGACCCAGGCGGCGCAGGCTTCGGAGACGGCCCGGGTGGAGCCGACCCATGCGCTCTGGACCCAAACAGCGGTTTATATCCAAAACCGGATCCAGGAAGGGCAGGCGAGGGAGGTTGAATTGGCAGTACGGAGACAGGAAATGAAAAACGTCTTCGATGCGTATGGGCCGTGGCTGCTGGTCATCTTTATTGCCCTGGTCTCGTCGGATGGGTTCCGTAAGTGGTTGAAAACCCGGGTTTTCAGGCGAGACGAGCACGGGAAAACGCCGGTCGTTGCGATGGAAACGGCTCAGGGGCAGATGATCGTGCGGCCCGACCTGTTTGCATCGCCGGTGGTGCGGATCCAGGAGGACGGGACGGTGACCCAACCCATGACTACGAACCCGGCAGAGCAGGCGGAAGTGACCCGGCGAGCGCAGGCTATCGAGGCGATTTCGATGGTGCCGCCGCCCTACGCCAGGCAGGGGGTCAAAATGGTCAACACTGAGTTTGGCGGGCGATCATCTGGTGTGCCCACTGTCCTATTGCGCAACAACCCGGCCCTGGGGCCGGTGCTGGATGAAGCGGAAGCACAGCTACTGGAGGATGCATGAACGCTTTACAGACCTTACAGCCGACGGCGGTCAAGGTGGCCGAGGTGATCGAGTACATGATGATCGAGGAGATGGGCCTGACCGCCCCGGAACGATATGAGATGCTCGAGCGAGACGGCCGGTATTACCTGACCGCCTCCTTCAACCCGCTGGCTTTGGGCCGGAGTTTGAAGGCCTACGAGGACCCGGACGTCGCCCGGCGGCTGCGGGCGGCCCTGGGCAACCTGCCGGTGGCGATCACGCACAAGACGGGCACCCATTACGTGGTGCTGCTTTCGGGATCGCTCAGCCTGCCGAAGACGGTCGAGATTCCCGGTTTCGGGGAGCGGGATGTCTTCCGGCTGGGGATGGGGCTGCGGGGCGAGGTGGCCCTGCCGGCGGCACAGCTCAAAAATGTGATCATCGGAGCGGGGCAGGGGGCGGGGAAGTCGAATATCCAAACGCTGCTGGTCCACCAGGCCCGGGCGTTCGGCTGGAAGCTCTTCCTGTCTGACCCTGACGGGCACACGTTCAACCCGGATGTCTGGAATGGCCTGGCGGCGGCGCCGGTAGCCAGTTCTCCGGGGGATTTGCTGGAGGTCCTGGACCGGGTGTTTACAGAGATCGCTGACCGGGTGGCGCTTTTCCGGGCGGCGGCGAGGGGCGGAATCCCGCCTGCCGATATTACTGCGTATAATCAAATTGGTACGCCACTCCCGCGCATGGCCCTAGTGGTCGACGAGGCCAACTCGTATCTCGGAAACAAGAAGATCTTCGGTCACATGGCCGACCTATTGCGGCGCGGCCGCAAATGGGGCCTGCACGTGTTCCTGTCGGGCCATGAATGGCATAAGGAAACCGTGCCGGCAGAGGTGAATGATATGCTGGAAACCCGGATCGGGTTGTCGGTGGCGAGCGAGCAAACCAGCGCAGTGGTGTTGAGATCTTCCCGGTGGGGTCGGTGGGTGATGGGGAAGCCTGCCGGGCGGGGCATCCTGCGGACGAATGCGTACCGACCGGTGCAGTTCTACCTGGTGACCGAAGCGATGGAGCGGGAATGGCTGGGACAGGAGACCACCCCGCCGGCGCTGCCAGATCACGAGGCCGATCTGGTGCGCCGGGCGATAGCTGAGACGGAGGGGAAGATGACGATTGAGCAGTTGCGGCTATGGGGGATAAGCGACTGGACAGCCCGCACATTGCTCGAGCAATACGAGGCCCGGGGCTGGCTGGAACGGGATGCTACCCAGGGAAATGGGCGCTATGTGACCCGGAAATTGGCCGATCTGGTCTCAAACCACCAAACCGCTCAAACCGTCTCAAACCCGCAGATGTGGTCTCAAACCGTCTCAAACCGTTCTCAAACCCCAAATATGGGGGTTGCAGATTGATGATCAGAGCCGGTCGAGCCGATGGACGCCTGAGTATTGGCCCGATAACAAAGGAATGACATGGATCACGAATTAAACACCGATGAATTGCGGGCATACTGGCTGACGGAAGCCTTGGCTGAGGCGAAAAGTGCAAACCCGCTGGCCGGTTATTGCAAGCGAGTTTATTTCCAGCGGACCGGGTGCTTACGGCGTGGTGGTCATAAAAAAGGCAAGCGCAGGAAATATAGCTCCCACGAAGTGGAGTTGTTGAAATTCCTGCCATCGGGCCGGTGTGTGCAAGTGCGCGACCTCCGCACGCCTGGGTTGGATGCGCTGGCCGAGGAAGCTTTCGCTGATTACCCGGTTCCACCCCACACGACTCCGGCTCAATTGTTCCTGGATTATTTCAGGCAGTTGGGTTGACTTCCCTGGAGAAGTGCGGCCTACTCACAGCAAAGGAGCGAACGATGAAAAATATCCCAAAACCCAACATCAATAGCACCACTCTTTTTTGGACGGTCTATGTGGCTTTCCTGTTTGTGCTTTGGCCGCAGGCTGCATGGACCGTAGATCAATTCCAGGATGCCGCCAGCGGGCATTTTACGATCATGGGAGTGACCGCATCAGCATTGGCCTGGGCATTGAGCGGTGTGTTCGAAGTGACAATTGCGATTGTGACTCATAAACTGAACACCCATTGGAAGGAAATGCCCACCCGTTATAAAGGACAGGACATGGGCAATAAGCGGTTTGCTTATCGCTGGTTGAATGTCTATGCAGTCGCTTTGTTGGTAGCGATGACCGTGAGCGCAGTGGCGAATTACACCCACGTGGTGCAGTTCACAAACCCATCCTTGAAGGTGTTCGAGGGTGCTCCGGGTGTCGTCAAAGTGTATCAGTGGCTGTTCGGCTTGCTTCTGCCGGCAGTGAGTTTTGTATTCGCTCGTGTTCTGTCGACCATGCAGGTGAGCGAACAGGAGGATGATCCGCTGTTCGCTAAGGCGAAAGCCGATCTTGCCGAAGCGAAAAGCACTATTCGAGAAAGGGATGCCACCATTCGGCAGCTTTCGGATACTGTTCGGTTGACCGAACAGCGACTGGATGAAAGCGAACAGCGTTATCGGGCTGTGGGTGATGTTATTCGGTTCCTGTTCGGCAAAGACATGGCGCTTTCGGACCGCATTCGGGGCGTGCGAATGACTTTTCCCAACCTTTCGCAGAATGGAATAGCACAGATCATCGGGTGTTCGGTAAGCACCGTCAACGGGGCGCTGGAAGGATTCGAATCGAACCAAGCGATCCTGGTTGATTTATCAGCTTTGCAGGAGAGTGAGCTATGAGTGGATTGGCGGTTTTGCCTTATTCAGACCAACAACGGTGGCATGGGCTATATAAATTGGCTCCGCTGATCATCATCCTGCTCTACATGCGCACCCGTGGCGATAGAGCGGTCACACAGGTGGAGATCGCTGACAATCTGGGAATCGCCAGGAACACTGCGGGAAAGGCGCTCAGGCAGTTGGTGATTTTGGGGGCGCTCACAAAATACAGCCATAACGATGGTTATTTGTTGACCGATGGCGGCCGGCAAATGCTGCTGGGATTGGATGACCCAGGATGCGCAAAAGTTGAGCATCCCTCTCTTAAAGAGTCTTTTAAACTTAATTTAAAAGACTCTAATGACAAGAAAGAAAGAAGGAAAGAGATGCTCAAAAATTGCGCATCCTCCGATGAAATCCTGGCAAATAGCAAAATCCTATTTCCGGGGCATGAGGTGATCAATTTTGGACTGGCCGACAATTTGCAATCTGATTATGTGCTGGCGTGGTTGGCACAGGCATACGATCAGCACAAACAGGGTAAGATCAGCCATCCGTGGGCGCTGGTTTATCGGCGGCTGCAAACAGGCCGCATCCTGCCGGACAAAAAATATCAGGATGACCCATTTGCGCATTTGCCAAATAATTTCCTGGCTGCACTCGGTTTGGAAGCCCCGGAGATTGTGGATGCTGAGGCTGATGTTGACATCGAGGTGGATGAGACGGTCCGGATCACCGAGGTGAGGGTCACTGTTGAGGCGGAGGTGTATGATGCCTGGATGGATATTCAGGACCAATTGCGGCGGGAAATGGAACGAGCAGCATTCGAAACATGGGTGCAAGAAACCTACCCGGCGAGCTATGATGGCGAACTCTTCAGGGTCGAGGCTCGGAATCGCTATGCGGCGGATTGGTTGACCACACGATTGGCAGCCCGGGTGCAAGCATTGTTAACCCGGCGACTGAATAATCCTAATGTGCAGGTGCGATTTGGCGTTGCCACGGAAACGGAGGATTGACATGACGAACGAAAATGCAGGACAATGGGCCATCGTCGAACTGATGGGTCATAAGGTAGTTGCTGGTTTGACAACCAAGAGCGAGATGCTCGGAAAACCCATGTTGCGGGTGGATGTGCCGGCCACGAGCGCCTATGCCGAATTTACGCAGCTCTACGGGGAGTCGGCGATCTATTGTGTGACTTTTGTGAGTGAGGCGGTCGCCCGGCTGACGGCTGAGCAGAGTAAGATCAATCCGGTAAGTGTTTATGTGCCGGATTTGGTCACGCGAGAACAATATGAGGGTCTGGTTTCTCGATTGCGTGGGCAGATCGAGTTACTGAGGCGTGGTCTGCCTGTGCCAGATACTGATTCTGAGGATGATTGATATGCCAGCGAGTGAGCGCCGATATTGGCCGCGGCCTGGGATCCATAGGCATGTGCTGGGTGAGGTGCGATTTGTTTATGTTGGACAATCTCGGGTGCGTGCCCTGATGCTTTATGACCAGTCGGTTGACAGGGATGCGCTCCCTGCAGAATTGCCAACGATCCGAGGTCACTTGATTGGGGATGTAGACGGGATCTATTGCACGATCTGCCGGCGCTCTGTTGCGGATTGGCACATCGGGGAGGATGCGATGGATGCGCTGCTAAACAGAGTCCTATCGGCGTAATGTATAATCGTTTGTGAAAGGAGGTTCGAGACAACTGAATATCTTTGCACCCTTGGTGTAGACCGAGGGAATTGTCGGAAATGATGCACCCGGCGCTGTCATGGCGTCGGGTGTTTTTGTTTCCAATCAACTACTAACAGGAGAAAAAATGAAAATCAACCTCGAGGAAATTTGGAAAACACTGGGCTGGCCGGTTGGCCTAACTGTGGTATTCGCTGCCATTCTCGGTTTGTTTGGCGTTTCGTTGGATACCGTGCTTGCGATTGCAGGCTCAATGATTGGCGCCCAGTTGTTGATCAGCTTGCTTATCGATGTCCTCAAATGGGCAGGCGTGGTGAACGATGGCACTGCGGGTAAGTGGTCCGCTGTCCTGAACCTGGTCGGCATTGTCGGCATTGCCGTTGCATTGGGCCTTTACCCGAACTTCGACTTCCCTGCATTGGATGCCAGCCTCGTGGTCATTGCTCAGTTTGCCAGCCTGATCTTTGGCTTCATCGTTCAATTGGCTGGGACAAAGCGGGTACATCAGTTTATGGTGCGCGGCCTGGGTATTACCGCATTCAGCGGGAGCACCCAGCTCCGTTATGCCTAGACGACCACCACGGCCCTGTGCTGTGACGAGATGCCCGAACCTTGTCTACGATGGGAGGCGGTGCGAACAGCACCGTCTCCCCAAAGATCGTGGGCGGGAGACGGTGCGTCCATCTGCTGGGGCGCGTGGATATGGTCGAGCCTGGCAGAAGAAACGTAATAAGTGGCTAAAGGATCATCCGTGGTGTGTTGATTTATACGGCATGCATCAAGGCAGCAGAGTCAAAGCCACGATTGTTGATCACAAAATCCCTCTCAGCCAAGGAGGCAAGGACGATGAAACAAATTACCAGTCGCTTTGTGTGGACTGCAACAACTACAAGACAGCGCACGATGGCAGCCGAAGGGGGAGGGGGGTCTAAATCTCTGGCATTGGGGGGTGGAGACCGGCGTGGGCAGCTTTGCGCGCGCGTCCGCGAAATTAGGCAGGGGGGGTAGGGCAGGTGCGTGGGCGAAAACCGAAGCCAACAGCGATCAAGAAGTTGGCTGGGAACCCTGGCAAGCGCGCGTTGAATACCGCTGAGCCAAAGCCGAGAGTCGTGCTACCTCGGTCGCCTGCGCATTTAAGTGGCGACGAAAAAACAAAGTGGAAGAGCCTGGTTAGGGAACTGCACCCGCTCGGATTGGTGACAGTGATCGACAAGGATGCACTGGCGTTTTATTGCGTATTG
This sequence comes from Anaerolineales bacterium UBA5796, assembly GCA_002418215.1. GTDB lineage: Bacteria > Chloroflexota > Anaerolineae > Anaerolineales > Villigracilaceae > UBA5796. The sequence goes on from DIDQ01000122.1 coordinate 27,000, forward strand.
TGGGTCCGGTGGGTGAAGGCGGAGAAGATGGTCCGGGAGAAGGGCGAGATTATCAAGACGGCGGCCGGAAACATCATTCAGAATCCATATTTATCCATTGCCAATCGAGCACTCGACCAGCTCAATAAGCTAGGAGCGGAGTTCGGGATGACGCCCAGCAGCCGGTCGCGGGTGAAGACTGACGCGCCAGATGTGGAGCAGGAACTCGAGCGGCTGTTGTTCGGACGGGAAGTGAAGGTGTCACATGGATGAGCTGTCTTATATTGCGGAGGGGCTTCGGAGTCTGGCGGTGCCGATTGACGAGTTGCACATGGATCCAGCGAATGCACGCACTAATCACGCGCTGGATCGGATTGCGGCCTCGCTCAAGGCTTATGGCCAGCGCAAACCAATCATTGCCAACCGCCTGCAGGACGGCAAGATCGAGGCGGGTAACGGGACCTGGCTGGCTGCCAAAAAACTCGGCTGGAGTCATCTTGCGGTCGTTTTCGTTGATGATGATCCGGTTACGGCAGCTGCCTATGGCATCGCGGACAATCGTCTAAGCGAGTTGAGCGCATGGGACCTGGATGCCCTCGGCGCACTCATCCCGACCGTGGATGACCTTTTCACCGGCTTTACGGATGGCGAGATCCGGGACCTGCTTGGCGAGCGGGGAAGCGGGCTGATGGTGGACCCGGGGCCACAGGACGAGAAACCCGACAAGCTCGCCGAGTTGCGCGAGAAGTGGCAGACCCAGCCAGGGCAACTCTGGCAATTAGGCTCTCACCTGCTTTGGTGCGGTGACAGCACTCAGCACCTGGAGGTAGCCCGTGCTTTGGGTGGCCAAGAAATGGCAGCTTTGACTATTACATCACCACCGTATTGGGTAGGGAAGGAATACGAGAGTCAGAAAAGCGTGGAGGAGATCGAGGCCTTTATTCAGGCCGCGGCGGTGACGATGCACGGCATGACCCGGCTCGATGAGAGTCGGATTGTGATCAACACCGGGACCGGCTTTACCACTTCCTTCGATAAGCGCAAGAAACGCCAGGTGCTTTTGTTGATCGACAAGTGGGCTAATGCGCTCTACCCGCTGGGTTGGAACTTGCGCCACATCCGGCATTGGCTGAAGGAGGGGCAACTTACAGCTACCTCACCGAAGACCGACTTGATCGACCAACACTCAGAATTCGTCGGAGCATTCGAACACGATACCGGCGCCGAGATGGATTTTACCGATGTGCTCAACGAACAGGATATCGGTCTGCTCGAGACCTATTACAACCGAACAGGCAAGAGCCGGGGCCAGGAGCGGACCAAGCAGAAGTGGGCATTGCGCTCGTACTGGGATGACATCAAAGGCACGGCCAGTGCCCACAGCCACGTGGCCGCCTTCCCGCTGGAGATCCCGGCGCGGCACATTCTGCTTTATACCCAGCCGGATGAGATTGTGTTCGAGCCGTTCTGTGGATCGGGGACCACGATCATTGCCTGCGAAATCTTGAACCGTGTTTGTCGAGCCGTTGAAATTGACCCTGGCTACGTTGCCGCAGCCCTGGAACGCTGGCACTTGATGACCGGGGAAATGCCGAGGACACTATGACCGATTTAGCTTATATCGCTGAGTCACTCCGACCGCTGGCGGTGCCGGTCGAGAGTCTGCACGAAGATCCGGCCAATGCCCGGGTGGGGCATGACGTGGCGCGGATTGCGGCCTCGCTCAAGGCTTATGGCCAGCGCAAACCGATCGTTGCCAATCGCCTTCAGAAGGGCAAGATCGAAGCTGGGAACGGGACCTACCGGGCCGCCAAGCAGCTGGGCTGGAGTCATCTGGCTGTGGTCTTTGTAGACGATGACCCGGCGACCGCTGCCGCGTTTGGGATTGCGGACAACCGGGTGGGTGAGTTCAGCCGATGGGATGAGGAGGTCTTGCGCGAGATCGCTGGCACGGTGGGGGACCTGTTCACCGGTTTCGAACCCGCTGAATTGGACGATCTGGTGGGCGTTTCCACGGCAACGGCGCCGAAGGTGGAAGACCCCGGAGCGGACCCCGACCGGGCCGATGAACTGCAAGTGAAATGGCAGGTGCAGCCCGGGCAGGTGTGGCTTTGCGGTCCGCACCGATTGATGTGCGGGGATGCCACGATCCGGGCTGATGTGAAGCGCCTGATGGGGGGTGTCCTTGCGCACTTGACCTGGACGGATCCCCCCTGGAACGTGAATTATGGCGGTGGGGTGGAAGCCGAAAACACCCAAGGATACAGAGTTCGCACGATAAATAACGATAATCTCGGCGAGAAATTCCCCGAATTCTGCCAAGCCTTTGTTCGCAATACATGGGAAAACTGTTTACCTGGTGCAATCTTGTATTTGGTCATGGGTGGACAGGAATGGCCAACCATCAATCGTATTCTGGCCGAGAAGGGCTTTCATTGGTCCAGCACCATTGTCTGGGTCAAGGATTCGCTGGTCTTAGCGCGCAAGGATTACCACACCCAATATGAACCCATGTGGTATGGCTGGCGCGGGGATGCGGCACGGCTGGCGGAGGTGGTGGACCGCAAACAATCGGATGTGTGGTTCATCGACCGGCCCAAGAGGAGCGAGGAACACCCGACCATGAAGCCGCTGGAACTGGTGGAGCGCTCGCTCAGGAATTCGAGCCAGCCTGGCGCCGTGGTACTGGACCCCTTCGCCGGGTCGGGTACGACCCTGATCGCCTGTGAACGATTGGGGAGAGTCTGCCGGACGATGGACAACGAACCGAAGTTCGTAGCGGTCTGCCTGGAGCGATGGGCCCAAGCGACCGGGCAAACACCCCAACTGGAAGGATAACATGCAAGGGCGAAAACCAAAACCAACCGCACTGAAAAAGCTGGAAGGAAACCCAGGGAAGCGGGCCTTGAATACCAAAGAGCCAAAGCCAAAACCAGCCATACCGCGTTGTCCGAGTCATCTCAATACTGTCGCACGGAGAGAGTGGAAGCGGGTCACCTTTAAGCTTTACGAGATGGGTGTGCTTACCCAGACTGACCGGGCTGCCCTGGCCAGCTATTGCGTAGCCTACGCCCATTGGGTTATGGCGGAGGAGAAGCTGAAAATCGAGGAAGCCGTTATCGAAACCGGCAAGGGAAACCTTGTCCAAAACCCCTGGATACAAATCTCGAAACGATCCATGGAGCAGGTGGTCAAATTTGCGGCTGAATTTGGGATGACACCCAGCAGCCGAGCCCGGTTGATCGTGGATACGCACGATGACGAGGACGAAATGGCAGGGTTGTTATTCGGTTCAGCGGTGAAGGTCAAATAGCGGTGGCATGGCTAAGACACGGAAGGAGGCTTTGCATCCCGCGGAGCAGTATGCGCGGGATGTCGTCGACGGCAAGCTCGTTGCCTGTAAGTGGGTGAGGCTGGCGTGTGAGCGCTATTTCCATGACCTGGAACACGGGCACGAGCGAGGGCTGTATTTTGACCGGGAGGCTGCCGAGCGGGTGTTGCATTTCATTGGCCTGCTGCGGCATTCGAAAGGGAAGTGGGGGAGAGGTGGTGGGGAACGGATTACCCTGGAAGGGTGGCAACAGTTCATCGTCTGGAACGTGTTCGGGTGGCTGCGAGCGTCGGACGGGATGCGCCGGTTCCGTACCTTGTACAAAGAGGTTGCTCGCAAAAACGGCAAATCCACCGTTGGGGCAGGGCTGGGCCTTTACTTGGCCTTTGCAGACGGGGAGCCGGGCGCCGAGGTGTACAGCGCGGCCACGAAACGGGACCAGGCCCGAATCGTCCATAAAGAGGCGATCCGGATGGTGCGGAAAAATCCGGGGCTGAAAAAATATATCAAGGTTTACAAAGACAATCTCAATCTGGAGCGGACGGCGTCCAAATACGAACCGCTGGGTGCGGACTCGGACAGCACGGACGGTCTCAACGTGCATGGAGTCATCGCGGACGAGCTGCACGCCTGGAAGACCCGTGAGATGTGGGATGTGCTCGAGACCGCGACCGGCTCACGTGAGCAGCCGCTACTGGTGGCCATCACGACGGCGGGGATCGACCGGATGAGTGTGTGCTATGAAAAGCATGAATACACCCGCAAGGTTTTAGAGGGCTGGAAGGACGGCAGCTTCGAAGATGACACCTGGTTCGGGATCGTCTATACCCTAGACGAGGGCGACGACTGGCGGGATGAGTCGGTTTGGGTCAAGGCCAACCCCAACCTGGGCGTTTCGAAATCGTGGGACGACATGCGGATGAAGGCCAAGCGGGCGGAACAGATGACCGCCTCGCTGAACAATTTCCTGCGGCGCGAATTGAACGTGTGGGTCCAGGGCGAGATCAAGTGGGCCAATATGGACGCCTGGCGTAAGTGCGGCGGGCCGGTGCCTGCCCTGGAATTGCCGGGGCGGTTGAAGGGGAGAATCTGTTATGGCGGGTTGGACCTGGGGAGCACGTCGGATATTACGGCGGATGTTAATGTATTTCCATCTGAAGACGGATTTTTCGATGCGGTGTGCCGATTCTGGATCCCGGAGGATCACGTGTTGATTCGCACCCGGGATGCGGGCGTGCATTACGATCAATGGGTGCGGGAGGGCTACATCGAGGCCACGCCAGGAAATGTGATCGATTATGAATGGATCTTCGAGCGGATGGAGCAGGATGCAGATGATTATGACATCGACCAAACGGCGTTCGATCGGTGGGGGGCGGCGAGAGTCGTGCAGGTGCTGGAGGCCAAAGGTATGACGATGGTGCAGTTTGGGCAGGGGTTTGCATCGATGAATCCACCGATGAAAGAATTGGAACGGCTGATCCTGGCCGGGAAGATCAGGCACGGCAACAACCCGGTGCTGACCTGGATGATGGATAACGTGGTGGCCAGGATGGACCCGGCCGGGAACATCAAGCCGGATAAGGCCAAGAGTCGGGAGAAGATCGACGGGGTGGTGGCGCTGATCATGGCGCTGGATCTGGCGCTCAGGCACCCGGAGACGAGGAGCGTGTACGAGACGAGGGGGATTCGGACGGTCGGGTGAATCTAGAGGAATTTTAGAACAAACCTAGAAAAAAAGATTAGAGTTTGTACAAATTGCCTAAGCCCTCTTGACAGATTGTACAAACTGACTATAATAAGAGCATAACAACAAACAACTGCACTCGGTCGTCCGGGAGACCCGGCGAGAGACCAGAGACAGCAAAGAGATAACCCAGGAGGACGGCAGGACTGCCGCCTGACCCTGGCAAAGGGGCTGACCGACACTCAAAAAATCCCCCGCCGCAGGAACGGCAGGGGAAGTGTCCCGAACAAGGACACTCCGAATTATACCCGAACAAGGAGTTACGATGATTACAGTAAGCAAAAATAACAGCAATTGGCAACTCTACTGGGGGGCGATGCCACTCCCCGCCGGGGCCGAGGCCCTGGGAACGGTCAATAACAAAAACGGCACGGGCGCTCTGATCCGCCTGGCAAGCGGGCAATACGTCCAAGGCAATTCGGGCGGCATCCGGTCGCTCCCGCAGCGGGAGATCGCCGAAGCGCTGGCAAAATAACAGACAATGGCGGGGGCCGGGAAACCGGCCCCCCGAAACCGAATGGATGACGAAATCGAGTATGAGCTCCCCGAATGGGGCGCAAACCTGCACAACTGGCCGACGAAACGGCTAGAAAGCCTGCTGACGAGATATGAGCGGCAACTGACACATAAGCTGGCCGTGGCCGATAAACATGCCACTGGCACATCCTACCACACGAGGGCAGACAATGAGGCAGGGATGTACCGGGAGCGGATCACCAAGATACGCTCCATCCTGGATAATCGATAATCGAGAGCGCCGCCGGTCGCCTTGTAACCGGCGGAAGGATAATCTACCAATGACTACCAAACGAGATCGAGCAATGATGCAGTACAACGGTTTTACCGGCCTGGCGACGGTGGGCCACGTGGAGCGCAATATCGAGCAAGCCTGGCCGAACGCATGGGATAACCTGACGGGGGCACAGTACGGCAAGGTGATGAGCGTGGCCAATACCAGCTATCACGACGGGCGGGCATCGGCGGGAGCGGAGGTCGAGAGCGGCTGCCTGGTAATGGACGGCTGCCCGCTGATCCCGTTGCCCCTGCTGCACAAGATCCGCACTGTCGAGCGGACGGAGCATACCTACCGATTGGCCAAGGGGATCGTGGCCTGCCTGCCATCCGGCAGATACGACGAGGATGGGACGCCTAACCCGGACGGCGAGTATTGGCGGGAGGACTGGCACATCACCGAGTATTACATCGGCGAGCAGTTGATCTACTCTGAGCAATGCTGATCAATGGGTGAGACGGGAGACCGTCTCACCCGGAGGAAAATATAATGGAGACACAGTTGGATTATTATCAGGACATAGTGACGGAGTTTTTGCGGGCGTATGTCGAGGATCGGGTCAATGAGGCGCAGTACCTGGGGGTGCGGGTGAGCGGCCAGCCTGAGACCGATGAGCAGCTGCTCAATACGGTGCAGGGTCAACAGGCGATGACGATTGCCCGGGCCGCAGGCGGCGAGGTGGATGGTATGCGACGGGACGAGGTCACGGACTGCTGCACCGGTCTCTTACAGCGGTTATTTGCAGTGCCGGGGGAGGCGGAGTATGACATCCCCCGGGCGTTTTGGATGGGCGATTTTGGCAACATGGTCTTGCTGGGGATGGTGTGGGGGATGGGGGATGAGTTGCTCACGGTCAGCCAGGCGGTCGAGATGACCGGCAAGCCGCATGATTATTTCACCCACGCCGTCCAGCGCGGACGGCTGATCAGCTACCCGGATAAGAGCGAGCCTAACCCCAAGCACCAGACCCGACTTTTACGGTCGGAGATCGAGGCCCTGCGATGAGCAGGGCTTTTTTTATTTAAGCAAATATGCTATAATCGGAGAAACTGATGCGCTCCTGGTGTTAGACCGGGAGAATTTGTCGGAGACGAGCGCCCGATTCTCATTATGAGAATCGGGCGCTTTTTGTTTTCCAGGAGCAGGTATGACAGGTAGCAATAACGAGGTCATCAAAAAATTGCAAGGCGTTATTGAAAGAGGCGGCAACCTGGACGTGAATACCCGGGATGTGCTTCTTTTTACGGCCATCGTGGATATCTACGAGCAGTTAGAGACGCTGCAACCGGCACTGGTTTTTTATAAGGTCGGGATATATTTTGCCAGCGCGATTGGGCTGGCGGTGATAGGTTTCATCGGGGCTTTATTGACCGGTAAGGTCGAGCTGGTGTTCAAATGAGCAGGCCTGTTTCAGTTTCGACAAATTATGACCGCAATGACGGCATGTACTACCTGGGCCTGCTCCTGCTGGGGATCGGCCTGGGTTTTGGTTATTCCTGGCAGACGGCGTTGATCGTGGTGGGGGCGATCCTGGCCGCGGTCAGCCTGGTCAACAGTTATGTGCTGGTGTGGATGAGCAGGCCATAATGCTACTCAAACCCTCGCAAGTCTTCTCTGCGCGTGCGGAAGTCCAGCCGCCCACCCGGCCAGTGGAGCGGAATGCGGCTGTGCATCTGCGCGGGGTGCGTGAGAAGAGCCAGAGTGAAGAGATCATCACACCGGAGACCTCGCTGACAGTCCCGGCTGTGCTGGCTGCGTTCACCATTCTTTGCGAGGATATCGCCAGCCTGCCGCTGGTACTCTATGAGCGGGGCAGGGATGAGGAGCGGACCCGGGCGGTCAAAAGCCCTTATTACAGCTTGATGCATGATGAGCCCAATCCCGAACATACCAGCTTGCAGTTCCGGGAGATCAAGATCGGGCACATGCTGGCGTGGGGTAATTTCTTTTCCCAGATCATCACAGATTCGAAGGGTAACGTGGCCGAATTGTGGCCGCTGCGTCCGGATCGAATGACGGTCAAACGGGTGGAAGGCGAAAAGGTTTATCTATACCAATCGTCTGATGGCCCGCGTGTTTTCTTGCGGGATGAGATCCTGCACGTCCCGGCGTTTGGATTCGATGGGCTGGTGGGTTATTCACGGATTGCGCTGGCGAAAAATTCGATTGGGCTGGCCATGGCGACAGAGAAATTCGGGTCGAAGTTTTTCGCCAATGATGCCCGGCCAGGCATTGTCCTGAAACATCCGGAGACGCTTTCGGATACTGCCTATAAACGTTTAGGCGAATCCTGGGACGAAGTCTATAAAGGTGCCGAAAAATCTCACAAGAAAGCCATCCTAGAGGAAGGGCTAGATATTCTGGAAATCGGCATCCCGCCCGAGGATGCCCAGTACATCGAAACTCAACGCTGGACGGTGGCGCAGATCGCTCGGGTGTTCCGGGTGCCACCGCACATGATCGGCGACGTGGATCGTTCGACGAGCTGGGGGAGTGGGATTGATAGCCAGGAGCAAGGCTACGCTAACCATACCCTGCGGCCGTGGACGATCCGAACCGAGCAGAGTCTGGCCCAGCAATTGCTGCTGCCTTCCGAGCGCAAGATCTATTACTGGGAGCATTTATTCGACGCCCTGGTGCGAGGTGATATCGCCACCCGCTATGAGGCCTACGTAAAGGCCATTACTAATGGTTTTATGTCACCGAATGAGGTGCGGCGCAAGGAAAATATGAGTCCCTATGATGGCGGGGACGTGTACGTGCTGCCGCTGAATACGGGACCGGCGAACCAGGAGACTTCCACCCAGGCACGCTCCCGACCATTGTTCACGGATGCGGCCCAGCGGGCATTCAGGCGAGAGTATTCCGAACTGAGGGACGCCGGTCAACGCTGGCTGGCAAAGGGCAAACCGGAAAAGTATACCGCCTGGGTCGAGCAGTTTTATAAGCGGGATTTCTCAGCATTTGCGCTGAGCGTATTCCAACCGTTGATTGATGCCGGATTGACGACCGCGGAGCGTGTGCGGCTTGCGTTTGCGCAATACTGCGAGGCCCGCGGGGAACTGGCGCTGGACGGCCCTGATTTACCTGAATTCACACCCGGCCAATTCGTGGACGGGCTGTTGGAGGTGCAATTATGACGTTTCGATGCTTCGAGGGAAAAGCCAAACCTGGCGAGCCGTTCTGGACTTTTCGGGATGCGGCTGAGACCGGTGGTGATCCGGAGTTGGAATTCTATGGCGTGATCTCGGAATGGTCCTGGCTGGACGATGAGGTGACACCGAAGAAATTCAAGGATCAACTCTACAAAACCGGAAAGGGCGGGCCGATCACAGTACGGATGGATTCGCCGGGCGGCGATCCGGTTGCAGCCTCGACGATCAGCTCTATTATTTCATCCTATCCGGGTAAAGTGACCATGCAGATCGATGGGGAGGCTGCGAGTGCGGCAGTGCTGGTCGCCCTGGCAGCCAGTCATATCCGCATCCAGGATACAGCCTACATGATGATCCATGACCCGGCTGTGATTGTTTGGATGGCGGCTCTGAACATCGAGACACTGGGCAGGCTGCGAGATGCTCTCAAATCGATCAAACAGGGTTTGATGTCGTCTTATGCCGCCCGGACCGGATTGTCGGTCGAGCGATTGTCCAGAATGATGACCAACACGACCTGGATGAGCGCTCAGGAGGCGGTCGAATTCGGATTTGCAGACGAGGTGGTCAAGGGCGGACAGGAACGCCCGGCCAGGCAATTCGAGAATATCTTGCGCAATTATGCGAATGTCCCTGCGGCATTGTTGAATGCTGCCGTGGACGACTTATCTGTCGAAAACGACGAGGAAGGCACAACCCAACCCGTCGAAATCGAGGCAGAAGCACCAGAAACGGAACCCCAGGCCGTGCCGGATGGCCCGGAAAGGGAGCAGACGGAGTCTGTGGCGGCGCAGGTGCGCCCGACAGCCCCGTATGCAGACCGACTGGCGCTGGCTGCCAATCGTATCCAAAGCACTCAAGGAGTAACCATGTACGTGCGTGACTTAATCAACAAGCGTGCAACCCTGCTGGACGAAGCGCAGGCACTGGTCAACCAGGCCGACGCCGAAGGGCGTGACCTGAACGACGCCGAGCGCACCCGCTTTACCGCCCTGATGGGTGACGAGACCCAACCTGGCGAAGTAGGCGAACTCGACCAGCAAATCGAGCGCATCCAGACCGAACGGGAGCGCCTGCGCGCCGCGGCCGGGAAGACTTTCAACGCAGGCAATCCGACCCAGAAACCCGACTCCGATGCCAAGACGGTGTTGAAGCGGGCTGAGTTTGAAGCCTTATCCGCCGGTGAGCAGGCAGCTTTCGTCAAAGCTGGCGGCAAGATCGAAGATTAAGAGGTGACCCATGTCTAACACCCTTACCAATCTCATTCCCGACATTTACGCGGCCCTGGACGTGGTCTCGCGTGAACTGGTCGGGTTCATTCCTACGGTTGGCCGCGACCCGAGCGCCGACCGTGTGGCTCTCAACTCGACGGTGCGCATTCCTCAGGCCCCGGCCAATGCGGCTGCGGGCAATATCACCCCGGCGATGTCTTTCCCTTCCGCGTCTGACCAGAACTTCGGCAACAAAACCTTCACGATCAGCAAAAGCCGTTTTGCCCCGTTCTCCTGGACCGGCGCTGAGCAGAAGTCTGTCAACCAGGGGCCGGGCTTCCTGACCCTGAAACAGGACCAGATCGCCCAGGCGATCCGGACCCTGATTAACGAGATGGAGTCGGATATCGCGGCGGCTGCCTATGTGGGTGCGAGCCGGGCCTACGGCACGGCGGGCACGACCCCGTTTGCGTCCACGCTGGCTGACCCTGCCAATGTCAAAAAGATCCTCGATGACAACGGCGCGCCGCAGTCGGACCGGCATCTGACGATCAACACCACGGCAGGAGCGGCCCTGCGCACGCTGGCCCAGTTGACCAAAGCAAATGAGGCGAACGATGACAGTTTGCTGCGCCGGGGGACGCTGCTGGACATCCACAATTTCGGCATCCGGGAATCGGCCCAGGTGAAAGCCCACACCAAGGGCACCGGGGCGGGTTACCTGGTCGATCTTCTGGCCGGGTACGCGGTGGGCGATGTCACCATCCACGTGGACACTGGGACCGGCACGATCCTGGCGGGCGACGTGGTCACCTTCGCGGGTGACACCAACAAGTACGTGGTGGCGACCGGTTTCGCTGGTGACGGCGACGGCGACATCGTGCTGGCTGCGCCCGGGCTGCGCCAGACCCTGGCGGATGGGGTGGCGATGACGATCGGCAACAATTACAACGCCAACCTGGGTTATACCCGCAACAGTATCCTGCTGGGCACCCGCCTGCCAGATCTGCCCGAGGAAGAGGACATGGCGAGCGACCGCATGACCATTATCGACCCGGTGACGGGGATCGCCTTCGAATTCGCCATTTATCCGGGCTACCGGATGAACGTGTACCACGTCTCGATCAACTGGGGCGTTGCGGTGATCAAGCCGGAGCATATCGCGCTCCTGCTCGGATAGGAGGTTTCTGATGTCTGAACTTGTGCGCATGACCCGTCAGTTCGAGTCCATGAACGTCCTGCCTGAAAAGGTGGCCGCGTTCCTGGCCGAGGGCTGGACCGAGGTCGAGCGGGTGCCCATGACCGGGGATATCCCCAAGGCCAAGGCGCCCACCAAGCCGAGAGGCAAATCCACCGGCAAGGCTGAAGACGTCGAGCCGGTTGAACCCGAGCCGGAAGGCGAGGTCGAAGACGAGTAGTGGATTCTGGGCGTTTTTCCCGCGCCCGATTCCGGCCTGCCCGTTGCCCCTTTCCCAGCGGGCAGGCCTTTCCAGGATGTTGACCGATGACCCTGCGTTTGATCACTGCCCCGACTGCCGAACCCGTTTCCGTGGCAACGGCCAAGGCGTTTCTGCGCGTGGACGGGACGGATGACGATGCTATGATCACCTCCTTGATCGCCGCGGCGCGAGAGAAGGGCGAATCACTGGCGCGGCGGGCGTTCATTACCCAGACGCTGGAGCAGATCTTTGATGACTGGCCGGATGACCGTCTCCTGACCGTATGGCGGCCTCGGCTGCAAAGCGTGTCCTGGGTCAAGTACCTGGATTCGAACGGCGTGGAACATACCTGGACCGATTACACCGTGGACACGCGGAGCGAACCAGGCCGGATCATTTTCCATAGTCTGCCCGGAGACGCCTTGCTGGAGTCTGGGGCGATCACGGTGCGTTTCGTGGCCGGGTACGGCGATGAGGCAACGGACATGCCGGAGCGGATCAAGCAGGCGATCCTGCAACTGGTGGCGCACTGGTACGAGTTTCGAGAGTCGAGCGATGTGCCAACCCCGATCAAGGCGTTGTTCATCGACGAACGGGTGGTGTGGTTCTGATGGCTGATTACACGGTTGATATTTCAGCAATGCGGACGAGGGTCACTTTCCAGGAGCCGACGATCGTGATGGATGCGGGGGGGGCGCAGACAACGACATGGGCGAATGTGGCCACTACCCCGACAGTGTGGTCGAAATGGGTTTATGACCACGGGCAGGAACTGGTCCAGGCTGGAGCGGCTACGTCGGTGCTCCGGGCGACGGTGACGGTGCGTTATCGCAGTGACATCCTGAGCACCTGGCGGATACTCAAAGGTGGCGTTGCGTGGCAGATTATCTCCCCGCCTGAGAACGTCCAGGATGAGAACCGCTGGACAGTGTTCCGGGTGGAGCAGGTGAAAGGGACGGTTTAGCCATGAAATCGGCCTTCGAGATTACCGGACTGGAAGAATATCTGGACGCCCTGCAAAGAGCCGGAGAGGATATCAACAAAATATCCCGTGAGGCGCTGGCAGAGGCCAGCGAGATCCTGGTGGCAGAGATGAAGGCCAGGGTGCCCATCGACACCGGGAACCTGCTCGAGCATATCAAAATTAAGGTGCCGAGCGGTGAAGGTAACTATAACTACCGGGAAATCGGGATCATTTATGACCCGGCTTTCACGGACCGGGAAACCTCCATCCAGGCACGAGCGGTCGAGTTCGGCTCTGTCCATGCGGCAGCCCAACCCTTTATCCGACCGGCGATCCGCGCAAAGCGGGCGGCCATCATAAAACTCATCCGTGAGCATTTGCGCCGCGCGGGATTGGTGGATTGATGACGACCATCTTCGAGCGGGTGAGCAATGCGCTGGGGACGATCCTCCCGGCGGTGCCATTTTCGCTGGACCCTTACCTCAGCAGTGATGGCAACCTGCCGGATACGTTCCTGGTTTATCTGCTGGTGGATGGGTCGCCCGAACAGCACGCCGATGATGCTGAGCAGGAGCGGGGCTACCTGGTACAGGTTTCGATTTACAGCCGGAGCGGCCTGGCTGCCCTGCCCGATGTGGACGGGGTGATGACCGCGGCCGGTTTCCAGATTGGCTCCGAACACCAATTGCCGAAAGACCAGGAAACAGGTCATTTTGGACTGGCCAAGGAATACGTTTATCTCGATCAAAGGAGTAGTTTATGACTGCACAAGGTGAGTACAAAAGCAATGTGGGCCTGCGCGATGTGTATTACGCGCTGGTGACCCAGGATGACGCCGACGCGTACGCGGCAGCTACGCCGGCCGTGCTGGCGCCGGTGATGGCGGCCAGCGTTGCGCCAGCCTCCAATTCGAAGACCCAGTATGCCAATGACCAGGCCTTCGATACGATGAGCAGCGAGGGCGAGACCAAAATCGACTTCGAATTGACCCAAATCCCGCTGGAAATCAGGGCGATCCTCCTGGGCAAGGTGTACGACTCGGCCACGGGACGGTTGTTCGACAACGGCGGCACGCCGCCGGATGTTGCCATCTCCTTCCGGTCGCTCAAAAGCAACGGGTCGTATCACTATCTCCAATATCTCAAGGGCAAGTTCCAGCCGCCTTCGAAAGAATTGGCGACCAAAACAGACACGCCGGACCCCAAAGGGACCAAGATCACGTTTACGGCGGTCAAGACGGTATACCAATTCGTGCAGAGCGGCAGCGTGACGGACGGCTCGAAGGGCGTCGAAGGCGACGAAGATATCAGTAACTTCAGCGGGGCGACCTGGTTCGATGCGGTGCAAGTACCGGTAGTAGGCTCGCCTGCTGCGTTGACCTGTACGCCGTCGCCGGTGGATGGGGCGACCGGTGTGGCGGTTGGCGGCAATATCACGCTGACCTTCTCGAACCCGCTGGCCGGTAACGCCGAAAAGGGCATCCTGCTGGTCAACCAGGACACGCAGGCGCCGGTGGCTGTGGCGCGCACGTTGAACGCAGCCCGCACGGTGGTGACGCTCAACCCGACCGCCGACCTGGATGCACTGACCGATTACCTGGTCGTGGTCCATGATGTGACGGATATTTACGGCCAGGCACTGGCCAACGCGGTCTACAATTTCACCACGGCATAGACTGACCCCCACCCTACCTCCCCCAAATACCGGAAAGTCTCCGGGATTTGGGGGAGGGGAATCGAAGGAAGGAAATCATGCAAGCCCCCATAGAAGTTATTTTTTATGACGAGGACGACCAGGAAGTTGATCGGTTTACCCGGAACAGGATCCCGTCATACCTGCTGGATATGGCAATTGATCTGAGCAAGAGTCTGAACCAGACGGCCATGACCAGCGGAGAACAATCCGGCGCGGAGGTCACAGCGCCGCTGTTCGATTTCATCGTCGAGTTATTCGGCCAAAAATTCACCCGCGAGGAACTCAAGCGCCAAACCGACCTGAGCGAGTGTTTCTCGGTGTTCCATGCGGTCCTGGCGCGGGCCAACAATCTGGCGGCAGGGTTTGCGAAAGGAAACCCTACTCGCCCATCCCCGAAGAGAAAATAGACGGGGATGGTCTCTGGTTTTTGGACCTGAAGTGTATGCTGGTCGAGATATTCCACTGGTCGCTCGACCAAATCGATCACACCGATATCGAGAGTCTGATCCCGTTCGTGTTCCGTTACCCGCGCTGGAAAATCGAACGTGCCGGAAACGGGACGGGTAAAACCGCTTATGCCGATCAAATTAGCTGGATGTAAACCCAATGACTAATTCCCTGGGCGCCAAGCCTGTCATCGATACCAATGATTTCCGATCTGGCATCAAACAGATGAACAGCGAATTGCGCGTCCTGGAAAGCGGATTCAAGGCCTCCGCGTCTGCGCTGGGGGATTGGACGAAAGATGCAACCGGGCTGGAAACAAGAATTACCAGTTTGAGCAGCCAACTCGATATCCAACGCCAGAAGGTAGCGGCAACCCGGGCCGAATGGGAGCGGGTGAAGGCCGAAAAAGGTGAAAACAGTCTGGCCGCCAACAAGCTGGAAACCGACCTGAACAAGGAAACCGAAAAACTCAACACCATGCAAAACGAGTTGAGCGGGACCGAGGCGGCCCTGGCCGAGATGCGGAGCGAGACCGACCAGGCCGGGGATGCCGCCGAGGAAACGGGTGAGCAGGTGGAGGAGAGCGGTTCGAAGTTCGAGCGGTTCCAGTCCATCCTGGGCGGGGTGGGGACGGTGGTCAAAGGGGCCGTGACGGGGCTGCTAGCTGTAGGCGCGGCGGCGGTGGCGACCATTGCGATGATCGCAGGGCTCACCTTCAGTTCCGCGGCCGCAGCTGATGAATTCGTCGAGCTATCGGCCAAGACGGGGATCAGTGTCGAGCGGTTACAGGAACTAAATTACATCGGCCCGCAGGTGGGCACGTCGCTGGAAACGATCACTGGGGCAAATGCGCGGTTGATCCGCTCGATGGACGATGCAAAAAATGCCGAATCGGAGCAGGCGAAAGCGTTCCAGTCCCTGGGCGTGGACGTGCTGGATGCGAGCGGCAACCTGCGCGACTCGCAGGCCGTTTTTGCGGACACCATCGACGCCCTGGGCCAGATCGAAAACCCGACTGAGCGGGATGCGCTGGCCATGCAGCTTTTCGGCAAGAGCGCCCAGGAGCTCAACCCGCTGATCAAGGCTGGGTCGGAGGAGCTGGCCCGGCTGAGCGACGAGGCGCATAAAAACGGGGCGGTCGTTTCCACGGAAACGGTCAATGCCCTGGGTGCGTTGCAAGACCAACTGGACGGGCTGAAGGGCGGCTTGCAGGGGGTAGGGATGACGCTGGCCGGGGCATTCGCCCCATTCTTCAGTGGGGTGCTCGGCCAGGCGCAGGGCTATCTGCAGGAGCTGGTCGGGATCATTTCCGGTTCGGGTGGGGATTTCGGCAAGATGGCGGAGGGGCTGGCGGGACTGTTTACGCAGATCGCCGGGGATATCGCCACCCAAGCGCCGCAGATGCTCAAGGCCGGGCTATCGGTCATCCAATCGCTGCTGACGGCGATTACCGGAGCCCTGCCGCAAATGCTCAAGGCGGGGATCGAGATCATCCGCAGCCTGATCGGGTTCATCGTTCAAAATCTTCCGATGCTGATCGGGGCGGCGGTGGAGATCCTGCTCACGCTGGTGACGGCATTGATCGAGAACCTGCCGATGCTGATCGAAGCGGGATTGCAGGCCATCATAACCCTGGCGATGGGATTAGCGGAAGCGCTGCCAGTATTGATCCCGGCGGTGGTGCAGGCCCTTATCACTATCGTGGAAACCTTGATCGAGAATATCCCTTTGTTGATCGAGGCGGCCCTGGCCCTGATCCTGGGCCTGGCCGAGGGACTGATCGCGGCCATTCCGATTTTAATCCCGGCCATCCCAACCATCATGAAGGCGATCTTCGATGCGCTGATCAAGGCGCTGCCGATGATCGGTAAAGCGGCGCTGGAACTGGTCCTGGCGCTGATCAAGGGCCTGGTGGACAACCTGCCGATGATCGGCAAGGCGGCAGGGGACCTGGTGATCGTGTTGGTCGAGGGGCTGCTGGGTGTTCTGGACACCTTGGTCAAGGCTGGTGGTGAGCTGGTGCTGGGGATCATCGACGGGATTAAGGACAGCTGGCCGGACCTGGTGGATGCCGGGGGCGAGATGCTGGATAATATCTGGAAGGGCTTCGAAAGCGGGTGGGACAGTTTCATCAAATTGATCGTTGGATTTTTTACCAACCTGGTGGATACGATCAAAAGCATCCTGGCCAGCCTGTTCGATCTTTTCGGCGGGGATGGGGAGGCGCAGGCAGGCACGGTCTTCTCACCGCTGTTTGCCAACATCCAGCGGATGCGGGGGGAACTGGCGCGGCTGGCCAATGCTTCGATGGCGTTCTCACTGGCGGGCGCCGGGGCTTTTGCGGGGGCGAGCATCAGCCAGCAGACGGAGTCATTTACGTTTTATTCGCCGGTGATTATCCAGGGCGATACCCGTTCGGGCAGCCTGGGCGCACGGCTGAAGGCAAGGCGGTATTAAATGCTGATCCAGGCCAAGAGCTTCAACTCTCACACGTTATGGGACAGCGATTACCAGGCAACGGTGCTCAATGCCGGGGCGCTGCCCATGGCCAAGCCGATTTTCATCGAGGAGTCATTGAGCGATGCGGATTATTCGGGGATGTTCACCCGTGACCTCCGCAATGTGGCGTTGAGCGTGAAGATCCTGGATTATGGCAACCGGGAGGCCTTGCAGGCGCAGCTCAAGGCCTGGTTCAAGCCGGGGACCCGGGCTGACCTGGTGGTGACCTTTGCCGTGGATGGGCTGGATTACAGCCTGCCGTGTGTGGCACAAATGGCGCCGGTGCATGAGGGAGACCAGCGCTACACGATCCTGCTGCAAAGCGAGGCGACGGCCTGGCGGGCGGTGGATCCGGACACGGACACGTGGTCGCTGAGCGGGGCAGGCGGGACGCACGTGATCACGGTGGAGGGCGATGATGAGACCCGCTTGAGCGTGACGTTGACGCCGACCGTGGAGACCCCGGCAGGTTGGAAGAAACAGCAGCTCTACCGGCTGGTGCCGCCAAACGGGATCAACTGGGGGCTGCGGCCGTGGTGCATCCAACTGGACACGGCGGCGCTGGTTACGGCCGGGAAAATGCAGGCGGACTGTGATGACCTGCGGATCTGGCTGGGCGAGAGCGAAACCCGGCGATGGATCGACGGTCCGAATACGACCACGACCAAGGTTTGGTTCAATCTCAACCTGCGACGGGGGGCGACCCTGACTTTGCGGACGGCTGTGGCAGCTACAGGGGACATCAGCTATCTTTACTTCACCAAAAATGCCACGATGCAGGCCCGGATCCGGGCGATGCCCAGCCAGGGGGTGGTCTATCACGGCACGGAATGGTTCTATTACAGCGCCAAACAGCCGGTTGCCTGCCGGCTGGTCATCGAAGAGCGAGGACTCTACGACACTACGCTCCAGGCTCACGCGGTGGGCGATTCATTCAGCTTCCTGCCGGCAGCGGTGCGGGTGGTGTATGGCAACCCGACTGCGACCGACCCGGCGCTGGACGACGAGAATTACGACGATACCAAGCCATTATTCAGCCTAAGCCAGTCAGACAATACCCAGTGGACCTGGACGGCAAGCGATAAATTCTACGACCCGGACCACCCGAACAGGCCGGGGGGCTGGACTCAATCGCTGCAACGGATCGGGACGGAGAGCAAGCTCTACTGGGTCAAACAGGATGCCGAGAGCGGGAATGCGGCGATGGGGATGATGCTGGCAGCCTGGCAGCAGGGGAGTGTCTGGAAAGCTGAACGAGCCACTGCGGCCTGGTCATTCTACAGCCCGGGGGGGATGCAGGAGATTACCGTGACCGGCCAGAAATATCGCAACACGGTCAAATGGCCGAACCAGTTCGCCGCCATCCGGCGCAGCCCAGACGGTACAACCTGGTTCACAGTGTTCAATGAGGCGACCCCCGCCAGCGTTAGTACCTGGTCGAACCTGACGAATAACGGTGTGGCCAAAGCCATCGATTCGGCAAGCAAGTATGTGCAGGCGATCTTTTCAAAAGTTTTAGCGGCACAGGCTAATGCGTATGCCATGTTCGAGATCCAGACCTGCACCGTGGAGTTTACGACTGCCAATATTCCCAGTGGGACGTTGCTGGGGGAACAACTCAACTATCCGCTGGACATTACCCTGCAAAACAATGCGACCGGCGAGGCGATTGACCTGAAATACCCGATGCGGATGAACCGGCCGCTGGCGCTGGACGGCGAGGCCAATACCATCACGTACCAAAGGGCCAATGCCCACAATGCCATCAGCCTGGACGACGAGGGGCGGGCGATCTGGATCAGGCTTGTGAAGGGTGATAACGAGCTAGAGGTGATCGGGGACGATGTTGGAACGCTGGAACTGGTGTTGAGCTGGTACCGGAGGCGGTTGTGAGCAGGATTGTCATCTTCGATGCTTCGAACCGCAGCGCCGGGGAGTTCGCCGGGCGGATCAGCCGCGGGTGGGCGATTACGGGTAACCCGAACGTGCGAGGGGGAGGGGAGACAGGAGTCGTGATCAGCGCAGCGATCGCTGCGAAGCCATGGATCCAGTTCGGGCGAATGGTGATGGTGCAGCAGGACAAATTGCCAGCCTGGGCAGGAATGATAGACCCGGAATGGGACTGCCAGGCGCCGGTTGAGATGTCGGTCTACAATATCGAGTATTTACTCTCGCTGCGTACTCCCGACGAAGTGGTCAAATTTACGGGCAATACGGCGGCGATTGTGGGGAAAATAATCGAGTTGATCAATTCCCAGGAGGAACTCTATCTGCGGTTGGGGCGGACGGATCGGGACCACTCCCGCGAAGAGACTCTGGACCGGCGCCCATTCTGGGAGCAGCTCAAAGCCCTGATCGAGCGGGCCGGGATGGAAATGGTCCTGCGCCCGGAGGTGGAAAACAGCCGTCTGATCATCTACATGGATATCCAAACCCGGCTGGGGAAAAATACCAATTACGAGTACAAGGACGGTGAAAACGGCAATATGACCGTGACCGGCGCCAGGGTGATC
This sequence comes from Anaerolineales bacterium UBA5796, assembly GCA_002418215.1. Classification (GTDB taxonomy): domain Bacteria; phylum Chloroflexota; class Anaerolineae; order Anaerolineales; family Villigracilaceae; genus UBA5796. The sequence continues at coordinate 46,773 of DIDQ01000122.1, forward strand.
AAACCGGCATGGAACCGGGTGATCGCCATTAATGACGCAGCCAGCGAGGAGAGCCGATTACAAACCAAACCGTTTGTGGACGCTGAATCGGTGCGTAAATACCGGCTGCGGAGCCGGGTGGTGCAGTTCCGGGGTGTGACAGAACTCTCGACACTGGAACAACATGCACAAACCTACCTCGATGAAAACAGCAGGCCGTGGCTGGTGTTGAATGTAGCCATCAAAGATAAGGGCAATGCGTTTATAAACGCCCGGCTTGGCAATGAGGCCATCTTTCACGCGGCGAATATCCGTCTACCGGGAAACATACACGGCTGGCGAGGAAGCGCCAGAATTTTGGCTATGGCTTACGATGAACCAACTCATACCCTAGGATTGACAGTGGCAGGCAGATATGACCAATAATTATGTCGATGATTTTTTAGCTAAAGCTGAACCGGATGATCTACGCAACGTGATCACCGAATTGCAAGCGGAAATGCGAGAAATGCAGCAGGCCATCCAGCGGTTGCAGCGGCTGGATGAACTGTCAGCGGAGATCGGCGCGGCAAGCGCGGACAGCATCGAGTATCCACCCTTCATCGCAGACGAGGACGGGATCCTATTCCCGCAATCGGGGGACGGAATCCAATGTACAGAATCTGTACGCATGTCCAGCGAGGACGGGGGGACGAATATCCCGGTAGCCAAGATCGAGGTTTTCCATTTGCCAACAGCTACCCGGATCGAGACCAATGGAGATTTCGAAACAGGAGACCTGAGCGGCTGGACTGCATCTGGGACAACGATGCCGGTGGTATCGAACGATGCGCACGGCGGGGGCTATGCGGCGTACCTGGTAGGCGGAACATCGAAGGGGACGATCAGCCAACGGATCACATTAAGTGCTTCTGACCGGGCGATATTTGTGAGATTCCGCCGGAAGTGCAGTGGAGCAATCACCGGGAAGCTCTCCTATTATGATAGTTCTGACGTGTTGTTGTTTTATGAAATATTCTATTTTTCGGAGACTGAATCGAAATCAGATCAATATGCGCTTTGCACAGTAGGAATCCGACCAACGCCATCGAGTGGGACAATTGCGAAAGTTGATTTGACAATTGCCATTGATAGTCTCTATGACACAGACCATGCATTAATTGATGACGTGGAGATTTACGAGGGAAACAGTGCAACCACCCAGTATTCCCGGTTATTAATGTTCCCTGGCGGGCCGGTATTTTATGCCGGGTCATTCCAGGTTAAAGATGGTGCTCAGCAACTGATCAATTTACAAAAGGAGTATCTGGAGTTCTATAAATGGGCAAGGTTTTATGCGGATGTGGAGATGGGGGGAGACGTAAGCGTAGCGGGAATATTGACCCCGACCACTCTCACGATCCCCACGGGACAGCCCTTCGGGACACTGGCCGGGAACGGGAATAGACTGACCGTGGCGGCTGGCGGCACGAGTTACGCAGGCTTCGGATTCACGGGTCTTGATGCTAATTCCATCAACGTGAGGATCAAGCCGGCTGTAGATTGCCGTCTGATCAATTTCTACATCGAGACGCGCTCGGCCCAACCTGCAACCGGGTCACTGGTTATTGATCTAATCGTCTCCGGTGTGGCGCAACACAATATTACGATCCCGGCAGGTTCGGCGGCCGGAATTTTTTCGGACATAGTGACTGCGATCAATGTATCCGCAATTAATAATCTTAATATTCGTTGCGTCAACAATGCGAGCGGAGTTAGTGCCCAGATTGCAGGATTTTCGATTGGACAGTATTCGCAATAACCCCTGTCCCATATGAGGAGGATGAAAATGGGTGATTTTTCCCCAGGAATGAAAGCCGGGTATTATCAGCAGGTCAATCTAAATACCTGGCTACATGAGATCAGCCGACCAGTGGTGAGACTTGCAGCGCTGGCTGCGCTGGAGATGACCGTGACGATAACGGACATATCGTTCTACCAGGATGATGATACGACCCTGGCGGGGATCGATTTCGCCAAAATGAAAACCAACGGGGCGCAGGGGGTCGTCATCCGGGGAGGGCAAAACACCTGGGTTGATGAGGATTTTGTTTACAACTGGCGGGAGGCAAAATTAGCGGGATTGCCGCGTGGTATTTACTGGTTTTGGGATAGTCGGAGCACGCCAGAAAGCCAGGCATTGAGGCTGTTTAACCTGATCAAAAATGACATGCCAGAGATGCACGTGTGGATGGATTATGAGGAGACCTACGGCGGCGCGTATGGCGGCTGGCGGAATTTCAAGCAATTTATCCAAACTTTTAATGGCTTGCTGACCGCAAACGGCCTGAGTGCGAGGGTCGGCATTTACACGGGCTATTATTATTGGGCAGCTCACTCCCCCAACCCGCTGACCCAGGCGGCAGACCTGGCCTGGTTTGGTCAGTATGAGTTGTGGCTGGCATGGTACACGACCAACCCGGCGAATGTGCGCATCCCGGCACCGTGGGACAAAATATTTATGTGGCAGTGGACTTCGAACGGCGACGGGCGGGCCTATGGTGTCGAGAGTCTATCAATCGATCTGAGTTGGTTCAACGGTTCGGAGGCGGAGTTCGACGATTATGCGGGGGTTCCCCCGCCAGGAGGCAGTATGTACAAATATAGCGTGACCCCGGTCAGCACGCTGGAGTATGTCAACGTGCGCAAGGGACATTCGACGGGCACGGCGGACATCGGGGATCTGACAGCCGGAATATCGGCGCTCGGTAATGAGTTGTGGGGGGATGGGGTCAATGAGTTGTGGCTGCATGTGCTGGAGGTGGACGGCCGGCCACTGGATGGCTGGGTGGCGGTGCGGCATTTGGGCAAGCCCTATACTATATTGGCCGAGATCATCCCACCGGAAAGCGAGATTATCACGCTGAGCAGCATTGAGGTGGATGTGGATGGCGTGATTTATAAAAATTCGGCGCCGGTGGACCTGGTGAAACGGCCATGAACGTTACGGTCCAGTCTGTGGTTGTGGAGCGAGGCGGGAGTCTATTCGAGGGGATGGATGTCCGCCTAGTCGAGCAGGTCCCGGAGGTGCCGCGTCCGCCAGAGGGTTGGCAGTTGTACCAGGTACTGGCCGACACGGAGACATCCCGATATAACTACATTCCCCGGACGGCACTGGCGGATTGGAGCCAGCCGCAGTACAACATTACGCCACAGGTGGTGCCGATGACAGTGACACCTGGCTACCCGGAGGATACCCGGTTTACGGTGATGACGGATGCCTGGAAATCACTATGGCTGGAGGTCAATGGCGGCGACCAGCGGCTGTTCGATTTTGTGACGGCGTATAATACCGGCTGGTTCAACTGGCCGGCTGCGCCGGACCGGAGCGGATGGGCGCATGGGGTGGAGGGGCTGGCGTTCGGGCGTGCGCCGGGGCTATGGGATAACGTGGTGGCCGGGCGAGTAGTGGCGGCTAATCTCAATACCATCGAGGTGCTGACGCTCAAGCCGTCACCGGTGCCACCGGCGGGGATCAGCCGAGAGTCTACGCCGTGGTTCGTGCATCGATTTACGTTGGTAGGCCACAAAAAGATCGACAAATCGCCGACCTTCTCAGATGCGGTGCAAGGGGCGTGTTATGGGTTGCTGGTGAGCAAGCGGGCGGTGTACCTGCCCAAAAACCGGGTGAGGCTGGTGCGATGACGCTGATCATCGGCCAACGGGTACGGCACAGGCCATCCCAAATGGGTCACCAGATGGCGTCGGTGGCGCAGGGGATCGTGTTGTGGCTAAATCCCCCGGATTGCCCAGGGGTGACGGGTACGGTGATTGATATCCTGTATGGGGATCTAGTGGTCTTCCGTCCGGATGACTGGCCATGGCCGATAGGGATCTATTCACATGGTTTTATGGCTGATGTTTCGTGCTTCGAGGGTATTCCTGTGGCCATATCGGTGATGCCGGGGCGTTACACAACGCCGCTAGGCCTGTCCGTTTCCACGGAAACGGTGCGGGCGGCTGTCCATGCGTATATGCAACATAGTAAGGCCGACGAAAAAGCCAGTCAGTTATGACTGGCTTTTTCGTCCACGCTTTTTGAACGAGAGTTCGTGGACAATATCCAGGGTTACGAGCGAGTGCCCCCACAGGAATTCGAATCCTGGTTTTAGCCTTGAAAGGGCTGCNNTGGTCCACTAGACGATGGGGGCGTTTATGCTGAGCCTGTCGAAGCGCTTGGTTAAGCGGGCAGATTTTATCACCCCCCTTCGGATAGGTCAAGCGTTTTTCCGGGCTAATCTTCCAGCTTCTGGTTGACCAGGCCGAGCATGTCCACGTGGGTGCGGTTGACCAGCATGGCATCGCTTTCGATCTTGAGGGCCGGGATCAGGATGGCCGTCAGCCTGGACTGGTAGACCGGGACGAAGTCCCGCGTGCCTTCGGCCATGATGGCCGCGAAGTCGAAGCGGCCCGACCACTCGATGATCCCCTCGATCTCGTAAACCTGGGAGGTGATCTGGGCCGGGTATTCCACGATCCGTCCGTAGCCGCCCCGGGCCAGGGCCTGGGGGCCGAGGTCTTCGCGGCGTTTCACGCAGACGGCCACGATCTGCTTCTTGACCATGCGGATGACTTCGAAATGTCCCACCAGCTTGGTCGGCATGTGGACCCGCGCCAGGCGGGCGTCCATGACTTCGATGTAGGAGTTCGTCGTGTCGTTCATGATGCCGACGACGCCCGTGTTGGGGACCATGATCTTCCCCACGATGCGGTAACTGGGCGTCAGGAAATCGGCGGCGATCAGGCGTTGGGTCATGGTGGGCGTGTCGAAACTCATGGGGATTGTTCCCTCCGGGTCAGGGTTCCTGGGCCGGGCGTGTCCCGGCCGGTTTGGGCGGGGCAGGCGGGCGGTGGCCGGTGCGGG
>DIDQ01000155.1 GCA_002418215.1 Anaerolineales bacterium UBA5796
GGGCTTCCGCCGCCCAACCGGCCCAGGCCGCCGACAGCCAGACCAGCGCATTCCAGGCCAGCGAGGCGGCCACCGGGTCGAAGTTCGGCTGCCGGGAGGCGATGGCCGCCGCCCAGTCCTGCGCGCGGGTAAGGATGGTCCGGGCCGCCTCCAGCAGTTCCCGCAACAGGTTCAGGAGCGGAGCAGGATCAACCTCCCCGCCCCGGACGAATTCCCACAGGCCCGGCAGCAGGCGGACGGATTCGGCGGCGACATCGGCGGCTTTCCCGATCAAACCGCCGGGGAAGAGCAAAATGTAAAGCGCGCCGGACAGGATAACAACCAACGCAACTCCCCAGCCTGATTTTCGGAAGACCGCCGGAAGCCAGCCGGCCAGCAGTCCCAAAAACAGGCTGCGCCAGAGCGCGCCCCAATCCTGGCTCGCCAGCACTGTGGTTATCCCGGCGACGGAGGCGGTCAGCAGGATGAGAAGCAGGGCGAATTCGGCCAGTCGCTCGATCCGCCCGGTCCGCGGCGAAAGAGCGGCTGGCTGGACCCGGTTCAATCCATTGGCTGCCATAGCTCGCTCTCCCGCCGCATATAGCGCCTGCCGGTCTCGGACCCAGCCGGAGGCCTGGGATGGCTCGAAAGCGAATAGGCTTCTTCGAGCAAGGAGCGGGGCATGCGCGTAAAGGGGATGCTGCTGCGCGCCAAAGCCCCGGCAAGCCGGCCTTGATCCCGGCTGCCGCCGAACTCGGCCGGGTCTACCAGCAAAGCCGCCAGGTTTGCGCCGCGGCGCTGCGCCTGTGAAGCTGCAATCCAGGCCGGGTCGGTGGCAGGGGTGATGACAATGGAGGTCGCGGCGCGGGCCGGGCCGCCCAACGAGAGCAGCTCGGCCAGGGGATGGCGGCCCGCTTTTGCCAGGGCCAGCGCCTGGAAAACCCGCCAGCGGTGAGCCGGGTCGGAACGCGGCTCCAGCCAGACTACATCCGGCCCGGCCAGGGCCAGCCCAACCCGGCGGTGTTCCCTCTGGCCGCGCATCGCCAGGGAAGCCGCCAGCACGATGGACAGTTCCAGGGTCGAGTCCTGCCCCGTCCCTGCCTGGGCGGCCTGGTCGAGGTCAACGAAGATCCACCAGTCGTCGGAGGCGGCGGAGTCGAGCAGCCTGACGCTCAATGCGTCTCGGTGGGCCGAAGCGCGCCAGTGGATGCGTTTCAGGCTGTCTCCCGGCTGGTAATCACGGACGCCCGCATCGCTGATCTCGCGGGCAATGAGGCCGCTCCGCCGCTGCCGGTCGCCGCTCCAGCCGCCGGGATCGAGTTCGAGCCGGGACAGGGGCAGGTACGGCGGGAGGACCAGGATATGGCTGGAATGCCGGTCGCGCAAGGTCAGGGTGTAGATGCCGAACGGGTCGCCGGCGCGCAGGCGCGTGGGTCCGAGGGTGAAAAAGCCGCGCCGGTTGAAGAGATGGAGCGGGTGACGCCTGCGGCTGGCCTGCGGTTCGACATCCGAGACCATGCGGATCGAGGCTTCCGGCGTTCCGGTTTCATCCACGATCTCGACCCACAGGGCCGGCAGCCTGCTTTTGTTGATCAGGGTCAGTTCTTCGGGCACGGCGTCTCCCACTGTAGCCCAGGCCAGGTGAATCTTGCGCTCGATGCCCAGGCCGCGTTCGAGGGAATAAACCCACAGGGCGGCCAAAAGCCAGAGACTCGACAGGCCAATAAAGAATGCCAGCCAGCCGCGAAACCCGGTCAGGAGGTACAGGATGCCGAAAAGACTGACCATCGCGGGCAGCAGTTTTACATTCAACTCTCGTTCGGCCTTGCGGCGGGCGCTTGTTTGGCGCATACCTTTCACAAATCAAGAATCAAAAGCGTAGATGGTCGGTGTGGCCCCATCTACGCTTCCATGTTGCCGGGAACCGGTTTATTTCAAAAGGTCTTCGGCGTAGTGACAGGCCACGAAATGCCCCGGGCGCAGTTCACGCAAGTCGGGTTCATCCACCGAACAATTTTCCCTGGCGATGGGGCAGCGCGGGTGAAAGTGGCAGCCTGGCGGCGGGTTGATGGCGCTGGGGATTTCCCCGGCCGGCATCGGTTCCTTGCGCCGGTGACGCGGGTCCGGGACCGGGACGGCCTCCAGCAGGGCGCGGGTGTAGGGGTGGCAGGAATACTCGTACACATCCGCCAGGGGGCCGACCTCGCACATTTTGCCCAGGTACATGATGGCGATCCGGTCACAGACGTATTTGGCTGTTGCCAGGTCGTGGGTGATGAAGAGGTAGGTGAGGTTGAGTTCCTCTTTCAGGCGCATCATCAGGTCGAGCAGGAGCGCCCGCACGCTGACGTCAGCCATGGCAATCGGCTCGTCGGCCACCACCAGGTCCGGCGCGGTGACCAGGGCGCGGGCAATGACCACCCGCTGGCGCTGTCCGCCACTGATCTGGTGGGGGTACTTATCGTAGAATTGCTCGGCCGGGGCCAACCCGACCTTGTTCAATATCTCGTTGACCACCCGCCGGCCTTCCTCCGGCTGGCGCGTAATGTGGATGCGCACCGGATGGCTGATCGCTTCCCCGATCGTCATGCGCGGGTTGAGCGAGGCCAGCGGGTCCTGGAAAATGACCTGCATCCGGGAGCGCATCTTGCGCATCGCTTCGGGGGCGAGGCTGCCCAGGTCGGTACCGTCGAAGACCACCCGCCCTTCGGTTGGCTCCAACAGCCCCAGGATCAGGCGTCCCACGGTGGATTTGCCGGAACCGCTCTCGCCCGCCAGTCCGAAAACTTCCCCTTTGCGGATGGTGAAGGAGACCCCGTCCACAGCTTTGACGGCCGGGATGTGACCCCGGTTGACCAGGCTGGCCAGGAAGCCGCTCTGGACCGGGAAATGCTTGCGCAGGGTCTCGACCCGGACCATGTCGTCTGAGTCGGCAGCCGGGACAGCGACCCCGTTTGTGATGGGTTTCGGCTCAGCCATGGAGACTCTCCTGTTTCATGCCGGCTTCCTGATACAGAAGGCAGGAGGCGAAATGGTCGCCCACCACCGGGGCGAAAGCCGGTTCCATAGTCCGGCAGACCTCCATCACGAACGGGCAGCGCGGGTGGAAGCGGCAGCCGGCCGGCGGGTGGAGCAGGTTGGGCGGCGCGCCCTCCATCTTGTAGAGTTCGCCCTCGTCCAGGCGGATATTGGGGACGGATTTCAGCAGCCCCTGGGTGTAGGGATGCTTGGGGTCGGCAAAAACGTCCTTCACATCGCCTACTTCGGCCATTTTGGCGGCGTACATCACCGCCACCCGGTCGGCGACTTCTGCGACCACGCCGATATTGTGGGTGATGAGCAAGATGGTCAGGCCGAATTCCTTTTGGAGTTCCTTCAACAGGTCGAGGAATTTGGCCTCCACGATCACATCCAGGGACGTGGTCGGCTCGTCGGCGATGACCAGCTTGGCCCGCAGCGCCAGCGCCAGCGAGATCATCACCCGCTGCCGCATCCCCCCGGACATCTGGTGCGGGTACTCGTTTAGACGCTCCCTCCTGATCCCCAGCCGTTCCACCAGTTCCTCCGACCGGGCACGGGCGGCCGCCTCGGAGATTTCCGGTTCGTGAGTCTGGATGGTCTCGGTCAGGTGGTCGAGGATGCGCTGGACCGGGTTGAGCGAGGTCATCGGGTCCTGGAAGACCATGCCGATCTCGGCCCCGCGCACATCCGGCATTTCCCTGTCCGACAGTTTCATCAGGTCGCGGCCGTCGAACCACAATTCGCCCCCGGCAATGCTGGCCGGGCCGGTGTGCAAGCGCATCAGAGCCTTGCCGAGGGTGGATTTCCCGCAGCCGGATTCCCCGACCAGCCCCAGGATCTCGCCCCGGCGGATGTCGAGCGAGACGTTGTCCACGGCCCGCACCACCCCGGCCCGGGTCTTATACTCGACGGTCAGGTTACGAACAGAATAGAGGAAGTCGGCAGGCATCAGCGTTCCCTCAGTTTTGGATTGAAGATTTCAGTCAGGCCTTCTCCCATCATGGAGAAAGCCAGCACGACCAGCATGATCGCCAGGCCGGGGAAGGTGATCATCCACCAAGAGGTCTGAATGAAGCGCTGGCCGCGCGCCAGGTCAATGCCCCAGTCGGCAATCGTCGGCGGCAGGCCCAGCCCCAGGAACGAAAGCCCGGCCCCGGTCAGGATCGCATCGGCCACGTTGACCGAGAAGATGATCGCCACCGAGGGGATCACGTTCGGGAAGATGTACATCCGCAAAATTTCCAGGCTGCGCGCCCCGATGCTCTGGGCCGCCTCCACGTAAACTTCTTCCTTCACCGACAGGGTTTGCCCGCGTACGATGCGGTAGTAAGTTGGGATGTACAAAACTGCGATGGCGACGATGATGTTGAGCATACTCGGCCCGAGGACAGCGGTGATGGCAATCGCCAGGATCAGGCCAGGGAAGGCGTACAGGCTGTCCATGATCAGGCTCAACAGGCGGTCGAACGCGCCGCCGACGAAGCCCGCGAACAGCCCCAGCGGGACGCCCAACGCGAGGGCCACGATGGAGGCGCTGAAGCCGATGATCAAGGCAACCCGCGTCCCCCATAACAGGCGGCTGAGCACGTCCTGGCCGATGTCGTTGGTGCCCAGGATGAACCCGCCGGCGGTGGCGGTCTCGCCGGTGATGCTTTCGCCAGTGTGCAGGGTCGGGAATTGGGCCGCTATCTCTTCGTATTCGGTCGTCTGCACCACTGCGGCCTGGGCATTTCCATCAACGACAGCCTGCAACGCCTCCTCCAGGGAAGGATAACGGTCAATGCGCGGCCGGAGACGCAGCCCACCCGGCTCATTTTTGATCTGGTCGTCAATGACCTGCGCCTGCTCATTTAATGCCCCCCCGGTCGGCACACCCTGGACCACGGCCACAGCCGGCCGGGGCTGGCCTTCAGGGACGGCCAGGTCTATCAGACCGTTGACCGGCGAATCCACGGTCATTACCAGCACCGGGAGGTCGGGATGAGCGCCGGGAGCCAGGAACCTGGGGCCGACCAGGTCATCCGGGCTGTGCGGGGCGAACAACCCCGGGAACAGGGCAACAGTGATAAAGCCCAGCACCATTACAGATGAAATGCTGACGAACCACCAGTCAGCGCCGTACCAGCGCCGCGCCATAAAAATACGCCGGACCAGGCCGACTTCCTGGAGTTCAGACTCCCAGGCAGGAGGTTCGGCAACGGTTTCGGGAGAAGGTTCTTTGGTTTCAGTCACAGTTCAATACCTCACCCGCGGGTCAACGAGAGAGTAGATCACGTCCACAGCCAGGCTGATCAGCGCCACCAGGAGGGCAAACACTGTAATCACGCTTTGCACGGCTGTGTAGTCGCGGGCAGAAATGCGTTCCACAAGATAGCGGCCCATGCCGGGCCAGGAGAAGACCGTCTCGGTCAGGACCGCCCCGGCCAGCAGGATGGCCACCTGCAAGCCGATCAACGTAATGACCGGGATCATGGCGTTCTTCAAGGCGTGTCCATAGACCAACATGCGCTCGCGGATGCCGCGGGCGCGGGCGGCGGCAATATAATCGGCTTGTAAAGTCTCGATCACGTTGATGCGGGTCATACGCACAAATACACCCGACAAGACCAACCCGAGCGTAATCGTAGGCAGGACAAGGTGCTGCATCACCGAAACCAGAGCCGGCCAATTACCGGTAAGCAGCGCATCCACGGCGTACAGGTTGGTGATATGTTCAATGGAAATCCCGATGATCGGGTCAATCCTGCCGGAAATCGGCAGCCACTTGAGTTGTACGCCGAATAGAAGTTGCATGACCAGGCCCAGCCAAAAAATGGGCAGGGAATAAATTACCACGGAGTATATCCGCCACAGGTAATCGGCGGTGCGTTTCCGGCGCGAAGCCGCGAACGTACCGCCCCAAATTCCAACCAGCAAAGCCAGGATCGAAGACGGGATGACCAGTTCCAGGGTGGCGGGGAACCGCTCGCTCATTTCATCCACGATCGGGCGATGCCCGCCGATGAGCGAATTCCCGAAATCCAGCGTGACCATATTCCCGATGAACCGGCCGTACTGCACGATCATGGGATCGTTGAGACCCAACTGTTCGCGGATCTGCTGGATCATTTCCGGGCTTCCCTTGGGTCCCAGAGCGGAACGGACCGGATCGCCGGGCAGGACGCGCATAATGAAGAACACCAGCGTGGCCAGGATGAAGACCATTGGCAGGGTCAATCCAATGCGCGTCAGGATATAGTGGCGCAAACCCGTCGAGCCGCGTATGAAAACATAGGCGAGCAACACAACGGCAGGCACGCCGATCATGAGGGCAATCAGAGCGATGGGAGACACGTTTCTCTTTGAAAAATAATTAGGAAGGGGCGGGTGTGAACCCGCCCCTCGTTGTCGGATATTACGGGGTCTTGGTGAGCAAGGCGTAGTTGAACTCGATCGTGCCGGTGATGTTCAACGTTTCTGGAGTGCCGTATTGGTCGGCTCCGTGGATGTAATCGCGGTAGACGATGTACTCCGGGTTGTAGAACAACGGCAGCGTCACTACCAGCTCGGCGTAGACTGCCTGAACCTGTCCGTAGAGTTCGGCGCGCTTGGTCAGATCGGTCTCGACTGCGGCCTGGCTCAACAGGTCAACCAGTTCCTGAGCCTTTTCGTTGATCGGCTCGCCGTAGGGTGTGCCCTCGGCATCGAGAGACACGTTGGTCCCCTGGCCGCCATTGTAGACGAAAGGCTCCAGGTAGTTGGACGGATCGGGATAGTCGAAGAACCAGCCCAGGACACCGATAGGATAGGAGTCGCCGCCGGTCAAGGCAGTGACGTAGGTGCTCCACTCTTGCGACTGTAGCGTAACCTGGATCGCGCCGGTAGCTTCCAACTGCTTTTCGAGAACCTGCATCCAGGCGGCGGTCTCAGCGCCGTAGTGTTCCGGCGGATACCACATTTCGAGTTGCAGGGGGTTGCTCTCGTCATAGCCGGAGGCTGCCAGGAACTCCTTGGCCTTGTCCAGGTTCGGCGAGGCGTACATGTCGTCGAAGGCTTCCGAAGCGCCCAGGAACCCGGGCGGGACCATCGAGTAGAGCGGGTTGACCTGTCCGCCATAGACCGTGTCGGAAATTTCATTCCGGTCAATGGCTGCGGCGATGGCCATGACCACGTTCGGGTCGTCCATCGGGGCCATGGTGTGGTTGAGGATCAAGTAGCGGATCGAACCGCCGTCTATGGTCTCAGCCTTGATCCCGGCCGCGCCCTTCAACTGGCCGAACAGTTCGTAACCGAGGAAGCGCCAGGCGATGTCAATCTCGCCGTTCTGGAGAGCCAGGGCCTCGGTCTGCGGATCGGCGAACTGGCGCACGATGACCCGGCTGACCTGCGGTTTCAAATCGCCAGTGTAATAGGGATTCGGTTCGAAGACGATCTGTTCGTTGGCAGTGTACTGCGAGACGAACCAGGGACCGGTGCCGTAGATCGGCGCTTCGGGGAACAGCAGGCATTCGTCAGCCGGGAAGATATTGGGGTTGGCCGGTGTATAAGTCGCGCTGGCCAGGATCTGCAGGAAATAGGCTACGGGCTGCTTTAAGACGAAGACGATGGTCTTGGCATCCGGGGCAGAGGCGCTTTCCACGTAGGGCGTTGCCAGGGCGCCCGCCACGCCGTTCGGGCAGTTTGGCCCAACGGTGAGCAGACGGTTGATGCTGTCGGCGTAGATCTGGGCGGTCAGGTCGGTGCCGTCACCAAACTTGATCCCGTCCTTCAGGGTGAAGGTGTAGGTCAGGCCATCATCGGAAACGACGGGCATGTCGGCGGCCAGGGCCGGGATAAGCTCATCACTGGTGCCCGGTTTCCACTTGAGCAGGCCTTCGTTGATGTTCTTGATGATCTCCCAGTCACGGGTGGCATAAGCATCCGCCGGATCGAAACTGGCGATGGAGTCGGTGGTACCGATGATGATCGTATCTGCCGGCGTGGATACAGCTGGCTCATCGGTAGCCGCAGGCGGCGCGGCAGTCGGCGTTGCTGCTGGACCGCAAGCACCCAGGATCATGCTCACCACGATCAGCAGGCTGGTTACAAGGAACCATTTGGTAGACTTCATAACTCTCTCTCCTTTTTAGGATATTGAAACTTAAAATAGGTGGGGCGGTGTTCGAGAAATTGTGTCCAGGCCTCCTTTCATCTGTCTTTAAGTTACAAACAGGTGAATATTATACCTCGGTTGGAGGTTCGTCAATTGCATATACTGTCGTCCAAAAGGATGCAGCGCGGCATTCCCGTTTCATCCAGCCGGCGATATAAAAGTCACATTTCCCTGCCCTGAATTCCAATGGACAAAAAAACCGGGCATCTTGAAATGCCCGGTCTGAAACTCGATCAAGTTTTGTATTACGGGGTGAACGTAGCCCGGATATAAGCCGCCACCTGCTGGATCTGCTCCTGGGTAAGGGTATCCTTCCACGCGACCATCGAGGTGCCTTCCACGCCTTCGTTGATCACAAAGTAGATGAAATCCTCCCCGGCCAGCTCGTTGACTTTGTGCAGGTCCGCAGGAGGCGGATCGAGCACAGCCCCGGCCTCGCCGTCGCCCAGGCCCGTGGCGCCGTGGCACGAAACGCAATTGGTCTCGAAGACCACTTTCCCGGCCGCAATCGCAGCCGCATCCCCACCCAGGGGGTTGGTCCAGCCGGCGTATTCGGCGGGGACCTCATGCAAGGTGATGCCGCCGGTGTTGGACGTCCCGCCCCCGCAGGCCGCCAAAACAAACGCAGCCAGCAGCATGGCAATGAACAGGTATTTCTTCATAACTTCCTCCAAATAGTGAAATTTTTTACAGGCGGATTATACAATAGTTTCCACTACCGGCCAGATTTGAGTCTTAAAGTTTTTCGATAAAATCCCGTAACGCGGAATTTATTCCGCAACCAAAAGGCGACATAAATGCCTGTCCTGCCTGTACCTGTGGTGCGGCACCAGCCTGCCGAAGGGTCGCGTGACAAGATTTGCGCGCACAATGCAAATGTTGAGCGGTAATACTATAAAAAATACCCGGAATAGCCTCCAAAAAGGGGGCTTTCCAGGTATTGGACAGAGGACTACCGGCTATTGGCAGCGAATCAGATCAACCCGGCTTTCTTCACGGCAGCTTCGAGCGTTTCCAGCATCACCGGCTTGATGATGATGGCTTTCGCTTTCATCTTCTCCACCCGCCGGGCCGTCTCGGGCTGGTCGTCCGAGGTCACAACGATGACCGGCACACTGCTCAAGCGCGGTTCCCGATGCAGGTAGCCCAAAATCTCGAAACCATCCAGCCCCGGCATGTTGATATCCAGGAAAATAGCCCCCGGCCTGCTTATCTTCAGGGCGCCCAGTCCCGCGCTCGCCCCGTAGGCGACCATCGCTTCGATACCCAACATTTGCAGCATCTCGCGCAGGGTATCTGCGGTCTGACGATTATCGTCAATGATCAGCGCAACGTCCATTCTAAACCTCCGCGATCAACTCACCCATCCGGCGCACACCGTAACCTGGCATCCCCGCCACCGCATTTTGGAAAGGCTGGCTGTTGATGATCTCGAAAAACGGGGCAAATAACCTGTCGCCCGTATAACGTTTCGGGATGACCAGCTGGTACTCCTCGTCGAAAAGCGGCACGAAATCGAGTCCCAGGGCCTGCGCCGCAGCAGGGATGCCCAATCCGCAATCGGCCCTCCCCGAAACCACCGCCGCGGCCACGCCCAAGTGGGTGTATTCTTCCTGATTGTAACCGGAGACCTGCTCCGGGGCTATCCCCAACTTGCCCAAATGATAATCCAGCAGGACGCGCGTCCCCGCGCCGCGCTGGCGGTTGACGAAGGTTACATCCTCCCGGATGAGATCGCCCAGCCCCCGGAGCAGCTTCGGGTTATCTTTCGGGACGATGAGGCCCTGTTCCCGTTCGACGAACGCGTACAGGCTGACGGGTTCTCCCGCCAAATACTGGCGGATGTAAACCAGATTGTACTCGCCTGTTTCGGGGTCGAGCAAGTGCGACCCGGCCAGGTGCGCTTCGCCGCGCTTGAGCGCCACCAGCCCACCCAGCGAACCGACGTTGGCCGAGACCAGCCGCCGGTCCTGTTCGGCCAGGAACTGCGCCAGCAGGTCGAGGGTCATGTCGTGCGAGCCAATGGAAAAGATCGTGCGGTCTACTTCCTCACGGCTGCGGAACATGCGCACGCTGACGCGCTGGCCCGCTTCCGCGCCCTGCTGTCCATGCGGCAGCAGCATCAACCCGTCCGCCCGAACGAGGGAGGTGATCACCCCGGCCCCGCGCGAGAGCGG
>DIDQ01000134.1 GCA_002418215.1 Anaerolineales bacterium UBA5796
CTGCCCTGAGCTTGTCGAAGGGTTGCCATCAAGCTCCTGGATCATCCGTAACAAACCTTCGGGAGGATGTCCAATGCCGCGCCAGGGGATCATTGATAGCCACACATGCGCCAGGAGTCGTTCTCCATCACCACCACGTACTGACGGTTTTCCAGCCCCAGGGTCTGGGTTTCGCCGCCGGCATAGCTGAAGACGAATTGCCCCGTGCATGAAACGACGGCTCTCCCCTCGGCCTGTTCCACGACCGAGCAGGCGGCCCCCTCCAGGCTGACCTCCACGCCGTCGAAGGCGGCGCTGTCGGAGATCGCGAACTCCTCCCAGGCCGCGCAGGACAGGCTCACGGCCTGGGCGCTGTCCCCGGCGACCAGCGCGGCCAGGTACGCCTCGACGACCTTCTCCGGCGAATCCGCGCCGGACGACCCGCAGGCCGACAGCAGCAGGGCGAATGCGATAATAACCAGGATAAGTTTTTTCATTCGAATCTCCTTTGATTTGCGTAGGACGGAATTCCATTCCGCCCTGTTGGAAAGTGTTTGAAATTCGGATTCACCGGAGACAAACGGAGATGTTGAGCAAATCTCCGTCTATCTCCGTTCATCTGCGGTGAATTTTCGATTTTCCAAACGTTTCTTGGGGCTTCGTTGGGCGGAATTCCATTCCGCCTTACCGGGGGTTAGCGGCTTATTTCGATTACGACCGGTTCGATCAAATTTACCACATCCATCACCCCTGTGACATTGTAATGGATGGCGGTGTTGGTGAATTTCTCCGGCGGGACGGCATCCCACAGGTCGAGCAGGGACCAGCCTTCTTCGGCGGCCGTGTCCGTGAGCATCCGGCGGTAGGCGTCGTAGGCCCAGCGCGGATAGAGCAGGTTGTAACGGAGTTCGCTGTTCTGCCCGTCGCTGATGAAGATCGGCTCGTTGACGATCAGCACCGGCGCGTCCCCGGCCTGTTCCACGCCCGCGGCCAGTACGTCGAAGGCCAGGGTTTGGACTGTAAACGTTTCCGGCGTATAGCCATAGTAGGATGTGTCGGCTTCGTAGTCAACCGTCAAGGGTGTGTAAGTGGCGGGGATGTCCTGGTCCACGCCAGTGGCGGACCAGAGCACGCCGTAGAGTTGCAGGCGGAACAGGTCCGCCACGGCCCGGCGCTGGCCGACCAGGGTGGTCTGCCACAGGGACGGCGCGACGAAAGCCGGGTCGGACGGGTCCAGGTTCAGGGCGTGGGTTTCGATCAGGCGGCGGACCGGTTCCGGGTTGCGCTGGACGAGCGGGGTGAAGAGCTGCTTATCGGCGGGGAAGGAGTCGAGGGTCACGAACCAGACCACCAGGTCCGGTGCGAAACGCAGGGCTTCGTCGAGCAGAAGCAGGTCTTTGGTCAGGGAAATGGTCGGGTAGCCCAGGTTGTAAGCCCGGACGCGGCGTCCATCCGGCGTTGTCCAGTTGGCGGCGTTGATCCGGGCGGCGAGGGTGTCTTCCTTCGGGAGCAGGAATCCCCAAACGGACGAGTCGCCGAGGATGAAGACCCGGAACTCGTCTGGGGCGGGCGGGGCGCTGACCTCGTGGGAGGCGAACATGGCCTCCAGGTTGTTCAGGCTCAGGCTGTAGGCTTTGGCCGGGGCCTCGCTCCAGGGCAGACGCCAGCGGCCGGGGAAGATGTGGTTGTAAGCCGAGACGCGCCCGAGCGCATCCAGCGGGACGGCGGCGAAGAGCAGGTCGAGCACGACGAGGATGGCGAAGGCTTTGAGGGTGACGTTACGGATATATTTCATGACAATTGAGTGCGTCGCACCGGGTTTAATGGAATTTTTCCGGGTTACAGGATACTCCGTTTAATGGATTGGGTCTGAGGGGAAGGTGCGACGCACCCTCCCGGTTAAAACCCAAACAATAATTTGAACACGCTGACGGATTGTTCCGGGGCGGGCAGGGCGAACCACAGCCAGCCGAGGGCCACGAAGTTGAAAGTCAGCGCCCAGCCGAAGAAGGTGAGCGCCTTCTGAACGGCGGCGGGGCGGGTTTCGAGCGCCAGGCGCGGCCCGGCCCACTCCCGCCAGCGGTTGTGGACGAACAGTCCCAGCCCGTGCCAGAGGCCCCAGGCCAGGAAATTCCACGAGATGCCGTGCCACAGGCCGATCAGCCCCATCGTGGCGAGTTGGGTGACGAAGATGATCACAGGGACCGAAACCTTGCGCTTCGACGAGCGCAGTGAACGGGTCAGCGGGTTGAAGAAATAGCCCCGGAACCACTGCGTCAGGGTGATATGCCAGTTGTTCCAGAAAACCGTCAGGTTGGGCTGGCGGTAGGGGCGGTTGAAGTTCTCCGGCAGGCGCACCCCGGCCAGCAGCCCCAGCCCGATGGCGATGTCGGTGTAACCCGCAAAGTCGAAGTAGATCCGCAGGGCGTAGGCGTAGACCACGACCCAGGCCCAGCCGCTGCTCTGCAACTGCCCGGCGTTGAGCGGGCTGAGCGCCATCAGCGCCAGCGTGTCGGCCAGGGCGAATTTCTTGAAGACGCCCACCAGCAGGCGGGTCATGCCGTCGGTGAAGCGGGGCGGGTCGAGCCGCTCCGCCCGGCGCAGGTCGGCACTGAAGCGCTGGACTCGGTCAATCGGCCCGGCGGCGTAGGCGGGGAAGAAGATGGCGTAGGTGATGAACTCGTCCAGCGCAAACTCCTGACCTAAACGCCCAGCCCGATAATCCAGAATCACGTGCAGCAGGCGGAACGCCACGTAGGAATAACCCAGCCAGGCCAGGTCGCCCGGTTTTGCCAGGGCGGTATTCTGCCCGGTGAAACTCCTCAGCACGGCGCTGGCCCACGCGCCGAGCGTCTCGTTTTTCAGGAACAGGAAGGCGAGGACGATCAAAACGGCGGCCGCGGCGCTGGCGGCTTTTCTGCCCGCCGTGAAATAGGCGAGCGCCACCAAAGCGGCCCAGATGAGCAATCCGACCAGAACCTGGACGAAGACCGGCGGCGGAGTGGGAGTGAGGCAGCAAATTGGGGACAGGTAACGCATCCCGGCGATGAGGGATACCGTTATCGCAACTGTCAGCGCGGCGGGAAGGTCGCTCCGCTCGAAGCGGCGCGGGACCGGGCGCGTGATCCCGTACACGACGAGGACCAGGCCGAGGGTCGCGGTCGGCAGCCAAAAGTCCAGGTGACGCACCGGGGAGGCAGGTTGCAGCCAGTAGATCAGGACCAGGCTGGCGGTCATCAAAATCCAGACGCGCAGGCGCGTCCGGGTCAGCATCCCGGCGATCAGGTTGGCGGCGGTGAAGATGGCAAGCTGGATAAAAGTCATGGATGAGTCCGGCAAACGCCTTTCGGCTGCGCTCCCAGTCGGTCGCTCCGCCCAAGGCGGGATCAGAATCCCTGGTAAATCCACTCGGGCGCTTGGCCGGTGGCGGCGATGACGACGGCCAGGATGAGCAGGGCGAGCAGCAGGGCGGTCAGGTTTTCTTGGGAGAACAGGCGTTTGAGCATGGGGGTATTGTACGCATCGGCGGGCGTTTGTCAACCGGATGAGGCGCAGGGTATAATTTCGGCCATCTTTTCCCTGAAGGACTGTCCCATGCGATTTACCCCGCGACCATTCTTGATCGTAATGACCCTGTTCGTGTTCGTCTCCGCCGCCTGCGTCTTTGCGGCGCAGACCCCGGCAGCCCCCCCGTCACCGACGCCGACCTCCATCCCCGCGACCCTGACCTCCAGCCCAACGGTGGAACCTGCTGCCACAGAGACGCCCGCTCCCGACCCGACCCAGACTCCCGAGCCGACCGCCACCAGCGGCCCAACCCCCACCCTCGCCCCCGACGCCTGGAAGCACCTGCCGGTCATCCCGACTTCCTTGAGCGCAAAGGTTTATAAGATTTACGACCTGGGCAAGCTGATGGGCAACAATCCCGCCGCATTCTCGAAAGTGGGGGATTGCCACAGCGTGATGCCGTATTTCCTGGGCGGGATCGAGCTGTACCCCGACCGCATCAGGCTGGGCGAGTACGCTTATTTGCAAGACACGCTGGATTACTACACGGGTTCGTTTGGACGGGAAAGCCTGGCGACCAAAGACGGCCTGTCGGCCCGAGCGGTGACGGCCCCGCTGTGGAACGACTGGCGGGTGTGCGAGGCCAACGAGGCCCCGCTGGCCTGCGAGTACCGCCTGCACAAGCCGATCATGGCGATCATCTCCTTCGGCACGAACGACGCCATGGGTTCGATGGATTTCGAGAACAGTATGCGCCGGGTGATCGAGAACACCATCGGGAACGGGGTCATCCCGATCCTTTCGACCAAGCCGGACGACGCCGAGGGCGGGCACAAGTTCAACCAGATCATCGCCCGCCTGGCTTACGAGTACGAACTGCCGCTGTGGAACTTTTGGGCGGTGGTCCAGCCGCTGCCGGAGCACGGCATGATGTCACGCGACCACCTGTCGTACAGCGAAATCCTCCCGATGGTGGACTTCGAGACCCCCGGCAGCCTGGATTTCGGCTGGACGACGCGCAACCTGTCGGCGCTGCAACTGCTGGACGCGATGCGGACGATGCTGTTGGAGTACGAAACCGGGAAGTAGGGCGACATTCATGTCGCCTATTGAGTTTTGGCTCTCCTGAAATTAACGAGAACCCTTTTAAACACAAAAGACTTTATCGGCAATTGGGAAGAACGTCCCGAAGGCGTTGTCCTCCCGAAGGACATCGGGACGATGTGAGCTTGCCGAAGGAGCCTGCC
>DIDQ01000115.1 GCA_002418215.1 Anaerolineales bacterium UBA5796
CTTTTGATTCCACATCAGACGTAAGTTATTACCGATGATGTCTATTGAAATCCGGGGGACTTCATCAACTTGCCAGGGTTATCTCTCCCTGCCTCTTCGGGTTCTTCCCCACGATCCCGGCGTAGAAATCCTTGATGATCTCGAAATCGGCATGGATGTCCCCGCTGGGCATGAAACTCGGTCCCACGCCGATGACCCGGTTGCCGTAATCCAGGTAGGCCATCGCGATGGGGACTTTGGCTTTTAACGCGATGTAATAAAAACCGGTTTTCCAGTGGGAGGTTTTCTTGCGCGTCCCTTCGGGGGCGATGCCGATGATCAGTTCACCGCGTTCACTGAATTTTGCCGCCACCTGGTCCACCAGGCTGGTCCGCTCGCGGCGGTTGACGGGAATCCCGCCCAGGGCGCGCATCAGCGGGCCGAGCGGCCAGCGGAACAGGGAATCCTTGCCCATAAAACGGATCGGGAGGCGTTCGGCGCCCATCAGGAGCAGCATCAGGCCAAAGTCCCAGTTGGAGGTATGCGGTGCGCCGATCAGCACGTAGCGGGAGGTGCGCGGCCGGATGACGTGCGTCCGCCATCCAATTAAACGCAAAATGAAGTAAGCCAGTCTTTGAGCGATTGGCGATTTCTGTATCCCGTAAGCGAGGGACATCGAGACTCCTTGTCCGAATGAAAATAGGATTGAAGCGCGTCGCGTCCTGTTGCCGGGGAGCTATTCAGGCAAAGCTCAAATCCGTTTAACGGGTGGTCTGATGCGACGCGCCCTCTTTAATTGGTGAAGTGGCTTATTCTACAACACTTTCGCCTGGAATCGTTCTGCCAGATGAGGCTGCACTTACATACCGGAAAGCACCTCACAACTCT
Organism: Anaerolineales bacterium UBA5796; assembly: GCA_002418215.1. Taxonomy (GTDB): domain Bacteria; phylum Chloroflexota; class Anaerolineae; order Anaerolineales; family Villigracilaceae; genus UBA5796. Next base: position 868 of record DIDQ01000115.1, read on the forward strand.
GATAGTTGTCACTATCTTGTCAGACAACTTGTGCTATACTTGCCCTTGTGTTAATTTTCACAAGCAGACAAGGAATCCAATGAGCGAAGATCCTCGAATCCTCGAACTGAGACAAATGCGCGCCAAAGCCTTGCAGGGCGGCGGCGAAGAACGCATTAAAAAACAGAAAGCCAAAGGCAAGCTGACTGCCCGTGAGCGGATCGTGATGCTGCTCGACCCCGGCACATTCAACGAACTGGAGCCTTTCATCACCAGCCCGGACGACGAGCTGGGCCTGGCCACCGACAAATTCCTCGGCGACGGGGTCATCACCGGCTACGGCCAGATTGACGGGCGGACGGTCTACGTCTACGCCCAGGATTTCACCATTTATGGCGGGACGTTGAGCGAGATGCAGTCCCACAAGATTTGCCGGGTGATGGACCTTTCGATGCGCAACGGCGCGCCCTGCATCGGCCTGCTCGACTCGGGCGGGGCGCGCATCCAGGAGGGGGTGCGGGCGCTGGGCGGCTACGCTGAAATCTTCCGGCGCAACGCCCAGTATTCGGGCGTGATCCCGCAGATCAGCGTCATGCTCGGCCCCTGCGCCGGCGGCGCGGCTTATTCCCCGGCCCTGCAAGACCTGGTCATCATGGTCGAGAAGCAGTCCTTCATGTTCCTGACCGGGCCGGAAGTCATCAAGGCCGTGACCGGCGAGAGCATAGACGCCGAGTCGCTCGGCGGGGCGCGCATCCACATGGGGGTCAGCGGGGTGGCCCAATTGGCGGCAAGCTCTGAGCAGGAGGCGCTGGCGCTGGTGCGCCGGGCGCTCTCGTACCTGCCCTCGAATAACGTCGAAAACCCGCCCTACATCCCGCCGAAGGACGATCCCCTGCGCATGGACGAAGCCCTCAACCACATCGTCCCGCTCGACCCGAAGGAACCCTACGCCATGCACGAGGTCATCCAGCACATCGTGGACGCGGGCACCTTCCTTGAAATCCAGCCGGACTGGGCCACGAACGCCATCGTCGGGCTGGCGCGCATCGGCGGGCACAGCGTCGGCATCGTCGCCCAGGAGCCGTCCCGGATGGCGGGCGTAATTGACATTGACGCCAGCGACAAAATGACCCGTTTCGTGCGCCTGTGCGACTGCTTCAACGTGCCGCTGGTGACGCTGGTCGATTCACCCGGCTTCCTGCCCGGCATCGCCCAGGAGCACGGCGGCATCATCCGTCACGGGGCGAAACTGCTCTACGCCTACTCCGAAGCCACCGTCCCCAAAGTCACGATCATCACCCGCAAAGCCTACGGCGGCGCGTATGTCGTGATGTCGAGCAAATACCTCGGCACCGACGTCACTTACGCCTGGCCGAGCGCCGAGATCGCCGTACTGGGGGCGGAGGGCGCGGCTAACATCCTGTTCAAGCGCCGGATCGAGGCCGCCGAAGACCCCGCTGTCGAGCGCCAGCGCCTGGCTGACGATTACCGCGAGAAGTTCAACAATCCCTATTACGCTGCTGGGGCCGGGTTCATTGACGAGATCATCGAGCCGCGCGAGTCGCGGCCCAAGATCATCGCGGCCCTGTCGGCCCTGCGCGACAAGTTCGCCCCCGCCCCGCCGCGCAAGCATGGGAATATCCCCGTTTGACCGATGACCATAGACCGTAGACCGTGGCTTTCCGTCCACGGTCCACCGTCTATGGTCTGCCTGGAGAAGTTATGTCAAACGAACCCACCCTTAGTCTGTTGATCACCTTGCTCGGCATGGGGATTGTGTTTGGGACGATCCTCGTGCTGTGGGGCCTGATGGCCGCCCTGACCGGACTCCTGGCCGACCGGCCCGGCGGAGCGGACTCCCCGGAGCCTGATGCCGGGTCTCGATACGGCCTCGAAAAACACTCGGCCTACTCGACCAGCGACGACAAATCGAAGGCTGCCGCCCTGGCCGTCGCCGTAGCCCTGGCCGGGCAGGAGACCTCCACCGCCCGGCCCCTGCCCCTCCCGCCGACCGCGCTGGTCAGCGCCTGGCAGTTGGGGATGCGGACGCGCCAGATGACCCAGAAGGGCGAGCGGGTCAATAGATCATAATTCTTGCGAAGGCCTGTCCTGAAGGCGGAGCCTGAAGGATTGGCCTCCGCAAGGTTGAAGGACAAGACATGAAATATACGGTTACAGTTGCAGGAAAACCCTACCAAGTCGAGATCGAAGACCTGAACACCCGCCCGATCATCGCCCGTGTGGACGACGAGACCTTCGAGGTCATGCCCGAAGATGCGGGCGGCGCGGCCGTCAAACCGTCGGCGGGGGAGGGGATGAAGATAACGGGAGCAGGCCCATCGTCCAGGGCGCTTTCGCCGCAGGGGAACGGACCGGTGGCGAACCAAATGTTTGCCCCGCTGCCGGGCAACGTCACCGAGGTCTTCGTCAAAGCCGGGGACCGGGTCGAATCCGGGCAGGTGCTCCTGGTCATCGAAGCGATGAAAATGAAGAACAGCATCCGCTCGACGAGGGCCGGACAGGTGGCGGCGGTGCGGGTCAACGCCGGGCAGACGGTAGCCCACAAGCAGGTGTTGGTGGAGTTCATGGAGTAAAAAGTGAAAGGTAAAAGGTGAGAAGGCTGTTATCCGGTTCCACAGCACTTTTTACTTCTCCCTTTTACTTTCTTGAGGACAGCCTATGGATTTGATTTCTTTACTTCCCGAACTGCTCAAAGGCTTCACCCACTTCACCCCCGGCAACGCGGTGATGATCGGGGTGGGGGCGGTTTTGATCTACCTGGCGATTGCGAAGGAATATGAGCCGGTGTTGCTGCTGCCAATCGGGTTTGGCTGCATCCTGGCGAACATCCCGCTGGCCGGGATGACCGCCGCCGAGGGGATGATGGGGGTGCTGTACCGGGCCGGGATTTCGAGCGAGTTGTTCCCGCTATTGATCTTCATCGGCGTGGGGGCGATGATTGATTTCAGCCCGCTGCTGGCCCAGCCCAGGATGGTGTTGCTCGGCGCGGCGGGGCAGTTCGGCATCTTCGGGACGCTGATCCTGGCGATCCTGCTGGGGTTCCCGCTCAACCAGGCGGCCTCGATCGGCGTGATCGGGGCGATTGACGGGCCGACCTCGATCTTCGTGGCGACCAAACTGGCCCCCGAACTGCTGGCCCCGATCGCGGTGGCGGCCTATTCCTACATGAGCCTGATCCCGATCATCCAGCCGCCGCTGATGAAACTGCTGACCACCAAAAAGGAGCGCATGATCCGCATGGAGTACGCGCCCCGGCCCATCTCGCAGCGGACGCTGGTGGTCTTCCCGATTGCGATCACGGTGGTGGTCGGGCTGCTCGTCCCCGAAGCGACGCCGCTGATCTCGATGCTGATGCTCGGAAATTTACTGAAGGTCTCCGGCGTGGTGGACCGGCTGAACAAGGCCGCCCAGAACGAGATCATCAATATCGCCACCCTGTTCCTGGGATTGGTGGTCGGGGCGACGATGACCGCCTCCGCTTTCCTGAACTGGGACACGGGCAAGATCATGCTGCTCGGCCTGCTGGCCTTTGCGCTCGACACGGTTGCCGGGCTGTTGTTCGGCAAGTTGATGTCATTCCTGAGCGGCGGCAAGATCAACCCGCTGATCGGCGCAGCCGGGATTTCGGCCTTCCCGATGGCCGGACGGCTGGCGGCCCGCGTGGCCCAGGACGAGGACTTCGAGAATTTCATCCTGATGCATGCCATGGGAGCCAACACCGCCGGTCAGTTGGGGTCGGTGATGGCGGGCGGGATTTTGCTGGCCATCGTGAGCCACCTGGTGTAAAGATTCAATGCGGTTGATGCGATTGGGCGAATAGAGGCATCATTGGCAATAACATGCAAACACCGTCCCGAAGGTTTGTTGCGAATGGTCCAGGAGATTAACAGCAACCTTCGGGACGTTCTTCCCCGGGGTTCCACCACCAAACCGCCGCGACTATTAGGTCGTATTTGTGAATGTCTTGAAGACATTTGGAAGTTCCTTCAAGACATTCACAAATTCCTTGAAGGAATTTGATAAATCCTTCAAGGAATTTTGCAAATCCTTCAAGGATTTTTGTAAATCCTTCAAGGAATTCCGCAAATCCTTCAAGGATTTTCGTAAATCCTTGAAGGATTTTTGTAATTAAGCCGCTCAACGATGGAGTTCATCGGCTGGAAGCCGCCGTTTCACCGGCAAGAAAGTGTTCGGGAACTCGCTCGTTTGCGCTATTTGCGTTGAAGATTTATGGGCTGCCGTAGAGGGGAATCCTGGCCCCGTTGACCTTGCCCGCTTCATCCGAGCTTAGGTAGAGCATGGCCGCGGCCAGTTCGTCGGGTTTTGTCCCTTTTTCGCCGATGCTCTTGACCAGCAGGATGTTGGCCGTGACGCCGGTATCCTTGAGTTCCTGCGCCAGGGACAGGATCAACGCTTCCTGTGCGGCTTTGCCCATCGAGTAGGCCGCGCCTCTCCCGGCGGGATGGCGCGCCAGCGGCGACGAGACGACGATGATCCGCCCCCAGCCGTTGGCCGCCAGGTGCGGGACGAAAGCCTGGGCGGCGTGGAAGGTCGTCCGGGCGTGCTGGTCGAGCATGGCGTCGAGGTCGGACGGGTCAATATCGGGGACGGGGCTGCCGCCGCTCCAGCCGCCGACGAGGTGGATCAGGCCATCGAGCCGGTTGAATTTCCGCATTACGGCTTCAGCGGCGGAGCGCGCTGCGGCGGGATCGGTCAGGTCGGCGGGGAGGGGCAGGATGCGTTCGGGGGGCAGGCCAAGCTCGGAAACGAGGGCAGACAGACGGTCCGGGTGCGCTCCGAGCAGGGCCAGCCCGGCCCCCGCCTCCGCAAAGGCGCGGCCGACGGCCCGTCCGGTGGAGCCGGTGGCTCCGGTAATTACGAAAACGCGGTTTGTCAAAGTCATTACTGTCCAATACTTGTCATTGCGAATCCCGAAGGGGTGAAGCAATCTTCTCTTTCAGGGAGACTGCTTCGCTGCGCTCGCAGTGACACTAATTTTGTTTACACCATCTTCTGGATGGCTTCGATCTGCGCTTCGCTCATGCCTTGCACCACGGGTCGGTCGTGCTGTTCGGTCAGGCGCTCGTGGCCGCGGAGATCAATCAGGTGGCCGGATTTCTCGGCCTTGGTCTCCAGGTAGAACTGGTTGTGTTCGTTGGGTTCCATCACATGCGGGATGCGCCCGTTGACCTGGATGCCGAGGCGGGTGAGGTCTTCGATCTTGCGCGGGTTGTTGGTCATCAGGCGGATGGATTTGACCTTGAGCGAGTGCAGCATGTGGGCCGCGGCGCTGTATTCGCGCTCGTCGTCGCGGAAGCCGAGGGCCAGGTTGGCCTCCACCGTGTCGAGGCCGTAGTCCTGCAAGGCGTAGGCGCGGATCTTGTTGACCAGGCCGATGCCGCGCCCCTCCTGGCGCATGTAGAGCAGGATCCCCCGCTCCAGCTTGCCGATGGCTTTGAGGGCAGCTTCGAGCTGGTCGCGGCAGTCGCAGCGGAGCGAGCCGAGGGCGTCGCCGGTCAGGCATTCCGAGTGCAGGCGCACCGGCACGTCTTCGGCGTCGGTCACGTCGCCCCGGACCAGGGCGGTGTGTTCCCGGTCGTCGTGCTTGTTGTGGAAGACCACGATGTGGAAATCCCCGAAGCGGGTGGGCAGTTCGGCGATGGCGGCAATGCTGACGCAGATGTGGTCGTCGCCGTAGCCCTCACATTCGTGGTCTTTATTTTCTTCGAGCAGTTGTTGGATTGGGAGGTGGGTAAGTGTCATGGTTCCTCTGTGAGTTGGTTTTTATGGGTTTGGAGTGCGTCGCACCATATCGAATGAAATTTTCCTGGGCGCAGCACCCTCCGTTTAGCGGGATTTATCTGTCGGTCTGGTGCGACGCACCCTCCGGTTTTTGGATGATTTCATAGCGGACGACGATCCCGCCGTCGTCGAGCAGGTCCACGCCCAGGCGTTTCAGCCGCACTGCCTCGTCGCGGGACATTCCGGCTGCGTCCGCTAAAGTGGGCGCTTCGGCCCCCCCGAAGATGAGCGGGGCGATATACAGGTGCAATTCGTCGGCCAGGCCCAGGCGCAGCAACTCGGCGATCAACGTCCCGCCGCCTTCGACCATGACCCTGCGGAAGCCGAGTCCGCGCAGGTGGCGAAGGGCGGCGGCCAGGTCCACCCGCTCGCTGCCCATGTAGTGGACTTCGGCCCCGGTCTCCTCCAGGCGGCGCACCTGGGCCAGCGGGGTGCGGGAGGTGGTGTAGAGGATGCGCCGGGCGGGGCCGGCGCCCAGGAAACGAGACTCAGGCTCCAGGTCCGCGACCGAGACGATGCCCACTTTGGCGGGATTCTTCGGCAGGCCGCGCCGCGTCCGGACGCTGCGCCGTTCGGCAGATTTGACCAGCAGGCGCGGGTCTTCATCCAGCAGGGTCCGCCCGCCGACGATGACCGCATCGCTGGCGGCCCGCAGGGCGTCCACCCGCTGCCAGTCGTCTTCGGACGAGATTTGCGCCCCGCGCCGGGCGACGGTATCGAGTTTGCCGTCGGCGGTCATGGCGGCGTTGATGAGGACGAAGGGGCGGGGGGTATCCATGTTTACAGTGTAGCGCTTTTTGGCTGGGATTGCTATCTTGGAATACGCCGGTTTCCTGTGAATTGGATGATGCCATCCGCGAAAATATTACCCATCTGATGTCACGCAGCAGTATCCATTTGCGCTCCATGGAGACCCTTACCGCACGCCCCGCCCGACGATAAAACCGTCGGGCTACTCTTACGAAGCCGCCTGTGGCGGCTAAGCCTGCTTCGCAGGCTTCGGATGAATAGCACGGGGCTTGTCCCCGTGCGGGCGTGGAGTGAGTGCGTAACATCAGTTACCCATCTTGCTGGATGAGAATGGTTCCCCCGGCAGCACTGGATTGCCATCCTTATCCGACTTGTCACGCCTGAATATCTCACGTATACTCGCGGCAGAATTGATCAGACTTCGGAAGTCTTTCAGAGAGTGTCTGAAGACCTTACCACCAAGTCACCAAGTCGCGAAGTCACAAAGTTTTTCCCGTAACTATTCAGGCTGTCATTGCGAGGCGGTTGTTGCCGAAGCAATCTCCCGCTAAATGGGCAAAACTGACCTTTGGGAGACTGCTTCACTCGCAAAGACCGCTCGTTCGCAGTGACATCGCTATTTTTGAGTATATGGCTGAATAGATACGTTTTTCCCTTTTGAGTCTTTGTGACTTCGTGTCTTCGTGGTGAAAATGCAGACTTTTCAAACACTTTCTCAGAAAGTTTCGGCTCTCCCGTTTTTGACGGGA
>DIDQ01000029.1:0-2477 GCA_002418215.1 Anaerolineales bacterium UBA5796
TGCGCGGCGAGGGCGGCGTGCTGCTCACCCCCGAAGGCGAGCCGTTCATGCACAGGTACGACCCGCAGTGGAAAGACCTGGCCCCGCGTGACGTGGTTTCGCGGGCCATCCACGCCGAGATGGAGGCCCACGGGTATTCGCACGTTTTACTGGATATTGCGACCCGCCTGCCCCCTGAGCGGATTCAGTCCCGATTCCCGAACATCTACGCCGAATGCCTGCGCGCCGGGATTGATATGACCCGTGAGCCTGTTCCCGTTGTCCCGGCCGCGCACTACTCCTGCGGCGGCATCGCCGTGGACGAATGGGGCCAATCGAGCATCGCCAACCTGTACGCGGTGGGGGAAGTCAGTTGCACCGGCCTGCACGGGGCCAACCGCCTGGCCTCCACCTCCCTGCTGGAGGGACTGGTCTGGGGGGCGCGGGCCGCGCAAAATATCGCAGGTCGGGTTTCAAACCCGACCTACATGCCCGCCCCTGACGACATCCCCGCCTGGGACGAATCCGGCCTGACCCAGGATTCCGACCCGGCCCTGATCCAGGGCGACATGCAGACCATCCAGAACATCATGTGGCACTACGTCGGCCTGATCCGCTCCGGCGACCGGCTGTCGCGCGCCATCCGCGAGTTGCGCCACCTGCAAAACGAGATCGAGACCTTCTACCGCGCCACCAAACTCAGCGACGGGTTGATCGGGTTAAGGAACGCGGTCGAATCGGCCCTGATCATCGCCCAGGCGGCCCGTCACAACCGACAGAGTAGAGGTTGTCACTATCGGGTGGATAGTGTGGATGGGGGGGACAGGTTGTTGTAGGTAAAATCAAAGGGATGAAAAATCTGCAAAAAACAAAAGCTGGCGTTGGATGGATGGCAGATATTGTTTATAATCAAGAAAGAGACGTAAGGAGTAGCCCGATGGCAATTATCTCTATGTTCTACGGCATTATCGTTTCAATGTATTTCTTCGACAATCGCAGACATAAATTGCCGCACATTCACGTCAAATATCAGGATGATGAGGTCGTAGTTTCCATTCCCGCCGGCGAGGTGTTGGAAGGAGAGATAAAATCCAATAAGCTTCGTCTCGTGCAGGCTTGGATTGAAATCCACCAGGACGAATTGATGGCCGATTGGGAACTTGCCAGTCAGGGCGAAACCATTTTCAAGATCGATCCGCTTAAGTAGGTGTATGATGAATCCACGAGTTATTAAGGTTCACCCAAACAAAGATTTTACAATAACGCTAACCTTTGCCAACGGCGAGATCCGCCGCTTCGACGTGAAGCCGTATCTTGACAAAGGCATCTTCCAAGTATTGAAAGACACGCGCATGTTCAACACCGTCAGACCCATGCTCGGAAGTATCCAGTGGCAAGGTGGGCAGGATTTTTGTCCCGATACGCTTTACATGGACAGCGTACCGCTCGATGAACTGGCGCAATCCTGACCGGCTGTCGCCCCATCTGCGGGCTGAACCGTCAACAGAGCGATGAGCTGGTTATGAAAGCATCTGAGTTCGAAAAGAAATTTGACGATGGCGAAAATATCGTTGAAGATTTGGATTTATCACATGCTCGTCGTCCGGGGGAAGAACAAAAACGCATCAACGTGGATTTTCCTGTCTGGATGATCCAGGCTCTTGACCGCGAAGCGCGCCGGATGGGCGTAACCCGCCAGTCTGTTATTAAAACGTGGCTGGCAGAGCGATTGCAGCAACAGGGGTAATCGGCGGCCCGTCACAACCGCCAGAGCCGGGGGTGTCACTACCAGGTGGATAGTGTGGATGGGGGGATCGGTTGATATGACGAAGGACGCTTTCAAGAATGTGAAAACTCCTGCCGGCGAATTTTTACGCCATCTTTACGCAAAGCCATTGACATATATCCTCCGGGTGGTAGAATAGCGCCCAATATGCAACACACATTTGCTCTGCCTCGCTCCCGTCGTCCGCTGCCGACTTCTCACCGAGAAGGCCGGGAGCTTTGCTTTGGATGACGAACTGAACCCTACGACGCACACCCAGTAATTCCAAACAGCCCTCCTTCTCGGAGGGCTGTTTTTATTTTTGCATTTGTAATAACGACTTAAGTCGTTACTACACAAGGAGAATCCATGAACCCAAAACCGCAAGTCAAGAAAGTTGTGCTGGCCTACTCCGGCGGGCTGGACACGTCGGTGATCGTGCCGTGGCTCAAGGAGAACTACGGCTGCGAAGTGGTCTGCTTCTGCGCCGACGTAGGCCAGGGCGACGAAGACCTGTCCAAGCTGGAGGGTAAGGCCCTCGCCAGCGGGGCGAGCCAGTTCGTCGTCCATGACATGAAGGAAGAATTCGCGGCCGATTACCTTTTCCCGCTGCTGCGGGCCGGGGCGGTGTACGAGCGCAAGTACCTGCTCGGCACGTCGGTGGCCCGCCCGCTGATCGCCAAACACCTCGTAGACGTGGCCCACGAAACCGGCGCGGACGCGGTGGCCCACG
>DIDQ01000029.1:2564-2724 GCA_002418215.1 Anaerolineales bacterium UBA5796
CCTGGCGCGAGTGGGACATCCGCTCCCGCGAGGACGCCATCGCCTACGCCGCCAAACACAACGTCCCGGTGACGGCTACGGTCAAGTCCATTTACAGCCGCGACTCGAACCTGTGGCACCTGTCGCACGAGGGCGGGCTGCTCGAAAACCCGTGGAACGA
>DIDQ01000165.1 GCA_002418215.1 Anaerolineales bacterium UBA5796
TTTGTGTCCGTAGTGTCCTTCGTGTTTAGGCTCTTTCTCATTCGTTACGGGAGAGCCTCATTTTTTCAACTCATTTGACACACACCCAAACGAAATGCGTATTTGGGCGGCTCGAAGTACGTATTTGGACGGATCGAAATACGCATTTGGACGGCTCGAAATACGCATTTGGATTGATCGAAATGCGTATTTGGACGGCTCGAAATAGCTATTTGGATTGATCGAAGTAGCTACTTGGACGGCTCGCGAAGCGCATTTCCTTCTTTTCTACCGGACAAAATTTCTCGGTTCATATCATTGCGAATCCGCCGACGCCCTTTCGGCGGCGCGGCAATCCCTTTTTGGCAGGGATATCCCAAAGAACAGGAGATTGCTTCGGCACAGTGCGCCTCGCAATGACATTTGTCTGGCAGGAAATTTCCTTCAAGAATTTTGGGGCCTTTTCATCCAGTTCCCCGCTTTACCCTGGGCACGGCTGTTTATCGGTGGGCGCATTCACCGAACGCAAGACTCTTTGCCTAAAACAAAATACTACCGCCTATCTGATTTTATACCTAAGTTTTCACTTGGCAACAATTCAGAATCACAACCAAAAATAGAACTTGCTATGCTTCATTCAGGGCTTGCTCAATCAATTTCCAATTATCTTTGAAACGGACAAGGTCTTTAGGGAAAATAGCACAGTGCATAGATTGGGGATTTCTAGGACGACGACCACCTTTGTAATTTTGCAGGAAAAATGCTTGTAAATCTTTCAAACGGAAAATAAAGAATTGGTCTTTTTCATCTTCTGACAACAATACAAAGATACAAATGAGATTCGGATTATTCAGTTTTTGTTTGCCCCGAATTTGTTGTACATCATCAATGATTTCTATATCCAAAAATGAGTTGGCCCGAAATTGCCACGAAATACCATTAATTGCTTTTACTTGAACTGGAATAGAATGTCCTTTATCATCTGCAATTAACACATCAAATTCAGGGACATTGCCCGCAAATGGACTGGCGATATAACCCAATCTGCCCAGTTTTGCTACGACAAGGTGTTCGCCGATTTGTCGAGTAAGTTGAGAACTGCGTCCTGTTGCCATAATCAATACCTCATTGATACGATTGTGCCCCCAACGATTTGCGTTATTAGAATATCCTTGAAAGGGGCGCGGCGGAGGCGTATCCTCGGCGCAATCCCCTTACCGGGAACGCCTCCGGGGTGAGATTCCTTCACATGATTTGAGCCATTTCCCTTCTCGCTGACCCGCCCCAACCGGCCTCCGCATCCCGATTCAGGCTGGGGTTTCCGAGGACGCTGTGTTGGGCAGTTTTTGACTTTTAGCCACTCTCAGGTTTAAGAAACTCCCGTGATAACAAATCTTGCACAGCATTTTTATAAGCAATAGGTATATTTATGCTGGTTCTGTTTAGCAACCACCAGAGGCCAGTGACTCTTAATTTCAGCATAGGTAATTTGCTATCTTCCCAGTTATAAGACCTGATGTTTTCCCACTTGGTATATCCGAAAAGTGAATAGACGCCTTTATCTGTAAAAACAGTTTTGCTCACACCTTTATACAAGGCAAGGATGCTTCCTGAAATCATGAATAATATGTCAGCCATTTCTCTTGCAGTAAATTGGGAATTCTTAACTGCATTACTGACTGACGAAAAAGACCACATAATGAGAAGAACACCACCAAGCAACAGCCAAAAGCCATTATTATCCAAGCCTAAATCCAGCAATACATTTTCGACACTAACTTGCTTCTTCCCCTGAATCTGTGCAATTAACATGATTATAAAGATGACCGAGAAGGCTGAATCAAGAACAATCCAAAAAGCATCTTCAAGTGACGAAGGGAGAAAGAGAAAAAGCACATAATGGGCTATTAGAAACACACCAAGAATAGCCAAATACTGAAAAGTTGCTTTGATAGCAACTTTGTAACCATAGATTTTTGCAGCGAAAGCATACCCAATTCCAATGGCAATGGCGAAGAAAACACCAATGATTAGCCAGAAAACCATACTCCAGTGCATAACAATCTCCAACCTTAAGCTATTTGATTGCAAGGAACTGCACCAACGACTTGCGTTACCTGTGCGTGGGCAGGCGTGGACTCTGCTTGGGAGCAGGAAAAACTCGAAGTGGAGACGGGCTTCATGCCATCCCGAGGTGCATCGTGGTCACCGATCAATATGATCCATCCATTGGCGGCGTAACAAGCGACCTCGTTTAGAAAGCTGTGTTGGGCGCATTCATGGAATACCAATTTTCATGACTGATAACGAGCCGCAAACCAATCTTGAAATATTTTTCCCACGCAAAAAAAACTTTAGCAATCATAAAAAAGATTACGACCAACAAAGACATTTACCAAGTAGAGGCCGCGACGCAAGTAAAAATCATCTTTACGAAGTAGCAATGTTGAGCCGAAAATCTGAATGGAATGCGACAAAACCTTTCCCAAGGGAATGAGAGCATTCTGGGCCTATTGAATTTTTGATCGTTATGTGCTCAAGCTAACACGGGAGACCCTCCCAAGAAACTGGCCAGTATTGCATGTGCGGTTAAAACAACCGATATGAATAATGGTTTCAGCTTTGCTATCAGACTGGTCTTAGAAACACTTTTCTTTTTCATACTGCCTCCTCGTGTTAGGTTTAAGGACTGAACAGTTCCCCAATGGTATAACCCAATGGTCAACATAGTTAGCAATACTAGACCAGCCACTTGAACGGGAGTTGAACCCGAACATGTTAGCTCTGTTAGCTTCAACATACAACTATTAAGGTTCTGCTTTCAACATGTTCATTTTACTACTTAAGCACACCAACGAGACTATCGAAAAACCCGTGGTTCGAAAAATGTTCAAAAAAATCTCCCACAACGGGCTAAAAAACAGCCAAAATCTTACCAAAATGTTGTGCGGAGCACCGAAAACCAGTCGTTTTTTGGCGTTTCCTTCCCACTTTTCAAAGATCAGTTTTTGAAAAGGGACTTTTTCGACAGTTTCAACGGGAGGCGCTTCTTGACCTCGCCCCATCGTCTTTCCCGGGGCTTTTTTCATTCAATTTTCCGCTTTACCCTGGGCACGGCTGTTTATCGGTAGGCCGCCTGCGTTATATAGTCACCGTGCGAACCCCAGTTCTGGTGTAGCTTCTGATGACATCTGGCACGCGAAGGCGGAAGTCATTTTGATATAAAAACTGCATTTCAAGAAAAGCTGAGTCGCCTGCTATGGTCAAGGCCGCAACACGATCTAAAAGAGCCAGATCCTCTTTGGAAACACTATCCTCTGGTTCTCGATCCGCCAAACCCCAACCATCCCAGCATAATACCTCTATCTTATTCAATGCCGCCAAGTCTTGCACGAGGCTATCTTGGATAAACCATTCTCCGTGCTCATCCTCGAAACCAAAGTTGTTTGGGTCATCTTGTCCTGCGCGACAGAGTTGCCAAGCCTTCCCAGCGACAAGAAATTGCTCTTGGGGTACATCGTATGTGTCAATTGTGACCTGACAATACTCTCGTTCATCGTTGCCTACCTCTGAATCAAATAACACCCAATGCTGTTCGTCCATATTCCAGTATTCACACAACCAATGGTCAACATAGAACCCTGGTTTAGCGGCAGGGCCGTGAAAATACTTGGCGAACCCACGTCGCGCACGGGCAGGAATTCCATGATGGCGCAGGATGGCACAAGAGAAGACTGCCAAGTCGCGGCAATTCCCCATTAGACGCTGCTCTGGCGGACGGAGTACAGTAAGTGGGTGGTCATCTAATTCTTGAATGCGAGCCAGCATTTTTGACACGTGACGAAGCTCTCGTTCCTCTTTTTTCTCTTCAGACAATTCCAAACCATAAAGAGGCTGTGCAAACCCGAAGTGCATGAGAAGACCTTGCACGACTTGGCAGACCCCAGGAATATCGGAGGGCAGATCATCAAATAACACGGCGTACTTCTCAGGATTCGTTATTACACCGTGATGAGAATAGTATTCCAGTGGACTGGTTGCTGACTTGAACATGATAATTCCATGTTGGATAGAATGGTTTTGGCGCCCAACTCGCGATTCAGCGGTTCGTATCACGTCCCGATAGCGGCTCGGCGGCCCAGAAACAATACTCGCTGAACAAATTATATGTCCCCCCTCCCCGCAAGTCAACTTCGATAATGGATGACCCCATAGGCCCATCTCATTGACGGGCGTTTTTCCTTTGTCACCTAAGTGTTCCTCCGTGTTTCAAAAGGTTTCCCCGGTAAAAGTGGAAGAGCCAAACTTCTTTATCTTTTGGTCAAAAGACACGTGACTGCACTGCAAAAACCTTTTCACCACGAACACAAAGTACACAAAGGAATTCTTAAAGACCTGCTTGAGAATCCCAAGCCTTTGCGATTTCGGCTTCTAAAAATCTTCGCGCTCTTTGCGTGCTTCGCGGTGAAATGACCTTTTTGCAGTAGACTCACACGTGTCTTTTTGCAAAAAGATACGTGTCTTTTCCCCAAAAGATACGTATCTTTTTATCAAAACATACGTGTCTTTTTCCCAAAACATACGTGTCTTTTTGCGAAAACATCTTCATCTTTTCGCAAGCAGGCAGATTTTGGACAAAAAGGGCTCTCTGGGATTTGCCGTGATTCTGAACACGGATTACACGGATTTCACCGAAGCGTACGGATTTTTCTCGAAAAAAAATCCGTGTTCATCCGCGTAATCGGTGAAACTTGTACTGAGCTTGTCGAAGTATCCGTGTCCAAAAGGTTTTAATCACGGCGATTCCCAATGAGCCATACTGTACACTGTACACCCACCCCTGACTGGTGTTATCATGGGCGGGGTATCATCTTATGACAGACATAAACATGGTCCGGGCGCGTCGCCGCCTCACTTTGATTGGAATCATCCTCGTCACCGTGCCTTGTTACTGCGCGGGGCTGTTTGCCGTCATGATCGCCCCCGACCCGAACGCCCCCACCGCCACCCCCACAGCCTCCGTCACACCGACCGGCTCGCCCACCCCCGTCACCCCCAGCCCCACCGGGACGGTCCCCACCGGCACATCCACCTCCACCCCGACCTTCACGCCGACCGTCACCACCACCCCGACCATCACCCAAACGCCGTTCCAGCCCAGCACCAACACCCCCCAGCCGACGGCCACCTTCACCCCGACCTTCACCTTCACACCCACCGCAACCTTTACCCCCACCCTGACCCTCTCGCCGACGCCCTTCCCCTCCCCGACCTTCACCCCGACCGACACGCCGACGCCCGCTCCCACCAACACCCCCACGCCGACCGAAACGCCGGTCCCGCTGGCGAATACCACCCCTACCCCCACTCCCACGCCCTGAACGCCCCTGGAACCCTCCATGCCTGATATTGCCCCATTCCTTAAATCGCTTATTTCCGTTTCCGGCCTGTCGGGCTACGAAACCCCGGCCGCAGCCCTCATCGAAGAAAAATGGCGCCCGCTGGTGGACGAGATCACCCGCAGCCGCCTCGGCTCCCTGCACGGGCTGAAGCGCGGCGGTGCAGGAGAACCCCGTCCCTCGATCCTGATCGCCACCCACATGGACGCCATCGGCCTGATGGTCACCCAAATTGTGGACGGCCTGCTGCGCGTCACCGCCGTCGGCGGGGTGGATGCCCGCATCCTGCCCGGCACGCCGGTCATCGTCCATGCCACGGGCGGGGGCGGGCGGGATGAATTGCCGGGGATGGCTGTCCAGCCCCCGGGGCGGACCCTGCCCGAAAGCGTGGGCAGCGACCCGGTCCCGCTGGAGCATCTGCTCGTGGACGTGGGCCTGCTCCCGTCAAAGGTGGCCGGTCTCGTCCGGGTGGGGGACCTCGTCTCGTTCGACACCGCGCCGGCCGACCTGTCCGGGGAGGTGCTCTCGGGCCACTCGCTCGATAACCGCGCCTCGGTCGCGGCGCTGACCGTCGCCCTCGAAGAACTCCAGCCCCGCGCCCACGCCTGGGACGCGCTGGCCGTCGCCAGTGTCCAGGAGGAAGTGGGGCTGGTCGGGGCGCAGACCTCGGCTTTCGGCCTGCATCCCACCCTGGCCGTGGCCGTGGACGTCACCTTTGCCAAAGGCCCCGGCGCCAACGACTGGCAGACCTTCCCCCTCGGCAAGGGGCCGACCCTCGGCTGGGGGCCGAACATCCACCCGTTCCTCCACAAAACCTTGAAAGACCTGGCCGAGAAGCTCGAAATCCCGGTCTCGGTCGAGCCGATGCCGCGCCACTCCGGCACCGACGCCTACGCCTTGCAGGTTGCGGCCGAGGGCATCCCGACCGCGGTGATCAGCATCCCGCTGCGCTACATGCACACCCCGGTCGAAGCCGTGGCTGTCAAGGACGTGCAGCGCGCTGGCCGCCTGCTGGCCGCCTTCATCGCCGGCCTGGAAGTGGATTTCGTGGAGAAGATTGTTTGGGAAGAAAGTTAATGTCATTGCGAGCCGGTGATCTTCCGGCGAAGCAATCTGCCACTTAATGGGAGATTGCTTCGCCATCCTTCGACTTCCGCTCAGGATGGCTCGCAATGACAACCCTCTTATCAACGAGGCCTTATGCCGAACACACCTAAAATTGGCAATACCCAGTTGAAACTGCTCGAAAAACTCTGCAACGCTGTGGCCGTCTCCGGCGACGAAGGCGAGGTGCGCCAGATCGTGCTCGAAGAACTGCGCCCGCTCGCCGACGAGATCAAGGTGGACGCCCTCGGCAACGTGCTTGTGACTAAAAACGGGGGCGGCGCAAACCGCCTGCGGGTGATGCTCGACGCCCATATAGACGAAGTCGGCTTCATGCTGGTGGACGACGAGAAGGACGGCATCTTCCGCTTCGAGACCGTCGGCTCGCTCGACGTGCGCCAACTGGTCGGCAAGCAGGTGCTGGTCGGCAGGGAACACCTCCCCGGCGTGATCGGGGCCAAACCGATCCACCTGACCACCGCCGACGAGCGCAAGAAGAGTATCCCCCTCGACTCCCTGCGGATAGATGTCGGCCCCGGCGGCGGCAAGGTCAAGGTCGGGGACCGGGCGGCGTTTGCCACCCGGTTCAGGCGGGTCGGCCCTTCGATCTTCGCCAAGGCCATTGACGACCGCATTGGCGTGGCGACCCTGATCGAACTGGTCAAGAATGCTCCCGCCAACGTGGACGTGCTGGCGGCCTTCACCGTGCAGGAGGAAGTCGGCCTGCGCGGGGCGAAGGTCGCGGCCCATGCCTTCGACCCGGACCTGGCAATTGCCATCGATTCGACCCCGGCCAACGACCTGCCCATGCACGACGGCAGCGAGAATATTTCCTACAATACGAAACTGGATCACGGCCCGGCCATTTACGTCGCCGACGCCGGGACGCTCGGCGACCCGCGCCTGATCCGCTTCCTGGCCGAGACCGGCGACCTGAACGGGATCAAGTACCAGTTCCGGCAGCCGGGCGGGGGCGGGACCGACGCCGGGGCGATCCACAAGGCCCGGGCCGGGGTCCCATCGGTATCCGTTTCGGTGCCGGGACGCTACGCCCACACCGCCGCCGGCCTCTCCCGCCTCGACGATTGGAAGGCCACCCTGTCCCTGCTGCACGCCGCCTTGACCCGGATGACCCCGGAGTTGCTGGCGGGCGAGCGGCGGTAAGGTCATTGCGAACGAGCGCTCTTTGCGAGTGAAGCAATCTCCTCGAAACAGGAGATTGCTTCGCTCGCTGGGTCTCGATACGCCCGGAGAACACGGGCTACTCGACCAGCAGCTCGTTCGCAATGACAGATGAGATTACTGGTATGAATGGACAAATTGCCTTGCTCGGCTCCGGCGAATATTTGCCGGTGATGGAACCCATAGACCGCACCCTGCTCGATTGCCTGCACCTCAACGGACGCAAGCCCCGCGTGGTCTGCCTGCCGACCGCAGCCGGGACGGAAGGCGACGCCAGCGTGGACCGCTGGATATCAATGGGCCTCAGCCACTTCCAGCGCCTGGGCGCGGATGTCAACGGCGTGCGCATTACCAATCGGGACGAAGCCGATGATCCGCTCTGGGCCGAGATGATCGCCGAAGCCGACCTGGTTTATTTTTCCGGCGGCAACCCGCTCTACCTGTACCAGACCCTCGCCGGGAGCAAAGCCTGGGACGCGGCCGGGCAGGCCTGGGGTCGGGGGGCCGCTTACGCCGGGTGTTCGGCCGGGGCGATGATCCTGGCCCGCTACGTCCCCGACATCCGCTCGATCGGGATGAAGCAAATCCCGGCCTTCGGCAAACTCCCGGCGGAGAGCGTCATCCCCCACTTCGACCGGATGAAGCTCTGGCGGCCGATGATCCTGACCACGGCCCGCAGACGACTGTCGGGCGACCAGTTCGTGCTCGGCATTGACGAGGAGACCGCCCTGGTCGGCCGGCTGGACGGCGAGTGGCAGGTGATGGGCCGGGGCAAGGTCTACATCATCAAGAAACGCGAAGAGTCCGCCTTTTCGGACGGGCAGATCGTCCCGTTGGCGCAATAACGTAACGCGACCCTTCGACATGCTCAGGGCAGGCATTTATGTCGCTATGGGCAAGACAAAGGGCCGCGTAACGTTCAAGTGAATTCATCAAGGAGATCCAATGAAGTCTCTCATCCAAAAATTGACCGAAACATTCAGCCCATCGGGCTACGAATCCGCCATCCGGGACGTGGTGCGGGCCGAGGTCGAGCCGCTGGCCGACGAGGTGCGGGTTGATGCGCTGGGCAACCTGATCGTCCGCAAGGGGAACGGCTCAGGGCAGGGCAGGCGGATCATGCTCGCCGGGCACATGGACGAGATTGGGCTGATCGCCTCGCACGTTGACGAGAACGGTTTCGTGCGCTTCACCACCATCGGCGGCATCCGCCCGCAGGTGCTTCATGGGGCGCGGGTGGTCTTCGTCAACGGCGCGCGGGGGGTGATCGGCGGCGAACGCTACGAAAACTGGAACCAGATGCACCCCTACGACAAAATGTTCATTGACGTGGGCGCAGCCTCGGCCAAAGACTGCCCGGTGCGGGTCGGCGACGTGGCCGCCTTCGAGCGGGCCTTCCTGGACATGGGCGACAAGCTGGTCGCCAAATCCATGGACGACCGCATCGGCGTGGCGGTGATGGTCGAGACCCTGCGCCAGCTCAAGTCCACCCCGCACGAGGTCTATTTCGTCTTCACTACCCAGGAGGAAGTCACCCTGGGCGGGGCGGCCACCGCCGCCTTCGGCGTGGACCCGGAGATCGGCGTCTCGGTGGACGTGACCGCCACCGGCGATACGCCCAAAGGCGAAAAGATGGAAGTCTCGCTGGGCAAGGGACCGGCGGTCAAGATCAAGGACGGCGGGATGCTGGCCGACCCGCGCATCGTGGACTGGATGATCCGCAGCGCCGAAAGCGCCAAAATCCCTTACCAGCGCGAAGTCCTGCTGGGCGGCACCACCGACGCCAAAGCCATGCAGGTCGCCCGGGCGGGCGTCCCGGCGGGCTGCCTGTCCATCCCCTGCCGCTACATCCACTCGCCGTCCGAGATGGTCGAGTACAACGACGTGCAGAACGCCGTCAAGCTGCTGGTGGCGATGCTGAGCGCCCCGGTGTCATTGGATTGATGCGCCGATTTATCCCCCTTTCCCTGCTGCTGGCGCTGACCCTGAGCGCCTGCGGCGCGATCCTCCCGCCCGCCGACCCCAGCCC
This sequence comes from Anaerolineales bacterium UBA5796, assembly GCA_002418215.1. Taxonomy (GTDB): domain Bacteria; phylum Chloroflexota; class Anaerolineae; order Anaerolineales; family Villigracilaceae; genus UBA5796. The sequence continues at coordinate 9,694 of DIDQ01000165.1, forward strand.
GACCCCAGCCCCGACCGTCACGCCCACCC
>DIDQ01000007.1:0-175 GCA_002418215.1 Anaerolineales bacterium UBA5796
CGGGCGGCAGGTCTTGCACCGCCAGCAGCGAGGCCAGGGCCGGGCTGGTCTCCAGCGCCTGGCGCAGCGGCGCGAACGGGACCATGCTCTCCAGTTCGTAGCAGGCGCTTTGCAGGATGGGCGTGCCGGGATGCCGGGCGATGAACTCTTGCAGCAGGCGGGTCTTGCCGATGCC
>DIDQ01000007.1:221-12400 GCA_002418215.1 Anaerolineales bacterium UBA5796
AGCCGCGTCTTGCCGATGCCCGCCTCGCCGCTGACCAGGATCAACTGGCCGCTGCCCTGGGCGGCCCGGTCCATGGCGGATTGGAGCAGGGATATCTGCGCCTCGCGCCCGATCAGCGGCAGGGCGGAGGGGGCCTGGGGCGCGGGAGCAGGCCGCCGGGTCCGCTGCGGGGCGGGGACCGGCGGGCCTGACCCCGTTACCGGGACCAATCCCCCGCTCTGGATGTCGGCCAACAATTCCTGCGTCTCGGGCAGGGGGTCCACGCCCAGTTCTTCGGCGAGGGCGCGGCTGAAATTCTGGTAGACCTGGATGGCCCGGGGCCGGTCGCCTTTGAGGGCGTAGACCTGCATCAGGCGGCGCTGGGCGTTCTCGTCGAAGGGTTCGGCCTCGGCCCATTTGGCGGCGTATTTGAGGGCCTCGTCCAGGTGGCCGGACTGCTGGAAGGCCAGGCTCAGGCGGTCGAGACCGGCGATGTATTGCTGGTGGAGTTCGTCGCGCAGGGGCTGGCACCATTCGTCGTAGAGGTCCTGCAACAGGTCGCCGGTGTAGAGAGCCAGCGCAGCCTGGAGTTCGGCGAGCTCGGCTTCGGGCCGGGCGTTCTGGATGAAGAATTCCACGTCCAGCCAGACGGGGGCCTGCGGGTCGAACTGGACGGTCGAGCCGCTGGTCAGCAGCAGTCCGCCTTCGGGGTCGAGCGGGGCGAGCACGCTGCGCAGGTGGTGGAGGTACTGGCGCAGGTTGCGCCGGGCGGCGGATTCGTTGGCGTTGGGCCAGAATAAAAAAGCCAACCGCCGCCGGTCTGAGGGCCGGTGACGGTTGAGCAGCAGGTAGGCGAGCAATGAGCGCGTGGTCGGGGAACCCAGGTCGAGGGCGTCTCCATCCGGGGTGTAGAGGTGGAAGGTCTCAAACAGGGTTGCCCGGATCTGCATCTCAGCCCATCGGGTGTTTCATGCGCTGGCCGCCGAGGATGTGCAGGTGGAAGTGCATCACCACCTGGTTGGCGTCCGGGCCGGTGTTGACGATCAGGCGGTAACCGCTTTCGGCCACGCCTTCCTGGGCGGCGATTTTGGGCGCCACGCCGAGCAGGTGTCCCATCAGGGATTCGTCTTCGGCGGTGAAGTCGTTGGTGGAGGGGATGTGTTTGTTGGGGATGACGAGCACGTGGGTCGGTGATACCGGTTGGATGTCGCGGAAGGCGGTGACGAGTTCGTCCTTGTAGACGACCGTGGCGGGAATTTCACCGGCAGCGATTTTGCAGAAAATACAATCGGTTGACATTTGGCCTCCTGGGTAATTCTTTTTGGTGGTCGAGTAGTTTTGAGTGATTTTCGAGAAACGTATCGAGACCACACTTTGAGTGGCAATATCTCATTGTTGGTCTCGATACGGCGAAGAGCATCGCCTACTCGACCAACGTTGTTTTACGGTATCGGCCCGTAGGTGGGGGCGCAGAGGATGTCGTAGTAGTCCAGTTCGACGGCTTTGTTCTGTTCGGCATAGGCGGCGGCTTCCTTGCCGATGCGGCGGACCACGTCTATGTGCTGGCGGGCGTCGGTGTCCCAGTAGCGGGGCAGGGTCATCAGCGGGTCGCCGGCGGGGCCTTCGGGGATGTACGACGGGCGTCTCGGGTCGGATTCGCCTGCCTGCGGGACCCAGTTGAACATGACCGGGCCGCGCGGGTTGATGGTGAACCCCAGCCGGTAGCCGAACTTGCGGGCAAACTGGACCGGGCGCAGGCCGAAATCACCGCCGGGCCAGATGACGGCGATGGGGGTCTTGTCCAGGTATTTCTGGAAGTTCTCGATTGCGCCCTGCAGCTCGCCGGTCAGGTACTCATCGGACGAGTTATCGTTCATGTTGATATTGTGGATCACGCCGTGGGCCTGGTAGTCCACCCAGCCTTCGGCGGACAGGGCGGCGTTCTCGGCCCACAGGTCGGGGCGTTCGTCTTTGGCAATGTAGGCGTTGACCACCGGCCACTTCCATTGCTCGTAGAATGGACGGAAATGGGTGTCGAAGTATTCGGCAAAGTGTCGGTCGTCTACGATCAGCAGGACCGAGCGGGGCGGGATGTAGGCGTTGCGCTCCATGAAGTCGGCCATTTGCCCCATGGTGATGGCCTCGAAGCCCTGGTCGTGCAGGTCGTTGAGCAGGCGGCGCTGGTCATCGGCGCTGATCTGGTTGTCGGTGGTGATATTGCCTTTAGTGATGCTGTGGAACATGACCGTCATCACCACCGTGCCGGGGGCGGCGTTGGTGGAGGTCCACCTGCCCTTGAGAACCTGGCAGGTGTCGGGGATGTAGGACTGCGGGGTGTCGAGGGGGTTGAGTTCGCCGGTCTGGAAGGTGGCGGGCAGGGGCTGCGGTGTGTGCGGGGCGATGGTGGCCGTGGGCAGCGGGGTTTCTGTCGCTGTGGGGGAAGGCGTGACGAGAGCGGCCTGGGCGGTTGTCATGGCCTGGGTCAGGGCGATGGACAGGTCGGGGGTGGGGGAAACGGGAGGCGCGGCGGGGGCGCAGGCGGCCAGGATAACGGCGAGCAGGCCTAAAGTCGTAAAAGGTAACAGGTAAAAAGTCAAAAGTGATGAGCGTTGTGTTCGCATAAGTCGCTTTGGCGTGGGGAATTTGTCCAATGATAACAGAAAAGGCGCACCGGGCCGGCGCGCCTGATGGTTTTTATTGATTTCTTATTACTTTATGTCACCCTCCCGAAGGGACACCGCTTCGGGACGGTGTGAGGGAGCGGTTTCCAGCGACCGAAGGGTCTCTGCCGCTGTGGCGGAGATTCTTCGCTGCGCTCAGAATGACAAGCGCTCACTCGTTCGTCTCGCCCTTGATGAAGGCCTCGGTCATGTCGCGGCAGATGTTGTCGCGGAACTGCTTGGGCGGGGTCTTGAAGAAGTAGGACGAGGGGCCGACGATCGGGCCGGACAGTTTGCGGTCGAGGGCGATCTTGGCGCTGCGGATGGCGTCTATCATCACCCCGGCGGAGTTGGGGCTGTCCCAGACTTCGAGCTTGGTCTCCACGTTGAGCGGCACGTCGCCGAAGGTGGTGCCCTCCATGCGGATGTAACACCACTTGCGGTCGCTCAGCCACGGGACGTGGTCCGACGGGCCGACGTGGACGTTGTCGGCGCCCAGGTCGTAGGGGATCATGCTGGTGACTGCGCCGGTCTTGGAGATCTTCTTGCTCTCCAGGCGGTCGCGTTCGAGCATGTTGAGGAAGTCGGTGTTGCCGCCGAAGTTGAGCTGGTAAGTGCGGTCGAGGCGCACGCCGCGGTCCACGAACAGGCTGGTGAGCACCCGGTGCAGGATGGTGGCCCCCACCTGGGACTTGATGTCGTCGCCCAGGATGGGCAGCCCGGCGTCGCGGAAGCGCCTGGCCCAGTATTCGGACGAGGCGATGAAGACCGGGATGCCGTTGACGAAGGCGCAGCCGGCTTCGATGGCCTGTTCCACGTACCACTTGGTCGCCATCTCCGAGCCGACCGGCAGGAAGTTGATCACCACGTCGGTCTTGGTCTCCTTGAGCAGGCCGACGATGTCGGCGGTGGGGCCGGGGGCTTTTACGACCACCTGCTGCAGGTACTTGCCCAGGCCGTCGTGGGTCATGCCGCGCACCACCGGGACGTCCATGTGGGGCACGTCGCAGAATTTGTAGGTGTTGTTCGGCTCGGCGAAGATGGCCTCGGACAGGTCTTTGCCGACTTTGGTGACGTTGATGTCTATGCCGAGGGTGAACTCGATGTCACGGATGTGGTAGCCGCCCAGGTTGACGTGCATAATGCCGGGGACGGTGTCGCTCTCTTTGGCGTTCTTGTAGTACTCGACTCCCTGGATCAGGGAGGAGGCGCAGTTGCCAACGCCGATAACCGCGACGCGTACTTTTTTGCTCATGAATGGTTTCTCCTTCATTACTCGTTTGATTTTCCGGGATTTCCCGCCAAGTCTATCGGATCATCCCGTGGTTTACCGCAAACTGATCCCTTATGCCCAAAGGGTTAATTACTGACACACCCAAAGAGTCAACAAAAATGGAACTTTCGATTAAATCGCCTGTGCTATAATCGCGGAGATACTTCTCCTCGGAATTGCCCATGTCAACAGAAGCGCACTTACAGCGGATGGAACGACTGCTCCAGGTCTGCCGTGAATTGAGCGCCTCGCTCGATTTGCAGCCCTTCTTACAGTCCGCGATCACTTTAGCCAGTGAATTGACGGGCAGTGAAGCGGCTTCGGTGTTGGTTTACGACGAAAGCGTTGAGCAGCTTCGCTTCGCGGCCACGCCCTGGTCCCAGCGCAAGGCCCTGACCGGGCTGACCGTCCCGGTCAACGGCAGCGCGGCCGGCTGGGTCTATGCCCATGGCGAGACGCTGGTTGTCCACGACGCGGCGACTGATCCCCGGCACTTCAAGGGCATAGACCAGGCGGCTGATTTTATCACCCGCTCGATCCTGGCGGTCCCAATCATTTACAAAGGACGGACACTGGGGGTACTGGAAGCGGTCAACAAGGCGAACAGCACCCATTATACCGGGGAAGATGTCACAATCCTAGAGACTCTTGCTTCCCAGTCTGCCCTGGCTATCGAGAACGACCGTCTCGAACGCAGCCAACAATCCACCCGAGACCAGGTGGCCTCCCTCGACCGGATGAAGAACGATTTCATCGCCATCGCCTCGCACGAACTGCGCACCCCCCTCGGCCTGATCCTGGGGCACGCCACTTTCCTGCGTGAGCAGGTGGACCGGGACGCCCACGCCCAGCTCGACACCATCATCCGCAACGCGGTCAAACTGAAAGACATCATCGAAAGCATGTCCGACGTGGACAATTACCAGCAGGGCAAATCCGTCGTCCGCCGCCGTCCGATCTCGCTATCGCTCCTGGTGAAAGACGTGGTCAAATCCTTCGAAGCTGAAGCCCGCTCGAAGGGGCGCGACCTGCGCATGGACGTTGTCAGCGACGACCTCATGGTGGATGGCGATACCAATAAGATCACCATTGCCCTCAGCAGCCTGATCACGAACGCCCTCACCTTTACCGACCGGGGCGGCCACGTTTTCATCCTGGCCGAGAAAGTCCCCGGTTACGTCAAGGTCTCGGTCATTGACGACGGCATCGGCATCCCGGCCAAAGACCTGGGCCACATCTTCGAGCGTTTTTACCAGGTCGAAACCCACCTCACCCGCAGCCACGGCGGCATGGGCCTGGGCCTGTCGGTCGCCAAAACGATGATCGAAATGCACGGCGGGCGCATCTGGGTCGAAAGCAAGGAAGGCAAGGGCAGCATCTTCTCCTTCCTCCTCCCGCTCGACGCCCGCAAGAGTGACGCCCCCCCGGGTCCCTTTCTTACCTGACTCATGCGCAGAACGTCCCGAAGGTTCCCTTGAAAAACCTTGTCGAGCCGCTCAAACCTTCGGGACGGTAAGTAACCGATTACCTGATACTCATGGAACTTACCCACATCATCGCCGGGCAATTGAGACGGGAATACGTGCTGCCCCCGGTTGGCCGCCCCCTGCTGGATGCGCCGGGCGGCAATTTGCTTTATACCGCCGCCGGGGCCGCCCTGTGGACTTCCGGGATCGGGCTGCTGGGCCGGGTGGGGGAGGACTACCCCCGCGACTGGCTGCGGGACCTCGACCGGCGCGGCTTCGACGCCCGCGGCCTCCACGTCATCCCCGGCGTGCTGGACCTGAGGCTGTTCCTCGCTTACGGAGACGGGTCCACGCCCCAGCGTTCCAACCCGGTCTCGCACTTCGCCCGGCGGCAGATGAGCTTCCCCAAGGCCCTGCTCGGTTACCAGCCGCCCGACGAGACCGCCGCCGGCATCAGCCAGATCGCCCCCAACTCGCCCCACCTGACCGACATCCCCGAAGATTACCAGTTCGCCAAAAGTATGCACCTGTGCGCCCTGGACTATATGACCCAGAGCCGCCTGATCGGGGCCTTCAAGCTCGGCGCGGTCACGGCGGTCACGCTGTCGCCATCCCCGTCCTACATGAACCCGCGTTACCTCGACCAGTTGCGCCCGCTCGTCCAGGGGCTGACGGCTTTCATCCCCTCCGAGGAAGAGCTGCGCGCCCTGTTCTGGGGCCGCACCCGCGACCTGTGGGAGATGGCCGAAGCCGTCGGCTCGTTCGGCTGCGAGTTCGTGGTGGTCAAATGCGGGGCCAAAGGTCAGTTGCTGCTCGATGTGGTCGGCAAGAAGCGTTGGGAGGTCCCGGCCTATTCCTCCCGCATCGCTGACCCCACCGGCGCAGGCGACGTTTTCTGCGGCGGGTTCATGGCCGGTTACCGCCGCTCGTTCGATCCGCTGGAAGCCGCCCTCTACGGCAACGTGGCCGCCTCGCTCTCGCTCGAAGGCAGCGGGGCCTTCTACGTGCTCGAAGTGCTGCAAGGCCTGGCCCAGGCCCGGGTCGAATCGCTGCGCGGCCTGGTGCGCAAGATATAATTTTCACGGACTCCAAAGTCTCCCGGCTTTGGGCCTCTCCAACGTCAGGAGACGTTGGACTCCGTAAGCGACTTTGGACTCCGTAAGCGAGAAACAGTATGCCAACCCTCTCCGAACGCCTCCTCCAATTAGCCGTCCAGATCCAGCAGGTCCCCGCGCCGACCTTCGACGAGGCGCGGCGGGCGGCGTTCGTGCGCGGCCTGTTCGCGGACGAGGGCCTGGCGGACGCGCAGATTGATGCGGCGGGGAATGCCCTGGCCCGCCTGCCCGGGACCGGGAGCGCCGCCCCGCTGCTGGTCAGCGCCCACCTCGATACGGTCTTCCCCCTCGAAACGGACCTGCGCCTGATCCACCAGTCCGACCGGATCATCGGCCCGGGCATCGGGGATAACTCGCTGGGGGTGGCCGGGCTGCTGGGGCTGGTCTGGGCGCTGCGCCAGGAGGGCATCCTGCTGGAGGGCGACCTGTGGCTGGCGGCCAACACCGGCGAGGAGGGCCTGGGCGACCTGCGCGGGATGCGGGCGCTGGTCGAACGTTTCGGCGGGGACGTGCGGGCTTACCTCGTCCTCGAAGGCATGGCCCTGGGGCACGTCTACCACCGCGCCCTGGGCGTGCAGCGTTACCGGGTCACGGCCCGCACCTCCGGCGGCCACTCGTGGACGGATTACGGGCGGCCCTCGGCCATCCACGAGCTGAGCGGATTCGTCTCCAGCCTGTCGGCGCTGAAGCTGCCCGCCGAGCCGCGCACCACCCTCAACGTGGGGCGTATCACCGGCGGGACATCGGTCAACACCATCGCGGCCGAGGCCTGCCTTGAGCTTGACCTGCGCTCGGAAAGTCCGAAGGCGTTGGACGATCTGGTGCGGCGGGTGGAGGGGATGGTCCGGGCGCTGAACCGGCCCGGGGTCAGCGCCCAGGCCGAAGTCATCGGGCAGAGACCGGCGGGAGAAATCCCGGCTTTGCACCCGCTGGTCCGCCTGGCGGTGAGTTCCCTCGCCGAACAGGGACTGTCCGCCAACCTGACCATCGGCTCGACGGACGCCAATATCCCCCTCAGCCTGGGCTACCCGGCGGTCTGCGTGGGCCTGACGGGCGGGGCCGGGGCGCACACGACGAACGAGTTCATTTACACCGCGCCGCTGGGGAGGGGGCTGGACAGCCTGGTGGGTTTGGTGAGGGCGGTGTTCAGGGAGCAGTGATCGGTATGGGAAGAACGTCCCGAAGGGTTGCCGTTAAGCTCCTGAGTCGTTCGAACCAAACCTTCGGGACGGTGTTTCTGTTCAGCTTGAAAAGTCTCCCCAAAAGGAAAGCCCCGGAGTCCTTTCCCAGGACCCAGGGCTTTTTTCATTCAATTTTCCGCTTTACCCTTGACACGGCTGTTTATCGGTGGGCGGTGACAGTGGATTGGAACCATGAGCAGATATTTAGACGATACCACCATTCGTTGCCCTGAGCAAAACTTGTGTCTTCTCAACCTTAGTTTTCGCAATCACAACTCAGGCTTGATTTCGCTTGCTTATGCATCAGACGATTTCAGAGAGAATTCTGCTCCGAGTTGTTTCACTAGATCAAACAAATCTGGACCGCCCCATTGCTCAACGAATAGACCATTCTTTATATGAATGATATCTACCAAACCAACGGTGATCTGCCTGCCGGTTGGTGCAATACCAAGCAATTCCCCTTGATGAGTGGCTCGCATCGTTGAACGAAAGGCCAGGCGCGTATCTTCGGCGATCACTTCTTCCACCGTGAGGTGGATATCAGGGAAGGCCGTCCGAAATTGGAGGAGAAGCTGTTTTTGCCCTTCGCGTGTCAGAGGTGCCGCAGTCGGGGAACGATGTCGTTGATAGTCTGGTGAAAGAAATTCATCGACAGCTGCTGGATTTTTCTTGTCCCAAACTTCTTCAATATAACGCCACAACAATGCTTTGTTTTCTTCTGCTGACATAAATCACTCCTCTTCTGCGCGAAGGGCACTCTCAAACCAATCATACTGTATTTGCCTGTGATTGAAACCGCCCAACGAGACTGTCGAAAAACCCGTGGTTCGAAAAATGTTCAAAAAAATCTCCCACAACAGGCTAAAAAATAGCCAAAATCTTACCAAAATGTTGTGCGGAGCACCGAAAACCAGTCGTTTTTGGTGTTTCCTTCCCACTTTTCAAAGATCAGTTTTTGAAAAGGGACTTTTTCGACAGTTTCAACGGCTGGCGTTATTAGAATGTCCTTGAATGGGACGTGGCATCGGCGTATCCTTGGGACTATACCGCCAGGGATGCGCTTCGTCCCATCCGCCCCACTGCCTTTCCCAGGACCCGGGGCTTTTTTCATTCCATTTTCCGCTTTACCTTGACATGGCTGTTTGTCGGTGGGCTACTTTGAAGACCAACCTGATTATGAGCGAAAAACATATCCATCAGATTGCCAAAGCTAAAACACAAATGATGATACCACGATGAAGAAAGTCCATGAGAGAAGCCCTATGAGGATACCCAGCGTGCCAACACTGATTCCGATTATGGTGAACCTCTTTTTCATTAGGCCTCTGGCTTGAGCCCAGATTCCAACGATTACATCAAGCAAGCCACAGGGTAAGGCAAAATACAGTCCTCCAAATAAAACAAAATTTTCAACTGTTGTATGGGTGATTCCTGTTATAGGGTCAGTACGGCCTGCCCATCCTAGTACAGCGACAATTCCAACCATGATAAGTATGATAGGAATGCTCGATGCGATGATAATTCCAACTGACAAATTGCTCTTGGGACTTTGTTTGATACTCACTCATTCCCTTTAGTTTCTGCCAGAGGGTAACTTGAGATGGGCCGCCTCTCCCTCCTCGTTGTCGCGATAGGGTCAATTCCCTATATTTACCGGCGTGCGGCTTTCCCACACCGGGCGACCTCCGCTGCCTTGCCCTGAATGAGGGAACATCTCGACAAGCTCGATGCGACGCATCCCGGAATGCTACATCAGAAGTCCGTAGAGAGAGACCAAACCCAGACGAGCAATGAGTTTGTTCGGCCAACGGCCGAGGAGCCGGAGGCCTTTTCCAGTCCCCGGGGCTTTTTTCATTCAAGTTCCGCTTTACCCTTGACACGGCTGTTTATCGGTGGGCTGCGCCCCGCGACTTTCAAGTTGCTTTTTATTCACCTTCAACACCATTGATAGATTGAATTGCATTAATAATATCTTTGTCTGAGGCTAGATCATTGTTGTTAATTTCGAGATTCCAGTTGTAGGTTACAGCGGCAGCAATTTGGTTGAACTCTGTGACCTTGTCGTCGGAAACATCAATATGTTCAACATTATTCCTTGTTTTTACACGAGTGAAACAAGTTTCCAGATTTGCATAAACACGAATCATCTTGACAGAATATTTTCTTGCAAGGGATGCAGAGAATTTGCGAAACTCTTCACCAATCCCTAGACTCTCAACCATTAGTTTATCGTGGTTCTGAAACATTGCATCAATTGTCGTTTCGACTTTTTTCCATCCATCCTCATTAGGCTTCAGACCTAACCAGATTGGCTCAACCCGTAGAAATGCAATATCGGTATGTTGATTAATAAGCGTCCCAATATGAGTTTTGCCAGAACCTTTTGGTCCAACGAGCATAAAGAGGGTTTTTTGATTAGACATAACTTAGCCACAACTTCTTCATTTAGCAGCCCAACGAGACTGTCGAAAAGCCCGTGGTTCGAAAAATGTTCAAAAAAATCTCCCACAACAGGCTAAAAAATAGCCAAAATCTTACCAAAATGTTGTGCGGAGCACCGAAAACCAGTCGTTTTTTGGTGTTTCCTTCCCACTTTTCAAAGATCAGTTTTTGAAAAGGGACTTTTTCGACAGTTTCAACGGCTGGCGTTATTAGAATGTCCTTGAATGGGACGTGGCATCGGCGTATCCTTGGAGTGATTCAAAGCCGGGAACGCCAATGGGATGTGAGCGTTCGGGTTGTCCGCCCGCGGGTATGGAAACGATCTCACCACAATTGAGATCGAAGTCCGCTGCGTTATATGGACACTCGGCGGAGACTAATCTGGGACTGGCAATGGATGCCAAGAACCCGTATCGGTACCTGCAGCTCAAAACCTAAAATCCACGTCCCAAACATATAAGGAGTGTAGCATGAAAAAAGTACAAGATACAAGGGGCTATGAAAGGTACATGGCGCTGGATATCCACCGGGAATATATCCTGGTGGGAGCCTGGAACGCGGAAAAGGCTTGGGTTCTGACGCCACGACGGGTAAGTACAGAGAAGTTTTCAGAGTGGGCAAAGAAGAACATCCAGGCAGGCGACATTGTCGTGTTGGAAACGACCACGAATGTGTGGGCAACCTATGACATCGTAGCGCCGTTAGCAGGGCGAGTCCTGGTGGCAAATGCTGCTGAAGTAGAGGAGATTGCAAAGGCACGCGTCAAAACGGACAAGGAAGATATCAAAAAACTTCTGAAACTTCTCGTCGGTGGGATCGTTCCGGAAGTGTGGGTGCCACCAATGGAGGTACGGGAATTGCGAGCCTTCATCTCCTATCGGGGTCGCCTGGTCAAGACCAGTGCCATGATCCGCAATCGTCTGCAAAGCCTGCTGCACAAGCACAATCTGAAATTGTCGGAAACCGGTCTATTGGATCAGGTCTGGTGGGAAGCGCAGAAAGATATCAGCGCATTGGAGAAGATGCAGATCCGCCAGGAGCTGACACTATTGCAGGAAGTCGAAAAGCTAAAGTCAGCGGTGGATGAAGAACTCCAACGTCAAAGCACGGGTACCCTGTGGGGCAAGCCCGCCTTGCAACTCATGCAACTGCCAGGTGTGGGATTCGTGGTCGCCATGACCGTGTTGTCAGCAATCGGGGATATCTCACGCTTTGAAAGTGCCAAGAAACTGGTTGGATATGCCGGGATTGGTGCGGGCGTGCATGACAGTGGTAAGACCCACAAGGACAAGAAGATCACAAAAAAAGGGCGGAGAGAACTGCGCTGGGCGATGGTCGAGGCAGCTTGGCGAGCAGTGGGCATGTCGCCGTTTTGGAAGGCAGAATACGAAAAGTATCTGAGCCGTTTACGCAAAAAGAACCAAGCCATCGTGGTGATCGCACGGAAACTGCTGGTTGCGATCTGGCATGTGCTCAGCAAGGAAGAGACCGACATCCATGCCAGCGAGGAAGACCTGGCCTACAAGATGTTGCTGTTGTCATGGAGCTTGAAGGAAGATACGCGCATGGGTTTGACCTACAAACAATTCGCCAAATATGCGCTAATGCAGTTGGGTGTCGAGACCGACATCACACATTTTGTGAGAAGGGATGTTCCGAGGAGGCTGGCGCCAAAAGAAGAAGTCCTGGCGCGCATGACTGAACTTGGTTTGACCGCCTAGCGGTTGTTGATCGACAAAAAAAGAAGTTGGCCCCCCCCCGCACAAAGGTATGAGCTGACGGGGCTGGCGAAGCATTCCCTAAATATGAAAAAGATCATCCTGAAGAATGAAAAATCTGCCGTGAGAGTTGGATCTTGATCGGCAGATCTTGTTTTCGGTCCGGTGTCACCGGAAAAGCTCTAGAAAAGACGGATCTTTCTCAGCACTTGACAACTGCAGTAATCAGTACCTGCGCTGGGGCGGGGACGGCGAAGCCGTCCAGCCAGAAAAAGGCTAAGGCGTAGAAAACTGCTTGAGATTTGCGCAGAATCCCCAGCGTCAGGTGCACCATCGGAGAAT
>DIDQ01000170.1 GCA_002418215.1 Anaerolineales bacterium UBA5796
TGAGATTCTCAAGCAGACCTTTATGAATTCCTTTGTGTACTTTGTGTTCTTTGTGGTGAAAAGGTTTTTGCAGTGCAGTCAGAGAAGATAAATTGTATGTTGGGTGAAGGGATCGACTCAATCAAATACCAAAAGGCGGTGGAAAACATGAATACAAAGACTACACTTCGGTTCTCCCTCCTGGCCGTGTTCGTTTTGGGGCTGCTGTTCCTGTCCGTCCAGCCGGGAGGGGCGGCGGGGGAGGGACGGCCGCTGGCCGCGACTTACCGGACCTGGATCGCCCAGGTTCCTTCGGGCAACCCTGTCAGCGGGCAGTCGGTGCGGGTCTGGATCAACAGCGACACGGCTCCGGGGGAAACTGCCGGATTGGAATACAAGATTGGGAGCACCTATACAAAAGTTCTGGGAACCTACGATACCAGCTATCCCGGAGCCAACTGGCGTGTGGACATCCCCGGTCAGGCCAGTGGAATTTTTGTCGAATACCAACTTTTTACTCGAAACGAAGGCGGCTCGGACTACGGTTTCACCGGCTTCAACTGGAGTTATACCGTTTACGGCCCAAACTGCGACATTTCCTGGGCACAGGTCTTGCATGACTCGTTCAACTTGGATTATCGCAGCCCGAGCGGGCCGATTGCTGCCGGCGCGACACAGGTCAAATTGCGCCTGCGCGTAGCCCAGGATGAACTCAGCAGCGCCCGGGTGCGCGTCTGGAACGACCGTACCAACACGGAAACCTACTACAACATGGCCTGGGATGGGACTTTCGACTCCGATCCTGCCACCTACGATTACTGGTACGTAGACATTCCCCTGCCAACCGACCCGACGATCCTGTATTATTTCTTCGAATTGAATGACAACGGTAACGGCGTATGCCCCAGCGGTTATTCTGCTGACCAGGATTTCTATTCGGATTATGATGTAAAGTTCTACGGCGGCGGATATGGCGCTATGTATGATACGAATAGCGGCGTGGACCAGGCAAGTTACCAGATCACCGTCTACGACTCCGCCTTCACCGTCCCCGAATGGTTCCAGCGCGGGGTCGTCTACCAGATCTTCCCCGACCGCTTCCGGGACGGCGACCCGTCCAACGACCCGGCTGCGGGACGTTTCTTCTACGACCAGTCCGGCGGGACGGTGGCGCGCTCCGGTGAAATGGACTGGAACACGGCCATCTGCGACCCGCGCAGCGCGGCCTGCCCCGGCGTGTACAGCCAGAACTTCTACGGCGGCGACCTGGCGGGCATCACCGAGAAGATCAACGCCGGGTATTTCGACCAGTTGGGCGTCTCGGTGCTGTATCTCAACCCCATCTTCCGCTCGCCGTCGAACCACAAATACGACACCGCCGATTACCTGACGATTGACCCCGATTTCGGCTCCCTGTCCGATTTCCAGGCCCTGGCGGCGGCTGCCGAGGCCCACGACATCAAACTCATTCTGGACGGGGTTTTCAACCACACCTCATCCGACAGCACTTATTTCGACCTGTACAGCCGCTACGACAGTTCCGGGACGCTGACCTCCCCCGGCGGCGCCGGCGCGGACGATGACAGCGGGGCCTGCGAAGCGGGATCGTCGCCGTATTATGGCTGGTACTACTTCCCGGCCGGGTCCAACCCCTCACCCGATCAATGCGCCAACGGCGCGGGCGACGCCCTGCAAACCTACGAAGCCTGGTACGGGTACTCGTCCCTGCCGAAGTTGCAGGCGGACAGCGCCGCAGTGCGGAGTCTGGTCTGGGATAACGGGAGCAGTTCCGTCGGTCCGTATTGGATCGGGCAGGGAGCCTCCGGCTGGCGTTTCGACGTCGGCGGGGACGTGGACCCGGGTCTGGCCAATGATCCGTCCAACGGTTACTGGGAGGGCTTCCGCTCCGCTGTCCGCACGGTGGACGCTTCGGCGATCACCCTCGGCGAGGAATGGGGCGACGCTTCGGCCTGGCTGCTGGGCAGCGAATGGGACAGCGTGATGAATTACCGCTACCGTTCGGCGGTCTTGAGCTGGCTCTTTACCGGGTGCAGCGGCGACGGCTGCATGGGCGGGTCGGTCTTCGAGGACAACGACAGCAATGCGGGCAGTTCGAGCGGCCCTATTGCCTACGTCTCGCCCTCACAACTTAATGCCCGCCTGCGTTCCATCCAGGAGGACTACCCGCCCATGGCCTGGAAGGCGATGATGAACCTGGGCGGCTCGCACGACACCAACCGGACGCGCTTCCTCCTGAAAAAGATCAACAATGACAACGATTCCGCCGCCCTCCAGCGCATGAAAGAGCTGTGGCTGTTCGCCTTCACCTACGCCGGCGCGCCCACCCTGTATTACGGCGACGAAATCGGCCTGAGCCAGGACGGGGTGTTCAGCGGCGGCAAATACGAAGACGACCCCTACAACCGCGCCCCCTTCCCCTGGGACGACACGCCCGGCGACTTCAGCGCCGACACCGCCCTGCAAGGTTTCATGCGCCGGATGTCCAGCATCCGCAGCAGCTACCGCGCCCTGCAGGACGGCGACGTGCAGCACGGGCTGGTGATTGACGACCCCAACAAGGTTTACGGTTTTGCCCGCACCAATGCCAGCCAAACCGCCATCATCCTGCTCAACCGGGACAGCGCCTCCCATTCGGTGACGCTCAACGGCCTGAACGCCGCGCCCTACAGTTTGACGGACGGTACGGTCCTGCTGGACGTGATCGAGGGGAATACGTACACGGTCACGGGCGGATCGGTCACGGTCCCGGTCAACCCGACCTGGGGCGTGGTCCTGCTCGAACGGGACGAGATCGAAACCCCGGCCGCTCCCGCCTCCCCCGCGACGCAGTTCGACGCCTCGGGCGTGACCCTGGCCTGGGACCTGGTTTCGACGGATACCGGCGGCGGGCGCGAAGTCCCCACCAGTTACACCGTCCACCGCAGCGCCGCGTCCCCCTTCACCCCGGACGAAACCAACCGGATCGCCACGGTCGATCCCCCGGCTTACGGCGTCGCCAACGCCCGCCTGACCTACACTGATGAGGCCGCGGCCGGGACCGAGGCTTACGCCGTCTGCGCCGTCAACGCCGGGGGCAAGTCGAGCTGCGCCTTCGCGGCGACCCAATGTACAGCGGATACCAGCCTCTACCGCTCCGCCGCCTCGGGGCCGTGGACCGACAGCGCCGCTTGGGAAGTCTCGTCCAACGGCGGCGTGGATTGGTCGGCGGCCGGCTGCTGGCCCACCTCCGGCAACGGAGCCATCCAGGTCCAAAGCGGGCATACCTTGACGCTCGACTCGGCCCTCACGGTGGACCAGGCGACGATTGCCGCAGGCGGACAGGTCACGGTCGGCAGCGGCGTCACATTGACTGTTGCAAATGGCACCGGCATCGACCTCACGGTGGATGGCACGCTCTCGAACGCCGGCGCGCTCACCATGAGCGGCACGAGTTATTTCGGGGCGGGCAGCCTCTACCAGCACGACCGGGACGGCGGCATCCTCCCGACTGCCGCCTGGAACGCGGCTTCGACCGTTCTGGTTACGGGAGTCGTTGACACCGCCCCCTCCGGCCTGGGCCAGTCTTTCGGCAATTTCTCCTGGGATGGCGCGGGCCAGACCGGGGCGGTGAATTTAACGGGGAATCTGACGGCGGTCAACGGCGATTTAACGGTAGCCTCCACCGGGTCCGGTTCGCTGGCCTTGACGGATGTCACCGACTTTACGCTGAACATCGGCGGCGACCTGACCCTTTCGTCCGGCCTGCTCGAAATGACCAGCGGCGCGGTCTCCCCGGCAATAAACGTTGACGGGGATGTCATCCTGAATGGCGGCACGCTCGACGCCGGTCCCGGCGGCATTTCGTCCTTTGCGGTCACGGGCAACTGGACCAATAACGGCGGCACGTTCGACCCCCGGTTTAGCACCGTCACTTTCACCGGCACGGCCGCGCAGGTTATTGAAGGCTCTGCGTCCACAACGTTTTACGGCCTGAGGGTGGACAAGGGCAGCAGCAAGAATAACCTTCTTGAAGCTACCGGGCCGATGGATATGCTTGGCCAGCTTACGCTGTTGAACGGCACTTTCAAACTTACGCATCCCAATGCCGCGGCCCAATTCACCTCCGGGCCGACGATCCCTTCATCGGCTGGGCTGTGGATCAATGGCGGCACGCTCAGGAGTGGGGATTTTTCCACAACTAACAATGGGTTGATCCGAGTCAGCGCCGGTACGGCGAATTTTGGCACTGGTTCGGGAAATTCCATCAATGCAGGATCGGGCGCTAATTTCATCATCGAAGGCGGTACGCTCAATGTTGCCGGACGCTTAAGGGCTACAAGTTCAATCACTTATAACCAGTCGGGCGGCACGGTGAATGTTGCCGCGGTCGGGCAGGGGTCGAGCAACAACGGGTCGTTTGATTTAAGTTCGACATCCACTTCATTTACGATGAGCGGCGGGACCATCGTCCTTGTTCAGGCCAACACCACCACAGGAACCAAAATTGATTATCGCCTTTCTGCCGCATCCCCCACCATTACCGGGGGAATTTTGCAGGTTGGAAATGGTTCGACGGTTGCAAACTCTACTTTCAGGCTCATTGGGCAAATGCCGAGCCTGACTGTGGACAATACCAATAACGCCAAGACCGCTCTCCTTATTGGCGTAGCAACAATCAATGATGATGTTACCATTCAACCGGGCACGACATTGGATAGCGGCGACTTTGGACTGGCGATCAAAGGCGACTGGTCCAATAACGGCGCTTTCGCCCAGGGTACAGCCACAGCCACTTTCAACGGCAGCGCGCCTCAAACGATTGGCGGCTCAGGCTCCACGATCTTCAACAATCTCACCGTCAACAACGCCAGCGGCGTCACCCTTGAGGCGGACCAGACCGTCAACGGTGTGCTGGCCTTTACCGACGGCAAGCTCACCACCGGGGCGAACGCGCTGGTCCTGGGGACGGGCGGATCGGTATCCGGTGCGGGGGCGGGCAAGTACGTCTACGGCAACTTGCGGAAAACCTTCAGCAGCGGGGCCTCCCAAACCTTCAAGTTCGAGATCGGCGATGCAGACAGTTACACCCCGGCCGAGCTGGCCAACTTCGACGTGACGGTCGCCGGGACGCTCACCGCCAGCGTCACCCCGGGCCGCCATCCCGAATTCATCTCGGCCGATATTGGGGACAAATACGTCAACCGCTACTGGACCCTCACGCCTGCGGGCGGCCTGGGGACGAGCAGCTACGACATCACCCTGACCTTCGTCCCCGGCGACCTGGTTGGCTCGCCGGACACGAACAACCTGGTCGTCCAGAAATACACCCCCACCACCTGGAGCAGCCCGGTCTCGTCGTCCTCCACGGCGACCACGGTCACCGGCACGGGGTTTGCGAGCTTCAGCGACTTTTTTGCGGGTGAAGGGGGCGTGCCCACCCCGGTGACGGTCTCGTACTTCCGTGCTGAGCGTGATGGAGATACTGTGACTTTCGAGTGGAGCACCGCCACCGAGAGCGGGAACGTGGGCTTCAACCTGTACGTGGAGAAGGACGGCGAACGGCTCCAGCTCAACGACGAACTGATCCCCTCGGCCCAGACCGACTCGCTCGACCGCCAGGACTACACCTTCAGCGCCGAAGCAGACGGGGAGACCTTCTACGTCGAAGACATCAGCGTGCTGGGCAGGACGAGGCTGCACGGCCCATTCAGCCTGGGCCAGGACTACGGCGACCGGCAGGAAGCCGACCAGATAGACTGGGCCGCCGTCCGTTCCGGGTCTCGCTTCGCCAACCCCGAGCTGTCCGTCACCCCCGGCGACCCCGCCCGCCTGATCCTCAAAGTGGAGCAGACCGGCCTGTACCGGATCGGCTACGAAGCCCTGCGCCGCGCCGGGCTGGACCTGGCCGGGGTGCGGGCCGACCGCATCCGCTTGAGCAGCCAGGGGCAGGTCACGCCGATCCGGGTCAACGGCAAAAGCGTCTTCGGGCCGGGCAGTTCCATCGAATTCTACGGAGAAGCCCTCGACAGCCTCTACACCGACGCCAACGTCTACACCCTGCAAGTGGCCCGTGCGGGCAGCCCGGCGGTGGAAGTAGACCGCAGCGCCCCGTCCAAGAGGATCCGGACTCCGCTGGCCTACGCCGAGACCCTGGTGGTGGACACCCCGAGAGCCTACGCCAACTACGCCCCCGGCGAAGACGCCTGGTACGCCGCCTCGATGCTGGCCTACACCAGCCCCAAGAGTTGGAATTTCGACTTCGAGGTGGACGGGCTGGCCGACCCGAACGGCAGCGCCCGGCTGGAGTTGGTGGTCTGGGGCGTGACGGACTGGCCGCAGACCCCGGACCATCACCTGCGGGTCAGCCTGAACGGGGTCAGCCTGGCCGACGAGTTATTCGACGGGCTGGTGGAGAAGACCCTGAGCCTCAGCCTGCCCGCCGGAACCCTGCGGGAGGGGACCAACACCCTGACCCTGAGCCTGCCAGGTGACACCGGTGCGCAATGGGACATGGTCAACCTGGACCGATACAGCCTGACCTACCGGCGGGTCTTCGCCGCCCGTGAGGGGCAATTGACCTTCACCGCCAAAGCCAGGATGTTCAAGGTGACAGACTTGCCGGGGCGGAACGTGGTCGTCTACCGGCTGGGGGCAGACGGTCCGGTGCGGCTGGCCAAAGTGGTCGTGCAGGCCGAAGGCGGTGCGTATAGCGCCACGTTCGTTGGGACGGGGGAACTGGATACCTACCTGGTGACGGTGGCGGGGCAGATGAAGGCCCCTCGGCTGGAAACGGTCCCGGTGCGGGAACCAGACCTGAAGAGTCCGGCCCGCTTCCTGATCATCGCCCACCCGGATTTCATCGCCGGGGTGGAACCGCTGGCGCAGGCGCGCCGCTCCGAGGGTCTGAGCGTCCGGGTGGTGGACGTGAACGACCTGTACGCCCGCTATTCCTACGGCATCTTCGACCCGCAGGCGATCAAGACCTACATTGGGTATGCCTACGAAAACCTGGGGACGGAGTACGTCCTGCTGGTGGGCGGCGACACGTATGATTACCACGACTACCTGGGGCGGGGGAGTATCAGCTTCATCCCCTCGTTGTATGCCACCACCGGGGCGATCGCCAAATTCGTCCCGGCTGACCCGCTCTACGCCGACGTGGACGGGGACAACCTGCCCGACCTGGCGATCGGGCGCTTCCCGGTGCGGACGGCAGCCGAGTTGGAGATGGTGGTGCAGAAGACCCTGGCTTACGGGGCCAAAGACTACGGGCAGACGGCGGTCTTCGCCAGCGACCAGCACGACGGGGTGGTCTCGTTCAAGAAGATCAGCGAGCGGCTGGCGGCCGGGATGCCCGACGGCTGGGCGGTGGAAAGCCTGCACCTGGACGACCTGGGGGTGGTGACCGCCCGGACTCGATTGCTGGAGGCGATGAACCGGGGTGCGGCCCTGGTGACCTTCACCGGGCACTCCGGTCCGGCAGCCTGGACCTTCAGCGGGCTGTTCAACACCAGCCATGCCACCGGGCTGACGAATGTGGGGCGTCCGTTCGTGGCGGTGCAGTGGGGCTGCTGGAACACCTACTACGTGGACCCGGTCAACAACTACCTGGTGCAGAGCCTGCTGTTCTCAGGAGATAAGGGTGCAGCCGCGGTGCTGGGGGCCTCGACCCTGACCGAATCGAGTTCGGAGGCGCTGCTGGGTGGTCTGTTGACCCCCCGGCTGGCGGCTCCCGGCCTGCGGATCGGCCAGGCCCTGCAAGAAGCCAAACTCGAACTGGCCCAAACCCACCCCACCCTGCTCGACGTGCTCCTCGGCTGGACCCTGATGGGCGACCCCACCCTGACCGTTGACCCCTAAAGGCAACTAACCCCTCACATCGTTGGAGCAACCCCATAAGCGGCATTGCAGTTGTCTACGATTATTCCAATACCCCGGTCGCCCCCGGGGTATTGGAGCGCGTAATGGACCGGTTATCCCATCGCGGCCCCGACGGGAGCGACGCGTCCGTGACCGGTCGCGCCGCCCTGGGCCACTGGCATTTCTGGACCACCCCGGAAGAAGTTGGGGAAAGACAGCCCTTGCAGTTGCCGGGGACGCCGTTCAGGATCACCTTCGACGGCCGCCTGGACAACCGCCCCGAACTTTTCAGCGGCCTGGGTCTTGACCCCGAACAGGGGGGCCGCCTCTCGGATGCCGCCCTGGTCTTGCGCGCTTATGCCCGTTGGGGGGAACACTGCTTCGAGCATTTCGTCGGCGAGTTCGGACTGGTCATCCTCGACGAACAGAAGGATCGGCTGGTCTGCGCCAGGGACCAATTGGGCGACCGTACCCTGTTCTACACTTGGCGCGGGACCCGGCTGGTCGTCGCCTCTGAACCCTGGGCCGTCGCCGGGGCGGACGGGCTGAAACCGGAGATCAATGAACGGGCCGTGGCCCACTATTTTGCGCTCCGGGCCACCGACGACGGGCAAACCCTGTTCGAGGGTGTTTTCGAACTCCTCCCGGCCCACGTGATGGTCGTTGACACCTCCGGCGAACGTCAATGGCGTTACTGGCAGCCTGACCTGGCGAAGAAGATCCGCTACAAAACCGACGAGGAATACGCCGAACACTTCCGCACCTTGCTCGAAGAAAGCGTCCGCTGCCGGATGCGTTCTACCACCCCGGTCGGCGTGCTGATGAGCGGCGGCCTGGATTCGACCTCGGTTGCCAGCCTCGCCGCCCGCATGATCGCCCCCCAGCCATTGACCACGATTTCTTATGTGTTCGACGAACTGGCGGATTGTGATGAACGGGTTTATATCAATGCGGTCAAGGAGAAATATAACCTCCGCTCGATCCAGATACCCTGTGATGATGCCTGGCCTCTCAAGGATTGGAAGAACTGGCCCCAAAACCCGAACCATCCTGAAGGGAATCCTTACCGTTTGTTGAAAGAGCGCGCTTACAGCCGGGCAAACCGGGAAGGGCTGCGCGTCTTGTTCACCGGCGCCTTTGGCGATGAACTTTACAGCGGAGAAGGAGACTGGCTGTTTGCCTTGCTCGAAGAGAAACGATTCCGGGAGGCTGGCCGTGAACTGAAACGTCACCTCCGTTACGCTGGTCTGGGAAGGACCTTGAGGTCGAGTTATGTCCGGCGCATTGCCAGGCGTCTGGTTGACCAGATTCCCGGCGGGAGGCGTTTCCGGCGCAAGGGCCAAGTCTCGGCGTGGCTGACTTCTCTTACGGCCGACTGTCTGTCTGGAGCCGCGCCCGGTCTCGATCCCCTTTTCGAGCTAAAACGGAACATCTTGGGCAGGGAGGCGGCCAGTAGTTGTGTGGGAGAGATTTTCAATGCCGGCCGCTATGCGCTTGATCTGCGCCACCCCTACCGGGACCTGCGGTTGGTCGAATTCGTGTTAGCGCTTCCCGCCCACCAGCTTTACAATCGTGGTTATTACAAGTATATCTTGCGGGTGGCCTTGAAGGGCATCCTCCCAGAGAACATCCGTGTTCGCCAGCAACCAACCCCCCTCTTATCTTTGTTCAGACGCTGTATTGAATATGAAAACCAGATTTTACAGGCAAACTTGCAGTCTCCCATTGCTACCTGGCGGAATTTCGTCCGGGCCGATTGGCTGAACGATCATTGGAATATCCCGGTCACGCCTGAAACCGACGGGCCGGAAGCACTCGTGCCGTGGTTGTGCGTGTCTTATATCGCATGGTGCCAGGCAACCCCATTCTTGTCATTGGAGTCAAGATGCCCACCTATCAAATCCAAACGTCTGGAGCCAAAGAGGTTGCTGGAGATGGAAAGACCAGACACCGTAAACCATACTGCAAACCCCGGCTTGAACTACTGGGAGACCTGCGCGGCCTGACCCTGGGCGGTTCACCCGGTACGGGCGATTCGGGCCTCTCGACCACCCGAGCGCCTGTGGTGGGCCTGTCCCAGCCGGACGGTTTTTACGACCCGTTTGGAAATCCCTAGAACCCCACAACGGCCCAAACCCCGAATAAGTCAGGCTCAGGCGAGTCCCAGATGGCTTCCTGGACGGAATTTTTCCCCCCATCTTCTGAAACCGGCAACATCTCTTGCCATACGACCGGCTGGCTCGGCAATGCAAAACGTCATGTCGAAACCTGGTCCGCTCCTCCCGGCCTCCTCCTCAAAGTCTCTGGCGGCAGCGACTTCTACATCGGGCCTGGGGGCGAGACGATCGTCCGTGTGGAGGATGCCCAGGATGGGCATGACCGGATACCGTTATCTGCCCTCGACCGCGAAATCCTGCTCGGCCCGGCCCTGGTCCTGGCCCTGTCCATGCGCGGCTCCTGGAGCCTGCACGCCAGCGCCGCCCGGTTCCGGGGGCAGACGACCGTTTTCCTGGGCGAGTCGGGCCGGGGCAAATCCACCCTGGCCGCTTATTTGGACAGTTCAGGCTGGCAGCGGGTCGCAGACGACATCCTCCCGGCGACCTTGGAGCCGGACGGCGTGCGGGTCTGGCCGCGCTTCCCGCAGTTGAAACTGCCGCCAGACCGGCAGCCGGGGCTGTCCCTGCCGGAGCAGCTCCCGCTGGACCGGATCTGTGTCCTGGAAAATGCCGCTGTGGATGCCGCCCCGGAACTCCAGTTGCTCCCTCCGGGGCGGGCCGTCCGGGAGTTGATCCGCCACACCGCCGGGACCCGGCTCCTCGGTCCGGCCCTGCTTGCGAAACACCTGGCCTTCTGCGCCGGGGCAGCCGGGCGGGTCCCGGTCTACCGGCTGGCCTATCCCCACCGGGAAGCTGCACTGCCCGAAATCGGAACCCTGCTGGAGAACCCATGCTGACCCTGGATACCGTTGCGCGCATCCCCGCCCACGTCTTCTTCACCAGCGTGGACGGCGAGAGCCTGCTGCTCGATACCCGCTCCAACACCTACTACGCCCTCGAAGACGCCGGCGGGCGGGCCTGGGAACTGCTCGAAGGCGGGCAGCCGCTCAGGCAGGTCCACCGCCTGCTCCTGGACGAATACGAGGTCGGGCCTGACGAACTGGAGCGGGACCTGCTCGAACTGCTCGAAACCCTGCTGGAGAACGGCCTTGTGGAACTCGCCCAGGCATAAGTTGTCCATCGCCCGCCGGCTGTCCCCGGCCGACTGGCTCGTCCTGGCCGAAGCCTGGTGGACGCTGTTGGGCTGTTATCTCGCCTTGCGCCGGATGAGTTTCGAGACGCTGGCCACCCCAGTCAATTCGACGCCGGACGAAGCCCCCGGCCTGCCCGATCAGGTCATCCCGGCAGAGCGTACCGGACGGCTGCTTGGTCTGGCGTCCCGGCTGCATCTCCTCCCGATGACCTGTCTCGTCCGCGCCCTGGCCCTGCGCCGGATGCTGGAACGGCGCGGCATCCCCGCCCGGCTGCAGATCGGGGCAGGCAAGACCCTGAACGGCATCCAGGCCCACGCCTGGGTCGAAGTCCAGGGACAGGCCATCGGCGAACCGGGGGATATCCCGACAAGATTTGCAACGTTCAAATCTGTAATGTAACCGGTCAAGTTTGCGAAGCCGCTGAACGGGTATAATATTCCTGTTGACCCCCGGTCGAGGAAGCGGCGGATCTTTAGCGGTGATTTCTCACGGCCTTCCTGTTTTCTGAAATATTGGTAACTGCTGAGCCGTCTGGCCTCCCGGCATGTTCCGGCGGGATAAATCCCTGCCTCAGTTCATGGAAGTCGGCCAAAGGCTGACTTTTCAGCAGCCCGGAGGGCTTTTTCGTACTGCCGAGTCAGGCGAAAAACCTGCAAGCCTGAGCAGTTACAAATATTGATTAGATGATGGGGCGCGGGGTATTGCGGACGGGCCGCGCCTGCCCGCGATATCCCTCCCCCTCTTTCGAGAAATTATCCAAACATCGCAGGAGAATTGATGGAGATCAGACAATATTTTTCCATTGCCCGCCGTTGGGCCTGGCTGCTTATTTTGGGCCTGTTCCTCGGGGCCGGGGGCGGGTATTACTTTACCACCCGGCAGACGCCGACCTATCAGGCTACCGCCCGCTTTGTCCTTTTGCGGCCTGTGCAGACTGCGTATGACTACAACTCCTACCTGGAAAGCCAGCAATTGGCCAAGACCTACGTGCAGTTGCTCACCTCCAGGCCGGTGCTGGATGCGGCTTCGGCGGAACTGGGCTATCCGGTCCTGGCCGAACAGGCCCGCGCCCAACAATCGGACGATTCGCAGTTCATCCAACTGCTCGTCGAAGACAGCAACCCCGAACACGCCGCCGCAATCGCCAACGTCTTGATCACTGCGCTAATCAACCAAAATGAAAGTATGCAGGCCGTCCGCTACGCCAACTCGGAAGAAAACCTGAAGAAGAACATCGAGACTGTGGAAGGCCAGATCGCCAACCTGCAAAACCAGATAGACAACATTTCGACCGCAACGGTCCAGGACCAGGTGGTAAAGGTCCAGGGCCAGATCGCCGACCTCCAGGCCCAAACCTCCGAACTGGAAAGCCGCATCGAGGAATTGTCCAAGAAACGAACCCTGACCCCGGAAGAAGGCGTGGAGATGGCCGAAAAACAGGCCAGCCTCGACCAGTTGCAGCCCATCCTGGACCTGTACCAGCAAATCTACACCAACCTGGTCGTCCTGGGCAAGCCGGTGGACAGCAACAATGACACCACCACCCGTTTGGCCCAGTTGCAGACGACCCTCAACCTGTACCAGCAGATCTATCTCAACCTGCTCAACAACCTGGAAGCCGTCCGCCTGGCGCGGGTCCAGAGCACCCCGACCGTGATCCAGACCGAACCGGCCATCGTCCCGTTCGAACCGATCCGCCCTAAACCGCTGCAAACCACGGCCCTCGCCGGGGCGGTCGGCCTGATGCTGATGGCCGGGATCGCCTTCCTGGTCGAATACCTGGACGATACCCTGAAAACCCCCTCCGATATCGAACGGGTGCTGGGTGTTCCGGTCATCGGCTACATTGCCCAACTGAAATATAAGAACAAAACTGCCGAGCAGGTTTACGTTGCCCAGCAGCCGCGCTCCCCTGTTTCCGAAGCCTTCCGCTCCCTGCGGACCAACCTGGATTACGCCGGCGTGGATAAGCCCATCAAAACCATCATCGTCACCAGCCCCTCCCCGGCAGAAGGGAAGACCACCATCGCCGCCAATTTGGCCGTCATTATCGCCCAGAGCGGCAAAAAAGTGGTGCTGCTGGATGCCGACCTGCGGCGTCCGCGTATCCACCGGCTGACGGGGATCCCCAACCGCCTGGGGTTGAGCGACCTGTTCCGCGGCAACACGAATTTGAGCGCAGCCGGGCGGGTGGTTGCCTCGCTGCCCAACCTGGCGATCATCCCCAGCGGGAGCCTGCCTCCCAACCCGGTGGAACTGCTGGGGTCGGAAAAGATGAGCCGCATCCTCAACAGCATCCTTGAGACTGCGGATGTGGTGGTGATTGATACGCCTCCCTCGATGGTGACCGATGCCCAGGTGCTGGCCCGCAAAGCCGACGCGGTGCTGCTGGTGGTCCGGCCCGGCCACACCCACGCCGACACCGCCGCCGCAACCCTGGAGATGTTCAACCGGGCCAACAGCCGGATCGTCGGCGTGGTACTGAACCGCATCCCCCGGAACCGGTCGTATTATTACGGCGGCTATCGTTATTATTCACCCTACAACTACTATAACCCGTATTCGGGTAACGGCTATCATTCGGAGGAGACTCCCGTGATATCGGGGAACAGGCGTAAAGGGAATTCCCTGATCGGAAAATTGTTCAAAAGAGAAAAAGAGACCACAGAGAGCGACTCCCGGGAAGTTAGCGGGGATTGACCATGCTGGACGCCCATAAAAAGGTACCTTCGCCGGAGTTGCGGGTTTGCCCGTACCTGGGTATTCGTGAGGACCAGGAAACGTCTTTTGCGTTTCCGTCTATCTGGAATTGCTGCCACTTGTCCCGCCAGGTAGCTCCCGTGACCCTGGGGCTTCAAAACGCCCAATGCCTTACGGAAAATTACTCCCGCTGCCCGGTTTATATGGGCGGCGAAAAGGTCAGGCTGCCCTCGAAATTCCGTTTGAAGCGCCAGGCGGATGAAAGCCAGCGCCGGTTGGGGCTGTCGCTCCTGTTTTTGATCCTGCTGACCGGCGCGGGGGTTTTGTGGGCTGTTTCCACCGGGGACCTTTCCGCAACGGCGGCAGGCCTGTGGTCCGGGGTGGGGACGGCTGTATCCGGCTTGAGGGGCATCCCGCCTGCAACCCCGGTGATCGGTCCCGCTGCGGCAACCGCCTCGGATATCCCATCACCCACCCCCGCGGTTGTCGAGGCTTCTGAAACGCCGTTACCTTCGACCCAAATATCATCCATTGCCAGCCCTACGCCCAACGGTTTTTCGACCGCGGCCACAGTTTGCGGCTACGGGCTGGATACGCCGATCAACACCGGGAATTATCAATTCGTGATCCACAAGGTTTCTGAAGGGGAAAGCATAGACCTTTTGGAATCCAAATTCGATACGACCAAAAACGCGATCCAGGCCGCAAATTATTTCCTGCCGATGCCGCTCTGGGTGGATATGGTCATCGTTGTCCCGGTCGGGAGCGCCGACATTGCCAACATGCCTCCCTTCGAGCCGTATTTTGTGGCCCAGGTTTCGGTCTCCCTGGAAACCCTGGCAAAAAGCCTGGCGGTGGACGCCGGGGCGTTGAAGGAGTATAACGGTTGGAACTCGGTTTGCCGGGCGTTTTCCGGGTGGATTCTTATTCCTCGCGAAAGGACCAGCCCCTAACTATTGACTATCATAAAAATTGATTAAGACCGTCCCGAAGGTTTCGTTCATAAAAACGCCCTAACTACGGGAACCCTCGGGACGTTTCCGCAGGTGACCTTAATTGATTTTGGTGAACCTCAATAACTGGTTTCGAATTCGAAGATGTCGTTAAGCCAAGACTATTTTGCTTCACTGAAGCAGATCCTGAAAAACCTCCAATCCCCTGAAAATTTAGAGACCCACCCCTGGCTGGAAAGCCGCTTCGTCCGGGATCTGCTTGCCAGCCGCCCGGAACTGGCCCGGTTATCTCCCGGCAGGCAATTGATCTGCGCGGTCGAGTCTGTTTTCCAGCAGGTGATGCCCAGCGCGCCTCCCAGGCAGGGGCTGCGACTCGATACCCGTTGGGGGGAGTTCGGCATCCTGGCTGCCCAGTATTTTGCGCCCATCCGCTTCGGGACCTCGGTCCCCGGCTCTTTGCGGGATGCCTGGGGGCGGATCGACCAGGTCATCTTGCTCTATGCTTTGGGAGACGGGAACCCGCCTTCGGACGGCGACGCTGCCGCTTATAGATTGGTGGGCAATGAATTGGAGGTCGCGCCAGACAGCACCCTGAGCGATTGGCACCGGAAGGGGCTGCAAAGACTCGCCGAGGCCATTATGGCCCGCGAGGAGTATTTGGCCCAGGCGGGTCTCTCCAGTTCGGGCGCGGGTTATCCCCTGGAAAAAGGGAGCATCCCGCTGCCCCAAAAAACGCAATCCGCCCCGGCCCGGCGGCGAAAAGTCTTTGCCAGGGCCGCCTTTATCGCCTTCACTTTCCTGGTTCTCGCCGCGCTCGCCCTGGGGGGGCTGAAGGCCAAAAGAATTTACGAGCAGGCCGTCGTTGTCCGGCAGGATTTGGAGCGGCTTCAAAATTTTACGGCGCTGACCTTTGACCTGGAGCAAATCAAACAGGCCGGCTCGGCCCTCTCCACCTTGAAAAAGGATTTCGACGCCTTGAAAATGGAGGCGGAGCCGGTCCTTTGGCTTGCCCCCTGGCTGGATTGGATGCCCACCTACGGGGGAGACCTGGCTGCGGCCCCGGACCTTATCCTGCTCGCCGATTCCATGCTGACCGCCGCCGACGATTCGTACCGGGCCATCCTGCCGGTTGCAGAATCATTCATGGGCGATGCAGCCATGCCCGGACTGCGCCTGTCGGAATTGACCGAGGCGATTTACGCGATCGAACCGCAATTGATCGGGGTTCGGAAAACCCTGGATGCCGCGGCCGGCGCCCGGTCCCGCCTGGACCCGGAGCGGTTATCCCCCCTGGCGCGTGACCTGATCCTATCGAAAGTGGACCCGGCCCTGGCCCTGATGTCCGAGGGCTTGACCGTGGCATTGGAAATTCCCCGGGCCCTGGGGGCCACCAGTGAAGGCCCGAAAACGTACCTGCTGCTGGTCCAAAACGAAGACGAACTGCGCCCGACGGGCGGCTTTATCACCGCGGCTGGAACGCTCCTCGTCCAGAATGGGGAGATCGTTCACGTGGCCTTCCAGGATTCGGGCAACTTCGACAACTGGTCCCGGCCTTATCCCACAGCTCCCTGGCAGTTGAGCCGTTACATGAACAGCCCGGTGCTGATCTTCCGGGACGCGAACTGGTTCACGAATTACCCCACCACGGCCTTATACGCCGAATACCTTTACTCTTTCACCAATGACCATTCGGTGGACGGGGTCATCGCCTTCGACCAGCAAATGCTGGTGGAGATGCTGGGCGTCCTGGGTCCGCTCGAAGTGGAAGACGCACCGTATTTGATCACTGCGGACAACGTCATTGCGTATATGCGGGCGGCCAAGACGCCCACGCCTGAAGAACGCGCCTCGCCCGATTGGAACAACAAGGCTTTTATCAACAAGCTGACCTCGGCCATCCTTGCCAGGATATTCGAAGGCGATCTTGAATGGGAAAGACTGGCGGCCGTCCTCATCAAGACTCTGGACGAGCGTCACTTGTTATTGCAATTGGATAACCCGTCCCTGACTTCGTTCCTCGAAGCCCGGGGATGGGACGGAAGCGTGAGACCTAGCGGCGGGGATTTCCTGATGGTGGCGGATTTCAACGTGGGTTTCAACAAGACCAACACCCTGGTCGAAACCAGCCTGGCTTATGGTATTGACCTGTCTGACCTTGCCGCGCCGCTGGGCAAATTAACCGTGTCGCATCGCAATAACGCCGTAGATGACATCCCCTGCATCCAGTGGCATGGGCAAACCGTGAATGGACAGGAGGACTATCCCATAGATCGCTGTTATTGGGATTACATGCGGGTTTACACGGCCCTCGGCGCAAAATTGATCCAGGCCGTCCCGCAGGCCATCCCGGCGGATTGGATGATCCTCCGGCAGCCCGTCCCTCCGCAAGTGGACCTGCTGGGCGAGGAGATCGAGGCTGCCCAGGCTTTCGGGACCCTGAAAGTGGTCCCCGGCGGCCAGTCGGTAACGACCGGCTTCGAATTCGCCCTTCCCGCAAGCATCCTGAAAGCCGGCGCCGAAACCAACCAGTACGTTTACCATCTCAGGGTCCAAAAGCAGCCCGGAACCCTGGCTACGCCGATCACCATAAATATCCTGCTGCCAGACGGCGCGTCCATTGTGGTATTGCCATCCGGCGCGGCGGCGGATGGTCGCACTATAAAATTAAGTGCAGACCTGAGAACGGACATCGAATTCGATCTCGTTTTTGCCGTTCCGTAAATCCGGTCTAAATCCGAGGCCGGGACAACCGGAGGGTCATTAAAATAATGTGGCTCTCCCGTTTTTGGCGGGAAAAACCTTTTGAAACACAAAGGGCCACAAAGGGACACACGTGTGCCTGCGGCCCAGTGCAGGCAAAGGCAACGAAGGAAAACGCTCGTAAAATGAGCCTCTTTTCCTTTGTGTGTACTTTGTGTCCTTTGTGTTGAGGCTCTTTCCCGTTTGTTACGAGAGAGCCAGAAAACCTCTGTGCTCGGAGTTTCCCCTGAGTGAAGCCGAAGGGTGCCTTTGTG